>DATGCF010000176.1:0-35738 GCA_035312245.1 Desulfosalsimonadaceae bacterium
CCATGTGTATATCAGAAAATCAGGCGGCGCCATCCAGGCGGCGAGTACCATCATATCCACAGACAGAAAAAAGCCCCTGGCGCTTGAGGTGGTATCCTTTAATATCCCCGAGAAGGTCAAATACACCATTGAGGAGACCCAAAAGGGAAAGCAATTCAAGGTGATATTTTCTCATATCGCTGAATCAGAAGAAGCATACAGCGGGGTTTTAATCCTCAAGACAAATTATAAGGACAAACCCAGACTGCGGATCTTTGTGAAGAGCCGATTTGAATAAGATCTTTTGGACAAAAAGGGTTATAATTTTGGAAAGAAAGGACAACATTCAGCAGTTTATAGATGTCAAATTTGATCGCAGCGGTTTCAAATAAAAAAGGGACTGCAATCAATTTTTGCAATCCCTTCTCATTTTATTGGCTGAGGGTACAGGATTCGAACCTGTGTTAACGGGGCCAGAACCCGTCGTCTTACCCCTAGACCAACCCTCAGTATCTGTTTAAAAATTAGCAAACCAGCCCTGACTGTCAAGCTAATTTTTTATTCATCCGCCCGACGGGATTCAATGTATTTAATAGCGTCCTTCAGCCGGGCGAGAACGGCCGATTTTCCCAGCACCTCGATCATTTCAAATATGCCGGGGCTGAATGTTTTTCCGGTAAGCGCCACGCGCATGGGCTGGGCGATTTTGCCGAGTTTCAATTCATGTTTGTCCATCACCCGCTGAAAAATGGGCTCCAGGGTTTCCTGGTTGAACACTTCCATCTGCTCCAGCTCCGCGGTTATTTCCTTTAAAGGCGCAAGAATGCCAGCCTTTAAGAATTTCCTGGCCGCTTTTTCCTCATAAGCAACCGTCTCAACAAAATAGAATTCCGCGGCATCCGCCATTTCCACAAAGGTCTTACTGCGGTTTTTAAGAGTTTCAATCACGTGGTAAAGGTATTCGCCCGGGGCCGCATCAATTCCTTTGGCTTCGAGAAACGGCATCAGATGGCCAGCCAGTTCCTCATTGGATTTCGCCCGGATGTGCTCGGCGTTTAGCGCCAGAAGCTTTTCCGGATCAAACACGCCGGCGGACTTGCCGATGTGCTCCAGGTTAAACTTTTCTATCAGCTCCTCCCGGGTGAAAAATTCCTGATCCCCGTGCGACCAGCCCAGCCGGACCAGGTAGTTGACCATGGCATCCGGATGATAGCCCATATCCCGGTACGCGGTAACGGACATGGCCCCGTGCCGCTTGGAAAGGCGGGTCTTGTCCGGCCCCAGCACCATAGGGACATGCCCGAAATCCGGCACTTCGCAGTCCAGGGCCTCATAGAGCTGAATCTGCTTGGGCGTGTTATTTAAATGGTCGTCACCCCGGATAATGGTATTGATATTCATGGTGATGTCATCGACCACCACTGCCAGATTATACGTGGGCGTCCCGTCGCTTCGCTGGATGATGAAGTCATCGAGTTCGGTATTGTTAAACGCGATGTTGCCCCGGATTCGATCGGGGACCATGGTGGTGCCGGCAAGCGGGGCCTTAAACCGCACCACAGCGCCTTCCTGGTATGCCAGGCCCTTGTCCCGGCAGGTGCCGTCATACTTGGGCTTGCCCCCGCTCTGCATGGCATCCTGCCGCATCTGCTCAAGCCGCTCTGCCGAGCAGGTGCAGTAATAGGCATGGCCCGCGGCCAGCAGCCGGTTGATGTAATCCTTATATACATCGAACCGCTGGGATTGAAAATACGGGCCTTCATCCCAGCCGATGCCCAGCCATTCCAGGGCGTCTAAGATGGCATTCACCGACTCTTTCGTGGACCGGGCCACATCCGTATCTTCGACCCGGAGGACAAAGTGTCCGTTGGTGTGCCGCGCATACAGCCAGTTAAAAATGGCCGTGCGCGCGCCGCCCAAATGCAGATACCCGCTCGGACTCGGCGGAAATCTTGTGATTATTTGTTTATCCATACATATCCTTGTACCATATTATTAGCGAGAAAAATAAAATTGATTTTTTTACCACAAACGCCTATTGAACTCAAGCGTTATAAATGGCATAAAAATGAATTACCTTGACAAGCGGATCGATTTAACATACTAGTTTAAAACTTAAATCCGACGTTTTAAAGGCCTTTTTGAGCCCAGGGGCAGGACGCACCCCCTATTTTTTTGTTTACCCGAATATAATTAATATACAAAAATTTTAAATAGTTAGGAGCGAGCCATGGCAGTACCCAAACACAAAGTATCAAAATCCAAACGCGATAAACGGCGCACCCATCAAAAAACCGAGGCGCCGAATGTATCAAAATGCCCGCAGTGCGGCGAGGTCAAAATGCCGCACCGGGCGTGCCCCGAATGCGGAACGTACAAGGGCCGGACCGTTACTGAAACAAAGGAATGATGGCTTCGCAAAAAGTCCAATATCTTTGTTGCGCTGCACCCCTCGGAATTTCACGTACGCGTCAGTACGCTGCATTCCTCGGGATTTGCGCGCCGCGATCTTGAACATTTTGCTTTGCCATCTTAAAATTGATTTTTTACGAGACTGGTACATGGCAACAGGCCACCCGCAACCGAGTACGGACAGGATCGCCCGTCCGGCCTCTAAATCCGGTCTTATCCCCGTTCGGCCGCCCTTTTGCGTAACACCGATCAATCGCCGCAATCCGAGGCTGTAAGCGGAAAAATGAACCGAACAGTCGTAGTGACAGGCGGATCAAGAGGCATTGGGCGCGCCATATGCAAAGCCTTTGCCGCATCCGGCGTCCATATTTTTTTCAACTTTTATTCCCCGGAGCAGGCCGGGGATGAGACGGCTGAAACGATTTCCGCGGCCGGCGGCATACCGGCGGGCTACCGGGTTAATGTGGCAGACAGCCGCGAGGTGGCGGATTTTTTCAAAACCGTTCTGGATACGACCGGCCGGATCGATGTATTGGTCAATAATGCCGGTATCGCCCGGGACGGGCTATTGGCAAGGATGAAAGAAGCCGATTGGGACGATGTCATTGGGGTGAACCTGAAAGGGGCTTTCAACTGCATAAAAGCGGCGAGCCGGCCAATGATGAAGCAGAAATCCGGCCGGATCATCAATATCACGTCAATTGCCGGGGTAGCCGGAAATCCCGGTCAGGCCAATTATTCCGCCGCCAAAGCCGGCATCATCGGGTTGACCAAATCGACCGCCCGGGAGCTGGCTTCCCGGGGGATTACCGCCAACGCCATTGCCCCGGGATTTATTGAAACCGCCATGACCGCGGAGCTGTCCCAAGCCTCAAAGGAGGCGATAATGGCCCAGATTCCTGCCGGCCGGGCGGGTGCGCCCGAAGATGTCGCCGGTGTCGCCTATTTTCTGGCATCAAACGCGGCTGCCTATATCACAGGCCAGGTAATTCACGTAAACGGTGGTTTATATACTTAAGACGAAGGAGAGGCGTGAATGAAGATCGAAGACAAAGTCAAAAAACTGATAGCGGAAAAACTGGATGTGGATGTTAGTGAAGTCGTGCCCGAGGCCTCCTTAATTGACGATCTTGGCGCGGATTCGCTGGCCATTGTGGAACTCATCATGACTATGGAAGAAGAATTTGACATCGAAGTCCCGGATGAGGACGCGGAAAAGCTGGCCACGGTTAAGGATGCGGTAAGCTATATTATCGATAAGACCTGAGCACAAAGGATATCTCAGCCATGGAACCAAGGGTACCGATCGTGGTCGGCTGCGATCACGCCGGATTTGCGTTAAAGGAAAATATCAAGCAGGTCTTAAAAGACCACAAACTCGATGTTCAAGACTGCGGCACGTATGACGAGGCCTCGGTGGATTACACGGCGTTCGGTGCCCGGGTGGCGCAAAAAGTTTCATCCGGCGAATTTGCACGCGGCATTTTAATCTGCGGCACAGGCCTTGGTATGTCCATGATTGCCAACCGGTTTCCCGGCGTCCGGGCCGCCCTGTGCAATGATCTCTTTTCCGCGATCATGTGCCGCCGCCACAATGATGCCAATATGCTGATCATGGGCGGCCGGGTGATCGGCGCGGACCTGGCCCGGGAGATTCTCCGCGCCTGGCTGGACACCCCGTTTGACGGGGGCCGTCACAAGGAACGGATTGACAATATCGATGCGCGGTCCAAAGCCGTTCGCGAGTAAGTAAACGGAAGGAAAGTATGCGAAACAATCAACGCAATATTGATACCATTGACTCAGTCGACCCGGAAATCGCAAATGCCATTGAGGGCGAATATAACCGGCAGACGCATACGCTGGAACTGATCGCCTCGGAGAACATCGTGGGCCCGGCGGTGATGGCCGCCCAGGCCAGCGTGATGACCAACAAATACGCGGAAGGCTATCCCAACAAGCGCTACTATGGCGGCTGCGAGTTTGTAGATATCGCCGAGAGCCTGGCCATTGACCGGGCAAAGACCCTATTCGGCGCGGAATACGCCAATGTGCAGCCCCATTCCGGCTCCCAGGCCAACATGGCCGTCTATTTCGCCCTGCTGGAACCGGGCGACACCATTCTGGGCATGGATCTCGCCCACGGCGGGCATTTGACCCACGGCGCCAAGGCAAGCTTTTCCGGCCGATTCTTTAATTTTGTCCACTATGGCGTGCGCAAAGACACCGGCATGCTGGACTATGATGAGATTGCGGAGCTGGCCAAAAAACACAAGCCCAAAATGATCGTGGCCGGCGCCAGCGCCTACCCGCGGATTATCGACTTTGAAGCCTTCGGCCAGATTGCCGACTCCGTGGGCGCCTATTTCATGGTGGATATGGCCCACATTGCCGGCCTCATCGCCGGCGGCGCGCATCCGTCCCCAGTGCCCCACGCGCAGGTGGTCACCTCCACCACCCACAAAACCCTGCGCGGCCCTCGGGGCGGGTTGATCTTAGGCCGCGGGGATCTGTCCAAAAAACTCAACAAAGAGATTTTTCCGGGCATCCAGGGCGGCCCCCTGATGCACGTCATCGCCGCCAAAGCCGTGGCCTTTAAGCTGGCTCTGGCCGATGCGTTCAAGCGCTACCAGGCCCAAATCGTTAAGAATGCCCAGACCCTTGCCGGCCACCTGATGGAAAACGGCATTGAGCTGGTTTCGAATGGCACGGATAACCATATGATGCTGGTAGATCTCACCAACCTGGGAATTACCGGCAAGAACGCGGAAGAAGTACTGGAAAAAGCGGGCATTACGGTTAACAAAAACACCATCCCGTTTGAAACCCAGAGTCCGTTTGTGACCAGCGGCATCCGGATCGGCACTCCGGCGTTGACAACCCGGGGCATGAAAGGCGATGAGATGCATATCATCGGCGATTTTATCGTCGATACATTGAAAAATGCCGGCGATGAAAGCCGGATCAAGCGCACCCGGGAGCGGGTCCAGGAATTCTGCGCCCAATTTCCCTTATTCCAGGACCCGGAATAACCCGATGCACTAACCGGAGTTTGCAGGGCTGCCCCATGCCAAAGGAGATGCATATGCCGACCCAACCGGACTGTCGGCCCGCTTGGAATGACTACTTCATGGAGATTGCGGCCCTGGTGGCCAAGCGCTCGACCTGCCTGCGGCGGGCGGTGGGCGCGATCATCGTTAAAGATAAACGCATTCTCGCCACCGGATACAACGGGGCGCCCAGCGGGATCGCCCACTGTGCAGAGGTCGGCTGCCTGCGCGAGGCCATGCAGATCGCCTCAGGGGAGCGCCATGAACTCTGTCGCGGCATCCATGCGGAACAAAACGCCATTATCCAGGCGGCCTATCACGGCGTGCCCATTCAGGGGGCCTCGCTCTACTGCACCAACCTGCCCTGCTCCATCTGCACCAAAATGCTAATCAATGCCGGAATCAAAAAAATATATTACCGATCGGGATACGCCGATCAGTTGTCCAGGGACCTGCTTGAGGAGGCGGAGATCGAAGTCGTAAAAATCAACGAAACCTGAACAACCGAAACGGCGCAATGGGTGCAACCGCAGGGGGAAGGTTATGAAATGTCCTTTTTGCCGTGAAAACAACAACAAGGTCATCGACTCCCGCCTTAGCCGGGACGGCACGGCCATCCGGCGGCGGCGGGAATGTATGTCCTGCAAGCGGCGGTTTACCACTTATGAGTACATCGAGGAAATCCCGCTGATGATCATCAAGAAGGACAAACGGCGGGAGCTTTTCAGCCGGGATAAGGTCCGGTCGGGGTTCAAGAAGGCCTGTGAGAAGCGCGAAATCAGCATGAACATGATTGAGGCCTTCATCGAGGAGATCGAACGGGATCTCAGAGAATCCGAGGAAAAAGAGATCCCGTCGGCCATTATTGGCGAGAAGGTCATGAAAAAACTCCACGAATTGGACAAGGTCGCCTATGTCCGCTTTGCTTCGGTTTACCGGGACTTCAAGGATGTGAGCGATTTTGTGACCGAATTAAAGACGCTTTTGACCCACCGGTAGGCGGGCAATTCATACTCTATATATGGACGATCAATTCTACATGCGCATCGCCCTTGATCTGGCAGAGAACGGGCGCGGCTACACCTCACCTAACCCGATGGTCGGGGCCGTGGCGGTAAAGGACGGCACCATCATCGGCAAAGGCTGGCATGAAGTGCTCGGCGGCCCGCACGCCGAGGTCAATGCCCTGGACCATGCCGGAGAAAAGGCGGCCGGCGCCACCCTTTACGTAACGCTCGAGCCCTGCCATCACTACGGCCGGACCCCGCCCTGTACGGAGCGGATTCTTGCCGCCGGCATCCGGCGGGTGGTGATTGCCGCGGCCGACCCCAACCCGAAGGTCACCGGCGGCGGAGCGGATTATCTCAAAAGCCAGGGGCTTGACATTACCATCGGCGTCTGCGAAGAGGCGGCTTTGGAACAAAACGAGGCGTTTTTCAAGTTTATTCGCACCGGACGCCCCTTTGTTTTTCTAAAATGCGCGGCCACGCTGGATGGCCGGATTGCCACCCGCACCGGGGATTCCAAATGGGTCACTGGTCCGGCCTCCCGTCAGTATGTCCATGAACTGCGCCATTGGGCGGACGGCATCATGGTGGGGGTGGGCACGGTAAAGGCCGACAATCCGAGCCTCACCACCCGGCTGGATGATAAGAAGGGGGTTGACCCGCACCGCATTATCCTGGATACCCGGCTGTCCATACCGGAGGATGCGAAAGTATTGCAGATCGAATCAGCATCTGATACGTTAATTATTTTTCATCAGCCGGATGATCCGGAAAAGCCGGGACGGCTGGCGGAAAAGGGGGTTGGCCTGCTCGAGGCCCCGGTAAAGGACGGGGGTCTGGATTTTTCCGCCGTTCTGGAGATGCTGGGCCGGAAAAACATGACCAGCCTGATGATTGAAGGCGGTAGCCGGGTACTGGGTTCGGCCTTAAGGTCCGATATTGCGGATAAAATCTATTTTTTTTATGCGCCCAAAATTCTGGGCGGCGATGACGGTATCCCGATCTGCAGCGGCCCGGGACCGGAACTGATGGCGGGTAGTATACCGATTGAGAATATCCATGTAAAGCGATTTGACGAGGATGTGTTGATTAGCGGGTATGTGCGGAGGCAGCGGTAGCGTACCCCCCGCCCAATCCCTCCCCCAAATAAATTGGGAAGAGGGGGGAAGGACTAATCGTACTCAGTCCCGCGTGAGCGGGACGGTGCTCGTACTCGTAATCGTAATCGGGAAATTTAGAGGCCGATTACGAGCACGCGTACGAGTACGAATCAAAGGCTACTTTCTGCAAACATACCGCGGCGGCTACATTAATCGCTTTTTGCGGAGCAATTGCATATGAACCGGAAGGCAGACACAGACAATGTTTACCGGAATTATTGAGGGATTGGGCACCATCACCGCGGGGTCCGCTGCCGGGGAAGGCAAACGACTTTCCGTGAATGCGGATTTTGTATTGGAAGGCTCCCGCATTGGGGATAGTATCGCTGTAAACGGGTCGTGCTTGACGGCGGTCCGGATTTCCGGCGCCCGGTTTGAGGTGGATGTATCCCCGGAGACCCTTTCCCGGACCACGCTGCAGATGATCACTCCTGGCAGCCGGGTGAATATCGAAAGGGCCCTCAGGCTCTCAGACCGGCTGGACGGCCACCTGGTATCCGGCCATATTGACGGCACCGGCCGGATTGCCTATAAAAACGCTCAAGGCAATGCCCTGTGGATCGGCGTCTCCGTGCCAAAGGAGCTGACCCGGTACATGATCGCCAAGGGATCGGTGGCGATTGACGGCATCAGCCTAACCATTAACACGGTCAATGAACAGGGCTTTGAGGTGGCGATTATTCCGCACACCGCAGCGGAAACCACCATCCAGTACAGACAGCCGGGGGATGCGGTCAATATCGAAACCGACATGATCGGCAAGTTTGTGGAAAAATTTATCACCGAAGGAAACCAGCGCGCCAGCGAAGATAAACCGGAAACCGGCGTGGATATGGCATTTCTCCATAAGACCGGGTTTATCTAGCTGACACGATTACATTTTACCGGCTTGGCGCCTGTGCTGTAAAGCCGGTTAGAAAATACAGGAGATATATTGGAAAATGGGACACTTAAGCATTGAAGAGGCTATCAAGGAGATCCGGAACGGCAAGATGGTGATCCTGGTTGACGATGAGGACCGGGAGAACGAGGGCGATCTCACCATGGCCGCAGAGGCGGTCACACCCGAAGCGATTAATTTCATGGCCAAATACGGCCGCGGCCTGATCTGCCTGGCCATGAAGCCTGATAAAATCGAAGCCCTGAATCTGCCCATGATGGTGAGCAACAACACCTCCCGGTTTCAAACGGGATTTACCGTATCCATAGAGGCGCGTCACGGGGTGACCACCGGTATTTCCGCTGCGGACCGCGCCACCACCATCCAGGCGGCCATCGCGGATGATGCCAAACCCGAAGATTTAGTCCGCCCCGGGCATGTCTTTCCCCTGCGGGCCCGGCGCGGGGGGGTCATCGTGCGGACCGGCCAAACCGAAGGATCGGTTGATCTGGCCAAGCTGGCGGGGCTCAAGCCGGCGGCGGTTATCTGTGAAATTATGGATGAAGACGGCACCATGGCCCGGATGCCCACGCTTGAAAAATTCAGCGAGGAGCATGGGATCGGCATCTGCACCATTGAAAAACTGATTGAGTACCGCATGCGCACGGAATCCTTTGTGCACAAGGCGGTCGAGGCCACCGTGCCCACCGCGCATGCCGGGACCTTCAAGGTCATCGTCTATGAAAACGATATGGAGGACCTGCAGCATATTGCGCTCATCAAAGGCGAAATCGATCCGGAAAAGCCCACCCTTGTTCGGGTCCACTCCGAGTGCCTCACCGGCGATATATTCGGCTCCATGCGGTGCGACTGCGGAGATCAGCTGCATAAATCCATGGAAATGATGGATCAGGAAGGCTCTGGTGTGCTTTTGTACGTCCGTCAGGAGGGCCGGGGTATCGGCCTGGTAAACAAACTGAAAGCCTATGTGCTCCAGGATCAGGGCTATGATACGGTGGAGGCCAACGAGCAACTCGGGTTTAAGGCGGACCTTCGCGATTACGGCATCGGCGCCCAGGTGCTGGCGGATCTGGGGGTTCGGAAGATGCGGCTGATCACCAACAATCCGAAAAAAATCGTGGGGCTTGAGGGGTACGGACTAAGCGTTGTGGAGCAGGTGCCGATTCAGATCGAGCCCAATGATTTCAACCGTTGCTATCTGGAGTGCAAGCGGCTGAAAATGGGGCATTACTTAAATATTGATACCACCCCGTAACGCAATGCCATAAATGAATAAAGGATAAAGCCCATGCCCAATGTCATTGAAGGAAATCTGGTCGCCAAAGGGAAACGGTTTGCCCTGGTCGTCAGCCGTTTCAACGATTTTATATCAGACAAACTGCTGAGCGGGGCCATTGACGCGCTGCAGCGAAGCGGCGTCTCCGATGACGCCATCGATATCGTCAAGGTGCCCGGGTCGTTTGAAATCCCGCTGGTTGCGAAAAAAACGGCCCAGGCCGGCAAACACGATGCGATCCTTTGCCTGGGGGCGGTGATTCGGGGCTCTACCCCGCATTTTGACTACGTCGCCGCCGAGGTCTCCAAGGGAATTGCCAGCGTCAGCCTGGATACCGGGGTGCCGATCATTTTCGGTGTCATCACCACGGATACCATCGAACAGGCGATCGAGCGGGCCGGCACCAAGGCGGGTAACAAGGGCTGGAATGCCGCAGTGGCCGCGATTGAAATGACCAATTTAATTGACGCCATTGAGGGCTCGTTTAAATAAGAACATCCATGAGCACCCGCCACAAAGCAAGAGAAATGGCCCTGCAGATCCTGTATTCCATGGATATACTGGGCGATGACACGGACGAGCTGTTTGATGGCTTGGGGGAACTCGTTTCCCCTAAGCAGGCGCCTTCTAATTTCTGCCGCCGGCTTGTCAGAGGGGTGATCGACCATCGGTCCGATTTGGACCGGATCATTGAGGCGCATTCAAGCAACTGGAAAGTCTACCGGATGAGCGGTGTGGACCGGAATATCCTTCGCTTGGCGGCCTTTGAAATGCTCTACTGTGAGGATATCCCCGCCAAGGTCTCCATCAATGAGGCCATTGAAATGGGCAAAAAATTCGGGACCGATGAAACCGGCCCATTTGTTAACGGCGTTTTGGATGCGGTTCGGCAGCACCATGGCCTGAATTCATTGCCTGAGACGACGCAGGCGGAAACCGAACCCGGCACTCGCAACGATCAGGATCAATCGGCATAAATACACGCACAAAAGCAAAGGAGTCAGTCATGGAACTACGCAAATACATCCTTCGGGAAGATGAAATTCCGCGGCAATGGTATAATATTCTGGCGGATATCAATATGAACCCGCCGCTCGGGCCGGACGGGAACCCGGTCTCGCCGGATCAGCTCTCCCCGGTTTTCCCCATGAACCTTATCGAGCAGGAAGTCTCCACCGAACGGTGGATCGACATCCCGGATGAGGTCTTAAACGTTTTAAATATCTGGCGGCCGGCTCCGCTGGTGCGGGCGCTCTCCCTTGAGAAAGCTCTGGATACGCCGGCCCGGATCTATTTTAAGAATGAGTCCGTCAGCCCGCCCGGCAGCCACAAGCCGAACACGGCGGTTCCCCAAGCCTATTACAACAAAGCCTTCGGCATCAAGCGCATGACCACGGAAACCGGGGCCGGCCAATGGGGCAGCGCCTTATCATTTGCCTGCGCCCAGTACGGCGTAGAGTGCAAAATTTATATGGTAAGGGTCTCCTTTGACCAGAAACCCTACCGGAAATTCATGATGGCCGCCTGGGGCGGCAACTGTATTCCCAGCCCCAGTAATGAGACCAAGGCCGGGCGTGCGGCATTGGAAAAGGATCCGGACACCCCGGGCAGCCTGGGAATGGCCATCAGCGAAGCCATCGAAGAGGCGGTGGCGGATGAAACCGGGCAGACCCGGTATTCCCTGGGCAGCGTCTTAAACCATGTGCTTTTGCACCAGAGCATCATCGGCCTTGAGGCGAAAAAACAGATGGAGCTAGCCGGCGACTATCCGGATGTCATCATCGGCTGCGCCGGCGGCGGCAGCAATTTCGCAGGGCTTGCCTTTCCCTTTGTTTATGACAAGATCCACGGCAAAGACATTGCGATTTACCCGGTTGAGCCGGCTGGCTGCCCGACGCTGACAAAAGCCCCGTTTGTCTATGATCACGGGGACACGGCCCGCTACACGCCGCTTCTGGCCATGCACAGCCTGGGCCATGCGTTCGTGCCGCCGGCATTTCATTCCGGCGGCTTAAGGTACCACGGCATGGCGCCCACCGTCAGCCAGCTGGTGGACGAAGGGCTGCTTGAACCCAAGGCGGTCAAGCAGAGCCAGGTCTTTGAGGCGGGCATTCTGCTGGCCCGAACCGAGGGGATTATTCCGGCGCCGGAGACCACCCATGCGCTGGCCACGGTGATCGATGAGGCCAAAAAGGCCAAGGAAGAGGGAAAAGAAAAGGTCATCCTGTTTAACTGGAGCGGCCACGGGCTGCTTGATTTGACGGCCTATGATTCCTATCTTTCCGGGCAGATCAAGGATATCGTGCTGTCCATGGATGAGGTCGCCGAATGCGAAAAGATCTATGCAGATTTTCCCAAGCCGCAGCACCTGAAGCATAAGTAGTGAGTTACAGAATGAATAGCGATAAAGATTTCGACAACCTGGAACGGCGCTGCCCCCGGCTGGGGAGTAAGATCACATTCCGCTACTGTCTGATCAGTGGCGAGGATGACAACCCCTGCTGGAAGATTTTCGACTGCTGGTGGGAACAATTTGACGTGGCATCCTACCTCAAAGCCCACCTGCCGGCGGAAGTGTTTGAAAAACTGGTGGAAACGGCCGCCGTCCAGCCGAAAAACAAGCTCACCAGCATCGTGGAGATCGCTGAGCAGGCCAAACAACAAAAAAAGAAATAAGGAGGCGTATTTGATTATCAAAACGCTGGCAGTCGGCCCGATCATGGCCAACTGCTATATCGTCGGCTGCGATAACACCAAACAGGCAGCGGTCATTGATCCGGGCGATGATGCGGACCGGATTTTGACGACCCTGGCGGAATCCAAATTAACGGTAAAGTATATATTAAACACGCACGGCCATTTTGACCATGTGGGCGCCAACCGGCGCATGAAAGATGCCACCGGCGCCGAACTTTTGATCCATGCCCAGGATGCCCCGATGCTCGATTCCCTGCCGCAGGCCGCCGCCTCATTCGGGCTATCTGCGGAGAGTTCGCCGCCGCCGGATAAGACCATTGATGACGGCGATGCCATCACCTTCGGTGATATCACCTTTAAGGTGCTCCATACACCGGGCCACTCCCCTGGCGGCGTCTCCTTTCATGCGAACGGCGTTCTCTTTGTGGGCGACACGCTGTTTGCCGGCTCTATCGGCCGAACCGACTTTGCGGGCGGAGATTTCGATACCCTGATCGCGAGCGTGAAAAACAAGCTATTTCCGTTAGGCGATGACGTCACGGTCTATACTGGCCATGGCCCCACCACCACCATCGGCCAGGAAAAACGGATGAACCCGTTTCTGCGGATGGGGTAACAGCTAAATTCTGCCTCCAGTTTGCGGGCGGCCTGAAGGCCGCCCCTACATTTCTTCGCGCCGTTATCGTAAAATAGCAATTTTCGAAATATATAGATCCTGTTTGAAACGTGCAATTTTTGTTCAAGGTGAACCTCTATTGAGCGATTTTCAAGTTTGCCGCAGATACAAGGAAAATGATGTCGAGCTATAGTGGCCTATGCGAGACATCATTTGACGCAGTAGATGCGGTGAAATTGGAAATCGCCTCTTTTTAAAAAGCGCCGATTTGGCATGGCTTTATTTTTATCCCCAGCGTTTCACACGCTGCGCTGACCGTCATCCGCGGGATATTAAACCGCTCGGCAATCTCCCATACGGTTTGACACGGGAGCCGGTCATTGACAAGCCCCTCCCGGATGGCGTCCGCCAATTCCGCATCAACAGAGGCCAATGGCTCCACGATTTTTTTATGCGGTAAATAGCCGAACAGGCCAAGCTGACACCTAACCAGATGAAACCCGAATTTGTCCGCGTAATCGCCCACCGCCCCCGGGGATATATTCAATGATGCCGCCACATCAAAAACGGCCGCACACGGCAGATCCCCATCCGATGCGGCCGCATCCAACGCCTGGCGCACCTTTTCCGATGAAACACCCGAATCCTCGCTTCCCGCTTTTTCACTCATTTTCCGTCTCCTTATCAACAGACCGCAGAATCATAAACATTCCGTTACAAATTAAAAAAAATCGGTTAGACTGGCAACCGTATTTTGAAAAACAGGGCCGGGTCGTCGCGCAAAACGGCCGGGTTGGACTTGAATAAAGCCCCTTTCTCTGTTAATTAGGTGAGGATGTCAGCACGATTCGGGGCGATCCGGGACACCCGGATTGAGCGGCAGCACGAAGCCCCCCAAATAGAAGTAACCCTAAATTAATATAACATATGGCTTTCCCAATCAACAGACGTCAGACCCGGCAAATCCGTGTGGGCCATGTACCCATCGGCGGCAATGCCCCGATCGCGGTCCAATCTATGACAAACACGGATACCCGGGACGTTGTCGCCACCACAGCCCAGATTCACCGGTTAGAGGAATCCGGCTGCGAAGTCATCCGGGTGGCCGTGCCGGATCAAGCGGCAGCCGAATCCATTGCGGCCATTAAACAAGGGATTCGGATTCCCTTGATTGCGGATATCCATTTCGACTACCGCCTGGCCATTGCCGCCGCCCGATCCGGCGCGGACGGGCTGCGCATCAATCCCGGAAACATCGGCAGCCGTGAAAAGATCAAGGCGGTGGTGGACATAGCAAAGGAAACCGGAATCCCCATCCGGATCGGGGTGAACGCGGGGTCCCTGGAAAAGGATATATTCGCCAGGCACGGGGCAGCCACCGCCGAGGCATTAGTGGAAAGCGCCCTGCGCCATATCGATTTGATGAGCGAACTTGGGTTCGATCAGTTAAAACTCGCCATTAAATCAACGGATGTCCGGCAGACGGTTTCCGCCTACCGGCAGTTATCCGAAAAAACCGATTTTCCCATGCATATCGGCATTACCGAGGCCGGCGGCCTCTACGCCGGCATCGTGAAATCCGCCATGGGCATCGGCATGCTTTTGGCCGAGGGCATCGGCGACACCCTAAGGGTCTCGCTCACCCGGGATCCGATGGAAGAAGTGCGGGTGGGCTATGAAATATTAAAAGCTTTGGGCATCCGCCGGCGGGGGCCGGAAATCATCTCCTGCCCGACCTGCGGCCGCTGCCAGTTCGATTTGTTCGCCCTGGCCGAAGCAGCGGAAAAAGCGCTCATGACGCGCACCACACCGATTAAAATTGCCATTATGGGCTGCCCGGTAAACGGCCCGGGAGAGGCCAAAGCCGCTGACATCGGCATCGCCGGCGGCAGGGAATCCGGTGTTTTATTCAAGCAGGGTAAAGTGATCCGTAAAATCCCGCAGGCCGAACTGCTGGATGCCCTGCTCAAAGAAGTTGATGAATTTGACGATTAGGTATTAGGTGTTGGGTCTTGGGTGTTGGGGTTTAGCTAATACCTAATACCCAATACCTAAAGCCAGTTTACTAAAAAGAGGAGCGAGATGAAACAAGATAAAACTGCAATCAAGCCGACCCGGCAGGAAAATTACCCGGAATGGTATCAAGAGGTCATCAGGGCCTCGGATATGGCCGAAGTCTCGCCCGTTAGGGGCTGTATGGTCATCAAACCCTGGGGCTATGCCCTATGGGAAAACATTACGCGCACAATGGATGACATGTTCAAGGCCACCGGGGTTCGCAACGCCTACTTCCCTTTGTTTATTCCAGTGAGTTTCCTTGAAAAAGAGGCCCAGCACGTAGAAGGATTTGCCAAGGAATGCGCGGTGGTAACCCATCATAAACTGGAGAAAGGCGAAGGCGGCGCCCTGGTGCCGGCCGGCAAGCTGACCGAGCCGCTGATCGTGCGCCCGACATCTGAAACCATCATTGGCGACTCGTTTTCCAAGTGGATCAAAAGCTACCGGGATCTGCCGGTGCTGATCAACCAGTGGGCCAACGTGGTGCGCTGGGAGATGCGCACCCGGATTTTCCTTCGGACGAGCGAATTTCTCTGGCAGGAGGGCCATACCGCGCATGCCAGCCGCCAGGAGGCAGTTGACCGGACCCATATGATGTTAAATATTTACAAGAAAATGGCCGAAGAGTATATGGCCATGCCGGTGATTACCGGTGAAAAAACCCTGGCGGAAAAATTTCCCGGGGCGGAAACCACCACCTGCATTGAGGCCATGATGCAGGATAAAAAAGCGCTTCAGGCCGGAACCTCCCATTTTCTGGGACAAAATTTCGCGCGGGCCTCGGATATTACCTTTCAGTCCGCCCAGGAAACGGAGGAATACGTATGGACCACCTCCTGGGGCTCATCCACGCGGCTGATCGGGGGCCTGATCATGACCCACAGCGATGACAACGGCATCGTGCTGCCGCCCCGGATCGCCTCCTCGCATGTGGTATTAATGCCGATCATTCGATCAGACAAGGACCGGCAGCCGGTGACGGCATTTGTGGATGCTTTGGCCGCGCGCCTGCGGGAGAAACCATATCACGGCCGGCCGATCACGGTGGAAATCGATACCCGAAATACCGGGGCCCGAAACTGGGACTGGATCCGAAAGGGTATTCCGCTGCGCGTGGAAATCGGGCCTAAGGACATTGAAAAGGATTCAGTGTTTGTCGGCCGCCGGGATAGGGACCCCAAGGATAAAACCGCCATCCAGAAGGATGAGTTCGTGGAAACCATCGGCGATATTCTGGAAGACATCCAGCAGACCCTGTTTGACCGGGCGCTGGCCCTCAGGGAGGCCAATACGCACACAATCGATGATTTGGAGGAATTCAACGCCTTTTTCACCCCGAAAAATGAAGAGCGGCCGGAAATTCACGGCGGATTCGCCCTGTCGCACTGGTGCGGAGAGAGCGCCTGCGAGGCCGCGATCAAAAACCGGCTGAACGTCTCCATCCGATGCATCCCGTTTGATGGGCAAAAAGAAAAAGGCAAATGCATTGAATGCGGTAAGGAAAGCCCCAAGCGCGTCGTGTTTGCCAAGGCTTACTGACCCAACCACATAATAAATGTTACGCATCTCCGACATACTCGACAAGATCAATGAATATTATCCGGACGCGGATGTGGATATAGTCAATCAGGCCTATGTTTACTCCGCCAAAGTACATGAAGGCCAGGTCCGATTAAACGGGGAGCCGTATCTGTCCCATCCCCTGGAAGTGGCCAATATCCTGGCGGATATGCATCTGGATACCACCAGCATCGCCTGCGGCCTGCTCCATGATGTGGTCGAGGATACGCATACCACCGTTGAGGACATCCAGGAGCGTTTCGGCGAGCAGGCCGCCAAGATCATCGCCGGCGTCACCAAGATCAGCAAGCTGTCCCTGAATACGGCCCGGGACCGCCAGGCGGAGAACCTGCGGAAAATGATCCTGGCCATGGCCGATGACCTCCGGGTGATCCTGATTAAGCTGGCGGACCGGCTCCATAACATCCGGACCCTGCATTTCCATCCGACCGAGGCTAAAAAAAAATCCATCGCCCAGGAAACTTTAGACATCTATGCCCCGATCGCATCGCGGCTCGGCATTTACTGGATAAAGCGGGAACTGGAGGAGATCTCCTTCTATTACACTCAGCCGGAAGAGTATGAGCGGATTAAGAACCTGGTTGCCAAGGATCAGCTCCAGCGCGAGCATTATGTAGAAACGGTAAAAAAAATCATCGGCGAAAAGATGAAAGAAGCGGGCCTGCCCTCCCGCGCCTACGGCCGGTATAAGCAGTTCTACAGCATCTATCAAAAAATGCTCTCCCAAGACCTAAGCTTTGAAGAGGTCTATGACATTATCGCCTTCCGGCTGATTATGGACTCCATTCCGCAATGCTATGAGGCGTTGGGAATTATCCACGCCAACTGGCGGCCGGTGCCCACAAAATTCAAGGATTATATCGGATTTCCCAAGCCCAACGGCTATAAATCGCTCCACACCACCGTGATCGGGCCCTATGGGGAACGCATGGAGTTGCAGATCCGCACCGAAGAGATGGATCGGGTGGCTAACTCCGGGATTGCCGCCCATTGGAGCTATAAGGAGGGGCGGGTAACGGATAAAGAAAGTATCAGCAGTTTTGAATGGATCCAGAATTTAGTGGAGAATCATCGGGATAACTACGGCGACCCGGATGAATTCCTGGAAAACGTCCGGATTGACCTTTTCCCCGCAGAAGTCTATGTTTTCACCCCGCAGGGGGAGGTCAAGAACCTGTCCCGGGGGGCGACGCCCATCGATTTTGCCTATCTCATCCACACCGAGGTCGGCCACCAATGCACCGGCGCCAAGGTAAACGGCCGGCTGGTGCCGCTGCAGTATGAGCTCAAAACCGGGGATATCGTTGAAATTGTCACCACCAAGGGGCATCAGCCCAGCAAGGACTGGCTAAATTATGTGAAAACCGGCAAGGCCCGCTCCCGCATCCGGCAATGGATCAAACGCCAGGAAAAGGAGCGGAGCATCACCCTGGGGCGGGAAATGTGCGAAAAAGCGTTTCGCAAGTATCGCTTAAATTTCCATGAGAAACTAAACAGCCCGGGAATGCAGGCGGTGGCCAATGAATTTAATTTTAAGACTGTGGATGACCTGATCGCCAACGTGGGCTACGGCAAGATCACGCCGCTGCAGATCATCCGGCGTCTCACCGAAGGGGATAAGCCGAAAAAAGAAGAGACCCTGATTGACCGGTTCATCAGCCGTCGCCGGGACAGGAAGAAGCGGGATGAGCAGGGCGTGGTAGTGGATGGCATGGATGACATCCTGATCCGCTTCGGGCAGTGCTGCCAGCCGGTGCCTGGGGATCCGATCATCGGCTATATTACCCATGGATCCGGGGTGACCGTGCATCGCAAAGGGTGTGTGAACGCTATGAAGATGAACCCGGAACGGGAAATCAAAGTAGAATGGCGCAAGGATTCAGAAGGGTCTTTTCCGGTCAAGCTGAAATGCCGGGCCAGGGACCGACGGGGACTGCTGGCTGAAATCACGTCGGTGATCAGCCAGGCGGACGCCAATATTATTGATGTGCAACTGGAAAGCCTGCCGGACAAAACCGTCACCGGCTACTTCACCATTACCGTGGCCAATACCTCCCACCTGGACACCGTGCTCGCCAAACTCCGAAAAGTGGATAAAATTCAGGAAATTCGAAGGCTTTAAAACCTACTTCGGCGGTTTCTCGACCTTCCCGGACCGGATACAACGGGTGCAGGCATTGATTTTTTCCACCCGGCCGTTACGAACCGACCGGACCCGCTGAAGATTCGGATGAAATCGCCGTTTATTCACATTATGGGCATGGCTGACATGGTTGCCGACCAAAGAATTTTTCCCGCAGATATCACATTTTTTGGACATTTTTATCTTCTCCAGAAACTCTGATTAAAACAGGCTGTTATAACTTATCCAATACCGATAAACCAAAATTATATAAATGAAGATTCTCTGTTTGTAAAGAATTTTTTAACAATAAGGGAAAAAGGTGCGCCGCCCCTCTTATCGACTAATCGGCGGACTCGGGGTGGGTATCCGCTTCGTTTGCTTGGCAGCAGCTGTTGGTTGATCCCCGGATTTCTTTGACCTGGCCTCCAGATGCTCCCGGCAGCGCTCAATGTACTTCTTGGCCTTGTGCTGCAGCAACAAAAAATCAGACGGATAGTTATTGATGACATTTAAAAACCGGTCCAAGGCCGCCTGATAATGATCCTGTTTGAAATAAAACTCCCCTACATAGAACTCATGGCCGGCCAGGGTTTTCAGGCACTGTTGAATATGTTTTTCGGTCTTTCCCGCATATTCGCTTTCAGGAAACCGGCTTTCCAGCCGCTCAAATTCCTGGAGGGCTTTTTCCGTGTAGGTCTGATCCCGGTCAATCCCGCGCATCCGATCAAAATAGCAGCGCCCGATCTGATAAATCACGTACGGAATCTTTTCATCATTGGGATGGAGCCGCTCATACTGCTCATAGGCGGCAATGGCCTGCTCATACTCGTCCAGCCGGTAATGCGCGTCCGCTACTTTCAGTTCCGCCACTTTGGCGAACGTGCTGAACGGATACCAATCCTTTAATTTTTCATAGGCTTCAATGGCGCTTTTGTAATCCCCATCAGCGAACTCTTCCCGCCCTTCCTCGGCCAGCTGGACAGCGGTCTTTTCCTCCTTAGGCCCAAACGCCGAGCACCCGCACACTGCCAGTGCCGCCACCAATAAGCACGCAATAATTCGATTCATGAACTTATTATTTATAACCCTGGGTAAAATTGAACCCTGATGAGGGCCTTAATGGCCGTGATTTTGAATATATTCCGCCGCCTCGGATGCCGCTATGGCGCCGTCGCCCACCGCCGTAGATACCTGCCGAAGCGGAGTATCCCGTACGTCGCCGGCAGCAAACACGCCTGACACCGACGCCTCCATTCGGCTGTTAACCGAAACGAAACCGCGGTCATCCAGCTTGAGATGATCTTTTAAAAATCCGGTATTGGGGTTCGTGCCCACCCAGACGAAGCAGCCGTCAACGGACAGGTCAGTGGTCTCGCCGGTCTTCACATTTTCAACGGTCACACCGGACACCCCCGCCTGTGAGCCGTTAATTGATTTTAGCACTGAATCCCAGACCACTTCAATCTTGTCATTTTCAAACGCCCGCTCCTGCAGAAGCTTGTCCGCGCGCAACTGATCACGGCGGTGGATCAAATAAACCTTATCCACGAAACGGGTGAGAAACAGGCTTTCCTGAACTGCGGTATTGCCGCCGCCCACGGCCGCCACTGTGCTGTTTTTGAAAAACGGCGCATCACAGGTGGCACAAACCGAAACACCTTTGCCGTAATATTCATCTTCGCCGGTCACGCCGAGCTTTTTGGGCGAGGCCCCGGAGGCGATGATAATACTTTTTGCCGTGACCTCCCGGTCGTTTAACTGGAGGTGCTTATTCTTTCCCGACAGATCCAGGGACACCACTTCGTTGGTTTCAATGGCCACGCCAAAGTGTTTAACCTGATCAGTCATGTTCATAATCAGATCGGCCCCGCTCAAACCTTCCGGAAATCCGGGGTAGTTCTCGATCCAATCCGCCACCAGGATTTGCCCGCCGGGCGCGGCCTTCTCCAGCACCAGCACATCAAGCTTCGCACGCGCAGCATAAATCGCCGCGGTCAGTCCGGCGGGGCCTGCGCCGATAATCACCAGCTCATATTCGGTTTTAGCCATTATAAGCCTTTTTTAATGCTTGCTTCCAATTTGGACTTGTCTGCCATGCCAACGATCTGATCCACCTGCTTGCCGTCCTTGAACACGATCAGGGTCGGAATGGCCCGTATGCCGTAGCTGCTCGGTGTCGCGGGGTTGTCATCCACGTTGCATTTGGCAAATTTGACCTTGCCGTCATAATCCTTGCTAAGCTCCTCCACCACCGGTCCGATGGCCTTACAGGGCCCGCACCACGGCGCCCAAAAATCGACCAGCACGGGCTTATCGGACTGCAATACTTCACTTTCAAAATTATTGTCGCCGACTTCAATGATATTTTCCGCCATGTTTTACTTCCTTTCGCCTTGAATCATTCGACATTACGGCAATAAGTAGAAGGGTATGCCGAAATGCACCCAATTGATTTAAATCCGGACTGTTTTAATTTGGTTAATATAAGGGGCGGCGGCCAGCTTGTCAAGAAAGGACAGTCCCCGTATCCCGCCCGACTTTTCGATCCCCCGGTCGGGTCGGGAGGGGGAAAAACCGGCTGAAAAAAAATTTGACATATATGCATAATCCGATAAAATTATTTGATTAACTTAGATCACGACACCATTTGAGAAGGGGTTTATATATGATACCAATTGATTTTTCAAAAATGGGCGGGCTGGCCCCTGCCATTGTGCAGGATTATGAGACGGGGGATGTCCTGATGCTGGCCTTTATGAATCAGGCCGCCTGGGAGGCTACCCTGGAAACCGGGAAAGCCACGTACTACAGCCGGTCCCGGGACAAGCTATGGGTCAAAGGCGAAAGCTCCGGCCATGTCCAGCAGGTAAAAGAGGTCCGGGTGGACTGTGACAACGATACGATTCTGCTAAAGGTTGAACAAATAGGCGGGGCGGCCTGCCATCTGGGCTATAAAAGCTGTTTTTTTCGGAAAGTAGCCGATGGCACACTTGAAACCACGGAAACACGGGTATTTGACCCCGACGAGGTATATAAAAAATGAGCGAACAATTGAGACTCGGTATCCCCAAAGGCAGTCTGCAGAACTCAACGCTTGAGCTCTTCAAACGCTCGGGCTGGAAAATTACGGTGAACGGCCGCAGCTATTTTCCGGAAATAAACGACGGGGATATTTCCTGCGCGCTCTGCCGGGCCCAGGAAATGTCCATTAACGTGGCAAACGGCACCCTGGATGCCGGTTTGACCGGAAAAGACTGGATTGCGGAAAACGAGTCAGACGTCCATGTGGTGGCGGACCTGATCTATTCAAAAGTCAGCGCCCGGCCCGCCCGCTGGGTGGTGGCGGTGGCCTACGACTCGCCGGTCAAAACCATCGCGGATCTTCACGGCAAAAAGGTTTCCACCGAGCTCTTGAATTACACCAAGCGCTATTTTGCGGAAAAGGGGATTGACGTTAAGGTGGAGTTTTCCTGGGGCGCCACCGAAGCTAAGGTGGTCTCCGGCCTGGCAGACGCCATTGTTGAAATCACCGAAACCGAAAGCACGATTAGGGCCCACGGGCTGCGCGTCATCCATGAAATGATGCAGACCAACACTCAGTTCATCGCCAACCATGAAGCGTGGAAAAACCCGGAAAAACGGGAAAAGATCGAGCAGATCGTCATGCTGTTAAAGGGCGCCCTGGTGGGGGAGAAACTGGTGGGCATCAAAATGAATGTGCCGGAAGGCCAGCTTGAAACCGTGGTTTCCCTGCTGCCCAGCTTGAATGCGCCCACCGTGGCCTCGCTATACAATTCCAGCTGGTTTTCCGTGGAAACCGTGATCAGCTCGGACAAGGTGCGGGATCTGATACCGGCACTGTTAAAAAACGGGGCGGAAGGCATTATTGAGTATCCCTTGAACAAAGTGATTTGATGCAGGTCAAATCCGCGGAATTTATCAAAAGTGCGGTCAAACCGGATCAGTATCCGCCGGCGGGCCCGCCGGAAATCGCTTTCGCGGGCCGTTCCAATGTGGGCAAATCCTCGCTCATCAACACCCTGTTAAATCGCAAACACCTTGTCAAGACAAGCTCCACCCCGGGCCGCACCCAGCTGCTAAACTTTTTTGACATTAACGGGGATACCGTTTTCGTCGATCTGCCTGGATACGGCTACGCCAAGGTGCCGGCCCGCATCAAAAAAAACTGGGGCCCGATGGTGGAAAAGTTTCTGGCCACCCGGAAAACCTTAAAAGGCGTGGTGCTGATTTTAGATATCCGGCGGACCCCTCAAGACGAGGAGCGCGATTTCATCGACTGGCTGCTGGATAACCGCATACCGGTCATTCTGGTGCTGACCAAGGCGGATAAGTTGGCCAAAAACAAGCGCATCAAACAAATGCAGGCCATTGCCAGGGAACTGGACATCACCACGGACGACCTGATCTGTTTTTCCGCCAAAACCCGCATGGGGCTAAGCGACGTGTGGGCGGCCATTGACCATCTGCTGGCGGAGGGGGCGATGCCCTCAGATCCCGGCCCATAGCATCTATTGTTGGATTTCGGGCCTCAACCCAACCTGCAGGCAACAGACTTTTACGATCAAGAATCACAAATGTCAGACGCGACAGATACATATCAGGGATTTAAATCCGGCTTTATCGCCATCACCGGTGCGCCGAACGTGGGCAAGTCCACGCTCCTAAACACCATGATCGGTCAAAAGATCTCTATTACCTCGGAAAAGCCCCAGACCACGAGAAACCGCATCGCCGGCATCGCCCACCGCGAAGGCGCCCAGCTGATTTTTCTGGACACGCCCGGAATCCACCTGACCAACAAGACATTCAACCAGAAAATGGTGGATGTGGCCTTTTCCGCCATTGATGATGTGGATTTGCTCCTCCTGGTGGCGGATGCGGCCAGGCCGGATAAGAAATCGGAAAAAATCATCCTGGAGCGGCTGCAGCAAAACCGGAAACGGCCGGTCCTGCTGGCCCTTAATAAAATCGACCGGGTGAGTAAGCCGGAACTTTTGCCGCTGATTGACAAATGGCAGAAGAGCTATCCGTTTGAGGCCATTTACCCGGTTTCCGCATTAGAAGGCACCCAGGTCAAGGACATGCTGGCTGCCCTGGAAGGGCTGCTCCCCGAGGGGCCGCCCTATTATCCCCCGGATATGATCACGGACCTGCGGGAGGAATTCATCCTCTCCGAAATTATCCGGGAAAAAGCCTTTCAGCTGACCGAAGAAGAAATCCCCTTTTCCACGGCGGTTGCCATTGATATGATTGAAGAGGATGCGGAAATCAATCTGGTGTATGTGTATGCCAAGATCCATGTGGAGCGCGATTCCCAGAAAAAAATCCTTATCGGCAAAAACGGCAGCAAAATCCGGGAAATCGGAAAGGCCGCCCGTATAGAGATGAAGCGGCTGATGGGGATGCCGGTGTATCTCAAGCTCTTTATCCGTGTGGAGAAGAACTGGAGCCGGGATGCGCGGGCCATGCGCCGGCTGGGATACTGATGATTGTTTCGTACCATCCCTGTTTTGTTGGGGATAAAAATCGGCTGTGTGCCGGGCGGCAGACGGATCAGACGGATGTTGACATCATTTCCCTTGCGGATGCCGTCATTCTGCCCCAGGGAACGCCCCAACGCCTGTATGAAATGGCCCGGCAAAATTGTTACCATGTATTTCCCAACTATGACGCCCGGTTTAAATATGCGGGCAAGTCCGGTCAGATCCGGCTCTTCCGGGAAATGGGCGCCCCGCATCCGGAAACCCGGATTTTTGAAAGCGTGGGCGAATATCCCGACACCAGGGGAGAGCCAAGCCTGCCGCCGGAATTTTCCTATCCCTGCATATTTAAATTTGACTGGGGCGGTGAAAGCGACACCATCCTTTTTATAGAAACCCCCGAAGATCTGGCGGACGCCCTTAAAAAAGCGGCGCAATACGAAAAAACCGGGCAGCAGGGATTTCTGCTGCAGCCTTTCATCCCTTCGGCCAATCGCTCGCTTCGGGTTGTGGTGATTGACCGAAAGATGGTATCTTATTGGAAAATCCAGAAAAACCCGGAAACTGTGTTTGCCGGGGTCACCAAGGGCGCCCGGATTGATCCGGCATCTGACCCGGATCTTCAAGAGATCGGCAAGGCGGCGACTGCCGCCGTCTGCCGCCGGACCGGCATCAATCTGGCCGGATTTGATCTCCTGTTTCCGGATAACGCATCCCAGCCTCAGCCGCTTTTCCTGGAGATCAATTATTTTTTCGGCCGCAAAGGGCTGGGGGGCTCGGAAAAATTTTATCAGATGTTAATCCATGAAATCAGTAAATGGCTGGATCGAACTTTATTTAAAAATGAATAAATTCGAAAATTTAGACGAAGACACGCATATCCGCCGGGAAAAGAACAAGGCCCGGGAGCTCCGGCAGACCCAGTGGTGGAAACGCCAGTGCGCCAAGGGGACCTGCTACTATTGCGGCCGGAAATTCGCGCCCAAAGAGCTTACCATGGACCATATCGTGCCGCTTTCCAGGGGCGGCAGATCCACCAAGGGCAATGTGGTGCCCTGCTGTAAGGAATGCAATACCCGGAAAAAAATGAAACTGCCCATGGAGTGGGACGAATACACCCCGTAAGCTGTTTCACAGGAACCGCTCGTACTCAGCCCCGCACGAGCGGGACGGTACTCGTACTCGTACTCGAATCAAATTAAAAACCGAGTACGAGCACGAGTACGCGTACGAGTACGAACAGAAATTTACTTCCTGCAAAAATACCTTGGCGGCGGCATCCATCATCGCTTTTTGCGAAGCCATCAAATTTTAGTCCTTGACATCCCCCCGCCGAGACCTTATTTTTATCAATCGAATTTGAGCATATGCTCACAAGTTTTTTCTCAACCCAAAGAGATTTCAACAAATTTTTATAATAAGGAGATTTCCTATGGTAATCGCTGTTGCCAGCGGCAAAGGCGGCACCGGGAAAACCACGATTGCGACCAATCTCGCCGCATCTGTAGATGGCAACGTCCGGTACCTCGACTGCGATGTAGAAGAACCGAACGCCCATATATTCCTGAAGCCGACCGACCTTGAAAGTGAAACCGTGACCCTGCCCATCCCCGAGGTGGATCAGTCCAAATGCAACCTCTGCGGCGTATGCGATGAACTCTGTCAGTTCTCCGCCATTACGCTGATGGGCGACTACGTGATGACCTTTCCGGAAATGTGCCACGGCTGCAAAGGCTGCATGATGGCGTGTCCCACCGGCGCTATCAGCGAGGCCAGGCGGGAGTTGGGGGTCATGGAAAAGGGCCAGTCCGGCCATATCGAATTCTACCACGGATCGCTCCGGGTGGGTGAGGCCATGTCTCCCCCGCTGATTGAACATGTCAAGGAACAAATCGGCGCCGATATGCTAAATATCATTGACGCCCCGCCCGGTACCTCCTGTCCGGTGATTGCCGCCATTAAGGCCGCAGATTTTCTGCTCCTGGTTACCGAGCCGACGCCGTTCGGCTTAAACGATTTGAAGCTAGCTGTTGAAACCGCCCGTTTGATGCGGATCCCCTTTGGTATCGTCATCAACCGGTCAGATGTGGGCGACGGCCGCACGGCTGAATACGCGGAAGCGGAAAATATCCCTATTTTAATGGAGATCCCGGATAAACGGAAAATTGCTGAGGCTTACTCTAACGGCATTTTAATGGTGGAGGCGCTTCCGGAGATGAAGGAAAAGTTCCAGGCGCTCTATCAAAATGTGCTGAGTCGGATAACTGAGACGAATAATTGATATTGGACTTTAAAACAAAAGAGATGTTTGATATATGAAAGAATTAACGATTATCAGCGGAAAAGGCGGCACCGGCAAGACGAGCCTGACGGCGTCATTTGCCGCCCTGGCGGAAAATAAGATCATGGTAGATGCGGATGTGGATGCTGCGGATATGGATCTCATCCTAATTCCCTCGGTCCAGCATGAGGAAGAATTCAAAGGCGGCCATTATGCCGTCATCCGAAAGGATCTGTGCACGGAATGCGGGGAATGCCGGGAGCGCTGCCAGTTCGACGCCATCAGCGAAGATTACGTTATTGATAAAATTGACTGCGAAGGCTGCGGGGTGTGCGTTCACTTCTGCCCGGTGGATGCCATTGAATTCCCCCAGCGCGCCTGCGGCAAATGGTACATTTCAGATACCCGGCACGGTCCCATGATCCATGCCAAACTGGGGATTGCCGAGGAAAATTCAGGCCTCCTGGTCTCCCTGCTGCGCCAGAAAGCCAGGGAAATGGCGGAGCAGGATGCCCTGGATAAAATTATCGTCGACGGCCCGCCGGGGATCGGCTGCCCGGTGATCGCTTCGGTGGCCAACTCTAACGGTGTTTTGATCATCACCGAACCCACGCTCTCCGGTACCCATGATATGGAACGCGTCCACCAGCTGGCGGAATTCCTGAACGTGCCGACCATGCTCTGCATCAACAAATATGATTTAAATCCCGGCATCAGCGAAAATATGCAGCAATATGCCAAGAGCCACAATATCCGGTTTGTCGGTGCCATCCCGTATGACCGGGATATGACCAAAGCCATGGTCGAGCAAAAGGCCCTGGTGGAATATTCAGACGGCACTGCCGCCCAGGCGGTCAAATCCATATGGGAAAAGGTTTCAAGTGTCGTTTTTCCGAACAATTGAGGCGCCAGTTAAAACGCCATTAACCCGAGCCCCCAGAAAAGGAGGTGACGTATGCCAAAAAGCTATTTCAGATGCATGTTTATCATCACTCTGATTGTCGGCGTCAGCATGTTTTTGGTTAATAAAGGCGTGGCTGAATCCAAGGACGCGGACAGCGAAACCCAAAAGTCATCCGAACCCGGGTGCTTGAGTTCAGTCTTTACCAAAAGCCTGCATTTCACCGGTGAGGGCATGCGCTACTGGTATGAGGAAAAGGGCGGATTTATGGATATAACGGGCATTCCCTATGACGAACTAGACTGCAAAACCTGCCATGTCAGAAGCTGCGACAAATGCCATGCCCGGGAAAGCGGGGGACGATCCTATTTTTCCGAGCATAAAACCAAATCGATGAATACCTGCCTGCCCTGCCACGGCCGGGAGAAACTGACATTTAAATTCGATGGTGAGAAAGGGCACGTGGACGTCCACACCGGCGCCGGCATGGTATGCGCGGACTGCCACCATAACACGGATGTCCACGGCGACGGCAAATTCCGGCGCTCCATGCGATCGCCAGGCGCTATTCAGGCGGACTGCGAAAAATGCCATATAGATCAGTGCCAGCCCTCGCCGGCATTTGATACCAAGATTGAAAGCCACCAGGTGCACAACGGCAAGCTTGACTGCGCGGCCTGCCATGTCAGCAATACCACGGCCTGCTTAAACTGCCATTTTGGTAAATTTCTGGAAACCGGAAAACGACCGGGCAACTTTATTCCGATTAAGAAATGGACCCTATTGATCAACTATGAAGGCCAGGTCACCTCGGGCAGTGCCATGACCCTGGTGCATGAGAACAAAAAATTTCTGGCCTATGTGCCCTACTATACGCATTCAATCCTGTCGGAAGGCCGAAAATGCGACGACTGCCATATGAATAAAGCCGTCCAAACCATCATGAACGGTGACACCGTTAACATGCTGGCCTATGAAGACGGCGAAGTCAAACACTGGCAGGGCGCGGTACCGGTCCGGCCGGATGATCTGTACTGGGAATTTTTCAACAAGACCGAGGATGGCGGCTGGACGCCGGTACCCAATGATGATGACCCCCAAATACAGTTTGCGGCATTTGGCAAACCCTTGACAGATGCGCAATTTAACAAGCTGACCATGGATTTTTCCAAATAGGCTCATAAGCAAGGAGGTTTAAGAATACCCGATGAAAGTAGCTGTAACGTCAAATGGCAAAAATTTAACCGCTGATGTGGACCCCCGATTCGGCCGGGCAGCCAATTTTATTATTGTCGACCCGGATACGATGGAATACAAGGCGGTAGAGAACACGCAGAATATGGGACTGCCGCAGGGGGCCGGCATTCAGGCAGGCAAAACGATCGTCGAAAACAAGGTTGATGTGGTATTAACCGGCAACTGCGGCCCCAAGGCGTTTAAAGTGCTGGAGGCCGCCGGCGTCAAAGTAGTCGTCAACGTCAGCGGTACGATTGAAGACGTCATAAAACAGTTTAAAAACGGTGAAATCGGCAACTACGCCAAAACCCCCAATGTTGATGGACATTGGATGTAAAACCATAAGGAGGAAGAATAAACAATGAAAATCGCCATACCCCTTGCCGAGGGCAAGCTGGCCATGCATTTCGGACATTCCAAAGAGTTTGCGATTATCGAGGTAAACGGCTCGGAGATTAAAAACAAGGAAACCCTTGAGCCGCCCCCCCATGAACCCGACGTTTTGCCGAAATGGCTAAATGATCAGGGGGTTAACGTGGTTCTTGCCGGCGGAATGGGCGGCCGCGCCCTGCAGCTGTTCGCCCAGCACGGCATCAAGGTGCTGACCGGTGCGCCGGCGCTTCCGCCGGAAGACCTTGTCGCCCAATACATGGAAAATACCCTGCAGTCCGGGGATAACGCATGTGACCACTAGATCTTGAACGTAGAAACCAGGCGGACGCGCCTTTGGCGCGCCCGCTTCCGCCCGGCGGTTTTCGGGCAACCCTTTACCCGTCAATCAGGATGATTATTCCATTCTACATACTTCTCGCCCTGATCCTTTTAATTGGGGCCTTTATTGCGGTCAAAACGCTTCAGCTGAAAGCCGGGCGGGCGCGCGTCAACCAGGAAATCGCATCTGCCCGGATCCATGAACTGACGCCGTTGGGCTGCGTCGAAAAGCTCTCCATCCTGCCGCTAATCGATTTTTATGCCGCGAATCCGGACCTTAAAACCGAACCCGGGGTATCCTATCTGGTTTCCGCGGATGACACGAAAATTCTTCTGGACGTGGGGTTTAACGCCAAAAAAACGGATCCCTCGCCCCTTATGCATAATATGGCGGCACTTGGCGTTTCCCCGGCAGACCTGGACATGATTTTTATCAGCCATGCCCATCTGGATCATTTGGGCGGCATGGCGGATCAGAAGCAGAAGACCTTCAGTTTTTCCCGGTCCGCGGTGGATGTACCGGAGATTCCGGCTTACACGCCGGTGGCTTTGACCCCATCGGAACGAAACCCCAAACCCATCCCCCATGTCATCAATGAACCGACTGTATTGAAAAAAGGCATCGCCAGTATCGGCCCCATTCCCCGGTTTCTGTTTTTAATGGGCTATACCCTGGAGCACGCGCTTGCCGTCAATGTGGCCGGCAAGGGAATTGTGCTCATTATCGGATGCGGCCATCAAACCATTGAGCGCATTATTGAACGGGCTCAGGCTCTATTTGAAGCACCGATCCACGCCATTCTCGGCGGACTGCATTATCCGGTGCACGGCGGCCGGATCAAACTCGGGCCGATAAACATCCAGCGGATCGTGGGTTCGGATAAGCCCCCGTGGCACGGCATCCGCGAGGCGGATGTTAAAAGCGCCATTAACGCCATCAAGCGCGTATCCCCGGCAGTGGTTTCCCTGTCGCCCCATGACAGCTCAGACTGGACCATCGATCAGTTCCGGCAGGCATTCGGCGAGCGTTACGTGGATCTGAAGGTAGGAAAAGAAATCCGGATTTAAATTCGAACCTCTGGCCGGGCCGGATGTGGCGGTGATAGTTGCCTTTTCCATGGTCGACGTCGTGCTTTTCGGCAGCCTGCCTGGGCCTGTCCTTGCCTTTTCTGCTGATTCGGCTTAAAATGGATATAGCAACAAGTAAAATAATGCTTATAACCGCCGCAACGCGCCTAAAATAGTCATAAAATGGATTTTTACAACACCACCATTCATACTTTAATGGCCGGCCTGAATCGCTGCCACCTGCTAAAAAGAAAAATCCGGGTCGGCGAAGATATGTTTGACAAGAATGACATATTGGCGCTGTGCCGTCATATTGAGCAACATTTAGCGGCAAACGCCGTTGAACTGATGAAAAATGATCATGCAGCCACGGTAGCGCTGATAAGATTTAAAAATACGCCGATTGTGGTTAAAACGTACAATCCGAACAAATGGCGCAAATACCTGAGCCGCGGCATCAGAAAATCAAAAGCGCTCAAAAGCTGGGAAGCCTCAAAAATTTTATCCCATAAAAATATACCGACACTTACTTCCATTGCCACTATTGAAGATAAACTCCTTTTTTTTAAAATCCGCTCCTACTTCATTAGTACTTATGTGGAGGGAGTCAGTGCAGACGAGTTCTTTATCAGCTCAGATATCGACAAAGAAGAAAAATTCGCCACGGCTTTACGTATCATCAAAAGCATACAGCAGCTCCATGACAGACGAATTTTTCATGGAGATCCTAAAAATAAAAATATCATCATCCGGCCGGATAATATATACTTAGTGGACTTGGACGCAGTGACTTACAAACGCCTTGTTTTCAATAAAAAAAAGAAAGCCATAAAAGACTGGCGGGCCCTCCATTACAGTTGGCGCCACTCAACGGAAAACAGAGAAATCTTTTTAAGGGCCTATCAGGAAAGCTTCAGTTCGGAGTTTTACGAAAAATTATTAATCGCTTTGAAAAAACACCGAAAGAAAAAGGAAAAAAAAACAAGGAAAAAAGAGAGGGGCTTTTTACCAAGCCATCAGCCTTCCGGGTGACGATACAGGGTCCTTCTGCTGACGCCCAGTATGGCGGCCGCTCGTCTTTTGTTCCCGCCGACTTTTTCAAGCACCCGGGAATATATTGCCGCTCGATTTCCTGAAGCGTGGGCAGCATTTCGTGATCTCCGATGGAGACAGTAACGATTCAGAAAATGGGCCGCCAGCAGCGGTATGTCATCTTTGCGTTCCCGCAGGGAAGGTACCGTGAGGCTGAAGGTTTCCAAGCGATAAAAGAGATCCTGCCGAAATTGGCCCGAATCCATAAGGCTTTCCAGATCCTGATTGGTGGCGCAGATGATTCTGACATCGACCTGCTGCTCCTTGTTTGCGCCAACCGCGCGGAATGAGCCGTCCTGGAGCACCCGCAAAAGCTTGGATTGCAAATTATAGGGCATTTCACCGATTTCATCGAGCAGCAGCGATCCCTGACGGGTCCGGTGGAAAAGGCCCGGCCGCTTTTTCACGGCACCGGTAAATGCGCCTTCTTCATGACCGAAAAACTCGCTTTCCAGAAGATCCGCAGGGATGCCGGCACAGTTAACGGCAAGAAACGGGGCCTTGCACCGGGGGCTCAAATCATGTAGGGCTTTGGCCACCATCTCCTTGCCCGTCCCGCTTTCCCCCCTGGATCGATGCAGGACCCTGGGCAGCGCGGCAATTTCCCGCAATTGATCAAACATGATCCGAATTGCACGGCTGCTGCCGATCATCCCGTAGAAAGCGCCCTGGGTCAACAGGGCCAGCAGCAGTACCAGTACCCGGACCCCCAGCAACAGCAGCAGCCTGCGGATTTCAACCAGGAAAACCTTCAGAAATTCGCCGAGGCCCAAACGGATGTGTCTGAAATCAGGGGTGAGTATTCCGACGCATTAAGCGATGTAGAGGATGCCAACAAAGCCCGGGAGCTTCAGGAAAAATACACCCAGAAAATGATTGATGCAATAGAGGAAAATAATTTGAGTGTAAGCAAATACAACGAAATCAGCAGAGCCGTCCAAGACAACCCCAGTCTTAAGGAAAAGGTGGATGACATAAAGTAAGACGCCATTAAAATATTTTTTTGGCAGGATTAGGGCGGCCTTGCCCGGATTTCGGGCAAGGCCGCCCTCTTTTTTTATGATGCAGTTAAAGCCACAACCCGGAATAAAAATTTTTAGCCAAGCCTTGCCAGTCAGTTTAATATTCTGTACAGCAGGCTTTTATGGAGATAAACAGCCTCGAACTGGCACATCTCATGGCAGCAATAACAGCGAATGCACTCATCTTCGTTTATCTCGGCATAGGCGTTTTCGTACAGGGTGATTGCGCCCACCGGGCATGAATCATGACACGTGCCGCAAGCGGTGCATTTTTCTTTATCTATGCGGGGCTTCACCGTCAAACCGTTTTTGAAAAGCGGCGTCATTAGCTTCTGAACCCAGGGCAGCGGGCCCAGTCCCTTTTTACCGTAAATCGTGGAGGGGGGCTTAAAATCCGGTATGCGAAGCTCTGACTTCTCAACCCCGATTAATTCAACCTCTTCCAGGCGGGTCGGACAGAGTCCCCGTTGGGCGGCGGCCTGGAGGACGGGATTCTTTCGGGGGTTAATCCCCATAATTTCGCCAGCCACCACGTCCAGGGCCAGGGGATTTCTGGACGCCAGAATAAGCCCGATCTGGCGCGGATCGCCATTATTAGGGCCCTCCCCCTCCATACCGACCACCGCATCCATCACAGACACCCGCGGCGAAACAAAAGCGGACAAATCAAGCAGCATGTCCGCAAACCGCGCCGTATCGTTTAGCTTGGCATGATATCCGGGCTTTGCCAGCCCCGGGATTACTCCGAAGCTGTTTTTCACCGCCCCTGTCATGTGCATAAAAAGATGGGTTTTAAGCTTGCACAGATTGATAACGCCATCGGCGTCTAAGATTGGCGTGATGACCTCAAAACGTTTGATAAGCTTTCCCTCCGGATAGGATACGGGTTCGGCGGATGTATCAAAATTAAGCGAAATCCCCGCCGGCTCACAAGATCCCTCCAGGCCGCAAACCCGGTAAATCCGCTTCATCATCCGTTCATTGTATTTATACCCCGCCCCCGGACTGTCGGCAACGAGCGCTGAAGCACCAAACCCATTGACCATTTTCCCGACCGCAGTCACAATGCCGGGGTGGGTAGTGACCGCTTTTTCAGGCGTTGCCGGCAATATCAAATTCGTCTTTAGGACGATCTTTTCGCCTTCGGCTATAAAAGCCCGAATTTCACCCATCATGCTTAGGAGTTCCTGGATCTTTGTTTCCGCCTCACCGTATTGCCGGCACTTGATGCCAAAGACTTGATTCGTCATTCACCGGTCTTTCTATGCATTTTGATTTTTCTTATATGGTCAGAAGCGGCGTTTGCTCGTTTAATATTTCTGTAAGCGCTGACCCCCAATACCTGACTTCGATACCCAGACTTTCCAAACTTTCTTTCACCCGGAGTTCATCTGCACAAGCCTTACAAGCGGTCATATGAACACCCGCCTCTAACGCCTCCTTTACCTTTGATTGAATCACGGTGTTTTCACTGACCAATTTCGCGGTCGCCCCCCAAATGATTACCGTCACCTGTTCCCACCAGCCGCTAAGGAGCGAATTAATGGTATACATGAAAACCATTTTTTCGGCGGTGATCATGTTATCATTCGTCCAGAGCACGTAGAGGTGTTTGTTGGCCATTCCCTGCCTCCCTTCTGAGTTAATATCGAAACGTTTACGGCACTGCAAAAGCCCCCCCGTTAAACAAAATCCTGCTTTCCAGCGGCCACAGCATAACCGGGGAGATTGCCATAAAATCGGCAATCCCGGGCTTACGCCGCCCACTTGGCGTCTATCATCTCAAGCAATGCCTCAAGCCGGGTAAAGCTGCTTTCCTTGCTGTATTTTCGGACATCGGCACGATCCACATCAATCATGGCTTGAACCCGTTTTTCGGTCTCATCGGCAAGCAGCTGATAATAGGCGTCAAATGTCGGGCGGCCCCGCATGATCAGGAACGGCTCCCTCTGCACGAATGAAACAAATGCGGTGATCCCGGCGGGCCGATGCCTGGCATAGCTTAGAAACCGTTTCCAGTGGGCACGCCCCACTCCCGATGATGCACGTCAAACCACTTGGCAAGGAGCGCGCGGTTATTGGTGTTTGATACCAATAGATCCGGCTTTGGCAGGCCAAACGCGGGAGAATCCTTGCCCCCGTCCGCGGCGCAGCCGATATCGATCCGGGCATAGGAACAAAGATCCATGAAATAGCCGATCCGTTCGGCCTTCTCACATTGAATCGCGCCAACCCCCTTTCCGGCATTCATGCCTTCCGCGCGGCATTCTATTCTTGCACCGAAACTTCAGGAAGCCCTCCCGGATTTGGTCTGGCCAACAGCCAATAAATACAACATATCCGATGCCTCGTTCAAGCCCAACAGCTCTCTAGCTTCCCCATCATAGAACGCCCCGATGCCGCAGCATCCCAGACCGAGCGCCGTAGCCCCGACATACAGCAGATGGCCCAGCCGGCCGGCCCCGATCATGGCATACCGATATCCCCTGGCCCCGAACTGCTGATCGAGCCATTCCAGATTGGTCATCAACACAAAATGAACCGCCGCATTGGCAAGCCATGCCTGATTCAAGCAGATGGCGGTCATATCCCGGAGCTTATTGCCCTCAAACACCCGGCCCAGCTGCCGGCTTATGCTATCCAGCAGGTAGAACCCCGGGGCTATGCCCGATACGTTGCCAACAAGGCATCCGCAGGCAATATGGGCCGCATCATCCGGCTGGTTGCGCCCCGACTTACCGCGGCCCTCGGATAAAAGCGACAGCAGATAGGCGAGCTGTCCCTCTGTCATGGGGTCTTTTATAAAGTTACGCCGGGATCGCCGTCGCAGGGCCGCTTCCGCGAAATCCATCACCGGCGCCGCGGCCGTCTGATCATCCGGGGCGATCACCGCCAGAGGCGTCCAGGCATCTGCAGTCAGGCCCACCGTTTCGGTCGGGTCGGCCGATGATGGGGCGCTACCCGTCAATTGCCGGCCGGCCCGATGAATATCCAGAATGGCTTCGTATTCGATCTCTTTTTCAGATACCCGGCTGGCTTCGGCAAATGTTTCCGGCAGCGGGTC
>DATGCF010000177.1:0-3496 GCA_035312245.1 Desulfosalsimonadaceae bacterium
ATCGTCGGAGCCCCCCTATGGTAAGATCAAAGCCCCTTATCCTTATCATGGCCTGCCTGGCTGCCGGCCTGATGGGATTCTTCTTTTTTTATCAAACCGATGCGGAAAAAATCCGCAGCCGGCTGGATGAACTCGCGGAGCGGGTCTCAAAGGATGAATCGGAAAACGAGCTCATGGCAGCGGGCCATGCCAAAAACATCGCCGAGATTTTCACGGACCCGTGTGTGCTGAAAATTCCGCAGACGCCCTACAGAGACGTTTCCGGAGAGTTTTCCAGGCAGGATATCCGGGCCTATGCCATGTCCGGCCGCGCCCGCTATGAGCGCATCGAACTGGCCATCTACGATATCTCAATCGATTTTCCGGATGAAAACACCGCCAGCGTCCGCCTCACCGCCCGGATCAATGCCGGCGCACAAGACAGCAAACGGCAGTTTGATGAATTCTATGAACTGGCGTGCAAATTTAAAAAAATCGAGGGCGATTGGTTAATTAACCGGGTGGCAGCAGTGGAAGTGCTTGAAAGGTAACTTAATAAAAACCGTCTTAATCTTAATCTTACTCTTACTCTTACTCTAAAAACGCTTGTGAACAAAAAACCGATTATCTCTCGCCAAGCCGCAAAGAGCGCAGAGGGTTCTTGAAAAATAGCCCTTTGCGCGCTCTGCGGCTTGGCGGGATAAAAATATTAACCCTTTATTTTAACCGGAATCCCGGCCACCATCCAGATTACCTGATCCGCACACTCGGCCACACGCTGGTTGGCAAATCCGGTCAAATCCCGGAACCGCCTCGCCAGTTGGTTTTCGGGCACAATGCCCGCGCCCACTTCATTGGAAACCACAAACACCGGGCACTGAACATTATCCAGGGCAGCTGTCAGCTGGGCCACGTTATCAGACACGGCTTCATCAGTGCGGTCATGCATAATCAAATTGTTCATCCACAGAGTCAGACAGTCCACCACCAGCACATCCGCTGTTCCGCCTTGTTTTTCAATGGCCGCCGGCAGCTCAAGCGGTGCATCCACCGTGCGCCAGTTTTCCCCGCGCTCCGCCTGATGCCGTCTGACCCGGTCGTTCATCTCATCATCATAGGGCACACAGGTGGCGATAAAGCAGTTTTCCGCCCCGAGCCGCTTTTGCGCCAGGGCCAGGGCATGACTGCTTTTCCCGCTCCTGCATCCGCCTAAAACAAATGTCACTTCCCGCATTATATTATCTCCTTAGCCGACTAACTAATCGTACTCAGTGCCGCGGAAGCGGGACGGTACTCGTACTCGTGCTCGTACTCGAAAAATTTGAAACCGATTACGAGTATGAGTACGAGCACGAATCAAGAGCCAACCCATGATAAAAAGGAGAGGGGCATTCATTGGCATTTACGACAATATTCAAATTCTCGCCTGACGCAGAAATTGGACAAAAGGGGACGTTTTTAAACCGGATTTTAGCTTTCGATGCCGACCCGGGCCAGAACCCCGTCCTCATAATAATGCTTGACTGGCCTCATCTCAGTAATCAGATCCGCCCGGGCCATGACCGCCTCTGACACGCCGCGGCCGGTGATCACCAGTTCAACGGCTTCCGGTTTGACATCAATAATATCCAGCACATCCCGGGCATCAATGAGCTTAAAATGCTCGGCCACCCCGGCTTCATCCATAATTACGACGTCATAACGGCCGGATTCAACCGCCATCCGGATGGCGGCCAGACACTGTCGGGCGGCGGCCACATCTTCTGCTTCCGGTTCACCCCGGATGTATCTGCCCGTACCGAACTGTTCAATGGTGATATAATCCGTATACCGCTTCAGCGAATCCAGTTCACTGTAGCAGCCCTGCTTGATAAACTGCGCGATATAGACCTTTAAGCCGGCGCCCGCAGCCCGCAGCGCAAGCCCCAGCGCGGCCGTCGTCTTGCCCTTGCCATTTCCCGTATATACCTGAATATAGCCTTTTTCCATGGTTTGCCCCTTTTCGGATATTTTTAAACCTGCTATCATTAATTAACATGATTTTGAAATTCATATTTGAAAAACCCCCAGGTTTTCAATAAAAATTACGGATGCGCAAGACTGTTTCAGACTGAAACAAGTTTTCCATACTGCATACAAGCAGCCCAATAATGGCTGGCCTGCATGCCAAAAAACCCATTTCTGACCCGAAAGGAACGGTTTATGACAGAAACTATCTATCGCGACCTCCAGCAGCGCCTGGACAAATATTCCCTGGGATTTCCGGCGACCGAATCCGGGGTGGAAATCAAAATCTTAAAGGAACTCTTCTCAGAAGCGGATGCGGAGATGTTTCTGGCCTTAAGCCCGATGCTTGAGCCGCCCGACGCCGTGGCCGAACGTATCGGCCAGCCGGTTGAGGCTGTGCGGGATAAACTTGAGGACATGGCCCGGAGAAAGCTCCTGTTCCGCCTCCGAAAAGGTGATACCGTCAAGTACGGGGCCGTTCCGTTTGTCCACGGCCTGTTTGAGTTTCACACCACCGAGATGAGCCAGACCCTGGCCGAGCTAATGGAGCAATACTATCAGGAGGGATTCAAGCAAACCATGGTTGATAATGCTGAGAATTTTCTTCGGACCATTCCGATCCAGAAATCGATCGACGTGACCCAGCATGTGGCGGCATTTGACGATGCCTGCGAAATTTTGAAAAACTCAAAAAAAATCGTGGTCACCGAATGCACCTGCCGCAAACAGAAACATCTGCTGGGCAAATCCTGTGAAAAACCCCTGGAAGTCTGCTTCATGTTCGGCGCCATGGGCCAGTACTACATTGACAATCAAATGGGACGTGAAATCACGGCGGATGAGGCCATTGACATCCTCAAAAAATGCCATGAAGAAGGTTTAGTGACCCAGCCCGCCACCGCGCAAAACCCGGGGGGCATGTGCAACTGCTGCGGCTGCTGCTGCGGGGTATTGGGATCATTAAATGAGCATCCCAGACCGGCGGAGATGGTGTTTTCCAACTACTTTGCCCGGGTGGATCAAGAGGCGTGCACCGGCTGCGAAACCTGCATGGACCGCTGCCAGATGGGCGCCATCACCTTAACCGCCGATGAAGTCGCGCACGTCAATCCGGACCGGTGCATCGGGTGCGGGCTTTGCGTGACCACCTGCCCGTCGGACGCCATGGCACTCGTCCCCAAGGAAACGGATAAGCAGCGCACACCGCCTAAAACCGGTATGGATCAAATGATGACCATGGCCCAAAAACGGGGGATACAGTTCTGATGGACGGCTGGCATAAAACCGCGTGCGTGCTTTGCGCCCAGAACTGCGGCCTGGAAGCGCTGGTGGAAGCCGGCCGGATGATCAAAGTCCGGCCGGACAGGGAAAACCCGCGAAGCCGGGGATATGCCTGCCGCAAGGGCTTGAATGTCCTTTACCACCAATACCCCAAAGATCGATTAACCGAGCCCCTAAAGCGCGTGGGTGGCCGGTTCGAACCCATTTCCTGGGACCAAGCCATTGATGA
>DATGCF010000178.1:0-6478 GCA_035312245.1 Desulfosalsimonadaceae bacterium
GTCCCCGAAACCGAAGCCGGCCCATTAATACGACATCCAGGACCGATATGGGAAAGGATTTGTTGATGGCCACATCCTGGGGGACATAGCCGATGCGGTGCGCGGCCTTTTCCGGGGAGGCGCCGTATATCCGGATGGTTCCGGTGTCAGGCTTTAAAAGCCCCAGTAAAAGCTTGATCAGAGTAGTTTTTCCCTCGCCGTTGGGCCCGATAAACGCCAGGAATTCTTTTTCCCGCACGGAAAAGGAGACATCCGAAAGCACATTTAGTCCCCGGTAGGAAAAACTCACATTTTCGACCTCAATGATCGGCTCGTTCATGACAGATTATTTTAACTCTTCTTTGATGGCAGATGCAACTTGCTTTAAATTTTGCTCCCAATTTTCGGCCAAGGGATCGGCCTGGACAATTTTGCCGCCGATTTCCTTGGCAATAATTTTTGCCTGTTTGACGGAAAACTGGGGCTGGACGAATATTATCGAAATATCACGTTTCTGCACGGTTTGGATCAGTGAGGTAACATCCTTTGCCTTCGGGGTATTGCCCTCGGTTTCAATGGCGATTTGGTCTAATCCGTAGGCATCGGCAAAATACCCCCATGATGGATGAAATACCATAAACTGCGAACTTTTGATATCGCTAAATTGCCTCAGCAGGGCGGTATCCAGTTTAACTATCCGGGTGATAAAAGCTGCATAGTTTTTTTTATAATCCGCCGTATTCGCCGGGTCAAGGGATGTGAGGCCGGCCATGATATGCCGGGCCTGCACCATGACTAGCGGGGGGGAGAGCCATATATGGGGATCCTTGATACCCTCTTGGGATTGGCCGGTTTTATGATGTCCGCTATGCCGGTGAATCGGCTTTTTCTCTATGCCGGTTTCCATATGGATGATCCGCATCGCCGGATTGACCTCGGCAAATTTATCAAGCCAGGCGGCTTCAAAGGGCACCCCAATAGCAAAGTAGATATCAGCCCGGGCCAGTTTAACCATCTGCCTGGGTGAGGGCTCATAACTGGCCGGATTTTGGCCGGGACTCACCATCACAGAAATATCGACCTGCGCGCCGCCGATGGCTTTGACAAAATGGGACTGGGGGGGTATGCTGACGTATACGTTGACTGGTTCGCCCGCATTTGCCGATTTTTGGGTCAAAGCAAAGACAGGTAACAGTATGGCGATCAAAGCAATGAATACAGGTTTTTTCAATTAATGATTCCTTTCCCTATTATAGTGAAACATATCACAGCCGGGACGATATAGACAAGTGCCCCTTACCTTAGATGTGGGTACAGGATTACACCTTTAGAATCGGAGTTGAAAGCCGGAGGCGACCCAGTGAAAACATCCACCAAATGGTTGTTCAAGAAACACGGCTGGCGGCTTGACCGAACGCTGCACAACTATATTTACTATCGATTTTATTATCCCTATGTGAAAGTCCTTTACCGGTTTTGCGAGACATTATTTGACGCCGTAGATGCGGTGAAATTGGAAATCCCGGAGGGTTTCAAATTTTTGAACTGAAGAATGATTCAATATATTAAAATTAAAGTAAAAATTAAATTTTTAAAAATTTAAAACGCTCAATTTAGGTAATATAATCCCTTGAGACGATAAGGCAACCAAAAGCAATCATTCGCATGCTGGTTTGGCCGATCCGGTCGTTTAATTCGTACTCGTACTCGTAATCGTAATCGGCATTGAATATTTTCGAGTATGAGTACGAGAACGCGAACGAGAACCGTCCCGCTCATGCGGGACTGAGTACGATGAGGTTCCATCTCAAAATCGACCTTTTATGAGACTGTCAAATTAAAGGATGTAACCCATGGCCAATATCCTGATCGAAAATAAGGCCCCGGTGATGACGATCATCATCAACCGGCCGGATGTTAAAAACGCCCTTGACGGCCCAACCGCCCGCGAGCTGGCCGATGCCTTCCGGACGTTTGAGGCCGATGATGCAGCCCATGTCGCCGTGCTCTGGGGCAATGGCGGCTGTTTCTGTGCCGGTGCGGATTTGAAGGCAATTACCGATCCCCGGCGGGTGCATCGGCTGGAGCCGGAAGGGGACGCTCCGCTCGGGCCCTCCCGGATGTTTTTGAAAAAACCAGTGATTGCCGCTATTTCCGGATATGCGGTGGCCGGCGGGCTCGAACTGGCCAGCTTCTGCGATTTGCGGATAGCGGAGCAAAGCGCGGTGTTCGGGGTATTCTGCCGCCGGTGGGGCGTTCCCCTGATTGACGGGGGCACCATCCGCCTGCCAAGGCTGATTGGCCTTTCCCGTGCAATGGATTTGATCCTCACCGGCCGGCCGGTTTCCGCTGATGAGGCCCTTAGCATGGGGCTTGCCAATCGAGTGGTGGCAGACGGGGAAAGCCGTGAAGCGGCTGAGGCCATGGCCGCGCAGATTGCCAATTTTCCGCAGGCCTGCATGCGAAATGACCGGCAAAGTGCCTATGAGCAGTATGATATGGATATGGCAGCGGCCTTTCAAAACGAGTTTCAGCGCGGCATGGATTCTTTAAACTCCCCCGAGTTTTTTGCGGGCATTGATCGGTATGCAAAGGGCAGGGGGCGGCACGGCGAGTTTGACGAGTAGACCATGGGCATTTTCCAGAGTCTGGCGGGTCTTGTCGTATTTTTGTTTCTGGCCTGGCTTATCAGCGAAAACCGGGGCCGGTTTCCGCTTAAAACCGCGGTCATCGGCATCGGTGCGCAGCTGGGGCTGGCATTTATCCTGCTGAAGTTTCCGTTTTTCACCAAGATCTTCTTTTATCTCAATGAGGCGGTATTGGCTCTTGAGGCGTCCACCCGGGCGGGGACCTCCTTTGTCTTCGGCTATATCGGCGGCGGTGAAAAACCGTTTGACGTGACCAACCCGCAGGCCACCTTTATTCTGGCCTTTCAATCGCTTCCGCTGGTATTGGTCATCAGTGCCCTGTCTGCGGTCCTTTTTTACTGGAATATCCTGCCGCGAATCGTCAAAGGCTTCTCATGGCTCTTGGAAAAAAGCCTGGGCCTGGGCGGGGCTGAAGGCCTTGGCGTGTCCGCCAATATTTTTGTGGGTATGGTCGAATCCCCCCTTTTAATCCGCCCCTATGTGAATAGGCTGTCGCGGAGCGAGCTGTTTACGCTGATGGCAAGCGGTATGGCGACCATTGCCGGCACAGTGCTGGTATTGTATGCCACGATCCTGGACCCGGTGCTCTCCAATGTGACCGGTCATATTTTGACCGCTTCGATTATCAGTGCGCCAGCGGCGATTGTGGTTTCCAAAATCATGATTCCGGAAACAGCACACCTGACCTCGGGCGTGCTGGAGGCGCCGGAGCCGGCCTACAGCGCCATGGATGCCCTGACCAGGGGAACCATCCAGGGGATCGAACTGCTGCTAAACATTATTGCCATGATCATTGTGCTGGTGGCGCTGGTGCATCTGGCCAATATCATCTTAGGCATTTTTCCGGAGGTATGGGGTGCGCCGCTTACCCTGGAGCGGCTCCTGGGCTGGCTCATGGCCCCAGTGGTTTGGCTGATGGGCGTTCCCTGGAATGAGGCCCATATTGCCGGGGGCTTGTTGGGCACGAAGACCGTACTGAATGAATTTATCGCCTATGTGAATATGGCCAAGCTACCGGAAGGAAGCCTCTCGGAGAAAAGCCTGCTGATCATGTCCTATGCCTTGTGCGGGTTTGCCAATCCCGGGAGTTTGGGCATCATGATCGGCGGATTGGGGGCTATGGCCCCGAAACGGCGGAATGAAATCGTTTCTTTAGGATTAAAATCCATCATTGCCGGCACAGTGGCCACCTGCATGACCGGAGCGGTGGTCGCCCTGATCCAGTTTCTATAAAAATAAAACGAGCGCTCGTTTTTTTTATTGCCTGGCTTGATCATCCTTGGTAAAATATATTTTTTATTGATTCATATTTTATACATCGGAGGATAACAGGTATGACAGGCGCTTCGTTTCTTCATTCGCTCATGACCCCGAAATCGATCGCAATTCTCGGAGCCAGCAACAACCCCATGAAGATGGGGACCATGCATGCATTAAGTATTTTAAATGACGGGTTTGCCGGAAATTTTTACCCGGTTCATCCTACGGAGAAGACCATTCTCGGCCACAAGGCCTATCCATCCCCGAAGGATTTGCCGGAAACGCCGGATTTAGCGATTTTCGTCCTGCCGGCAAAGCATCTCCTGCCCTTGTTTGAAGCTTTCGGAGAAATCGGGACCCAATATGCCATCATTATTACCGCTGGATATAAGGAAACCGGTGCGGCCGGCGCCAGGGAGGAAGAGGAATTGTTGGATGTGGCCCGAAAATACGGCATCCGCTTTATCGGACCCAACTGCATGGGGATTATCAATCGGGAGGTCTCATTAAACACGACGGTTGTGCCGATGCGGGGAAAGCCCGGAAAGCTTGGCTTTATATCGCAGAGCGGCACCTATGTAGCCCAGACCATTCCCTATCTGGAAAAGCGGGGGATTCATTACAGCAAGGCTTTTAGCCTGGGCAACGAGGCGGATGTCAATATCATCGATGTGCTTGAATACCTCGGCGAGGACGATCAGACCGGGGCCATATCCATGTATATTGAAACCATCCGCGATGTACCGAGATTTCTGGAGGTCGCCGGGCGGATAACGCCGCATAAACCGGTTATCGCCCAGTATGTGGGCGGCTCTGAAGCCGGCGCACGCGCCGGCCTGAGTCACACCGGCGCCCTGGCCGGAAAGGATTACTTGTATGACGGCTTGTTCCGGCAGGCCGGGGTGATTCGCGTGGTATCCGTAGAAGAGCTGTATAACCTGGGTGTGGCCCTGGCTGAACAGCCGCGCATCAAAGGCAATCGGATTGCGATTTTAACCAATTCCGGCGGACCGGGCTCAGCCATGGCCGATACCTGTGAGCGGCTTGGATGCCGGGTGCCGCCTTTCAGCCAGGCGTTTCAGGAGCAGATTCGGCCGCTGGTGCCCTCCCATGCGCCTTGCGGAAATCCGGTTGACCTGACGTTTTCAATGGATCCCAGCCTGATGACCGATACGCTGGCAGATATGATCATGAAAAGCGGCGAGGTGGACGGTCTCATCATGCACGGGGCTATGTCCACCGGGTTTATGAAAGCGGTCCATCCGAATGTTGCCCAGTTGATGCCGGATCTTTCACTGTCCGACATGGTGGCGCAGATGCAGAAGGATTTATCTGAGACCGTAAATCGGCCTTTTAAAAACGGAATTCCGGTCACCGTCTCCTCCTTTTTTGACCGGGATGATCAGTATACCCGGGAATTTGAGGATAACGGCATCCCCGTATTTGACGGCCCGGAAAAGGCGGCGCGGGCCATGGCGGCCATGGTGTCATATCATGATATCCAGAAGCGACCGGCCCAAAGCCAGCCCGCATTGCCTGAAATTGCTCAAAACGCAAAGCAGATCATTGAAAAGGCCATCAACAATCAGCAGAACGCATTGGATGAATTCGCCGCCAAGCAGTTGCTTGCGGCATACGGCATCCCGGTGCCAAAGGAGCGGGTGGTAAACAGCCCTGACGAGCTTTGCGCGGCCCTGGAAAAATTTTTCTTTCCCCTGGTGCTAAAGGCCAGTCATCCGGAAATTCTGCATAAAACCGAAAAGGGCTTGGTTTTTTTAAATATTGAAACCCCTGAGGCCGCCCGCCGGGCTTACACGGCGATTCAGGACCGCGCCGGGGATTCTGTGCCCGTGCTTATCGGCGAGATGATTCAGGGCGAGCGGGAGTTTCTGGCGGGAGTGGCCGATGATGCGCAATTCGGGCAATGCGTGGCCTTTGGCGTGGGCGGCGTGCTGACCGAGGCATTGACCGATATCGTCTACCGGGTGGCGCCGATTACCGATGCGCAGGCCGCGCACATGCTATCAGACATCCGCACCACCAAGCTCCTGGAATCCTACCGGGGCATGCCCGCCGTCGACAGGGCGTCAATGGCTGACTTAATCAGCCGGCTCAGCCAGATACCGTTTATTCATCCGGAAATCCGGGAGATTGATATCAACCCGATCATTATCTCGCAGAGTTCGCCCTTGGTGGCGGATGCCCTGGTGCTCTTAAAATGAGCCGCTTTTAAGGAAATGATCGTACTTAGTCCCGCGTGAGCGGGACGGTTCTCGTAATCGTACTCGTACTCGGTAAATTAATAATCGAGTACGAGTACGAGTACGATTACGAGTACGATTACGAGTACGAGTAAGAACCGAAAGTCAATTTCTGCAAGCATAGTGTCAGGGCGGCATAAACCGATTTTTGACAATGATTTTAGAACCCTGCTCGTCCACTCGCCCGAACGCCCGAATGGCACCGGGGTCTTTTTTATTTTCCCGTGCCGCTTCTTTTGACATTTAGCAGCCGTCTATCTACTGCAAATTCCTATGAAATGTTGACAAATCGGTTGTAAACCTATATGGATAATATGAATTCACGTCTAC
>DATGCF010000179.1:0-11051 GCA_035312245.1 Desulfosalsimonadaceae bacterium
TTCTTCGTAACCTTTTTCGGCCTGCCGGTCTATACCGTGGCCGGAGCCGCGCTTATGGGCACCTTTGTGACTTCTGTGGCTGGAGTCCTTTTTTACCAAAGCATTGCCCCGTTTTATCCAGCCATGTCCGTGGCACCAGACTGGGCGCTGGGTCTTTTGTTCGGATTGGGTGGAATGGCAGGCATGTACCTGGGTGCCCGGTGTCAGAAATATGTTCCAGCTGCAAAGATCAAGTGGATGCTGACAGGCATTATCACCTTTACCGCTCTCAAATATATGGCCGACTTTTTAGGGTATTAACCCATTCGGTATTATCAAACAGAAAAGATAGTAATCCTGGCCTTTGGTCCGCCGCATGGCACTACCACATATTGTATGCCTCATTTTGACAGGATAGCTGCCGGAGACTTTTTGAAGTCTTCAATCTTGGTAACAATTTACAAGTCAGGAAAGTTACCGACAGTGCGCTATTTTAAAAATTACTGCAATATCGTCGATTTGAAACATTCGGGCATTAATGGTTTGTTAAATAAACGTAAAGGAATAGGTAGGGTGTCCGTATGCCGTAATCGGCTGTTCTTCTTGCTGGTTGAAGTCCAGCAGGGGTAATTGTCCGTACGACCCTTTAGCACCGGGAAGCAGCCTCCGGGCAACCGGGGGTTGTAAGTTTCTCATGGGCAAAGATGCAGGCCGTAGCGAAAGCGAACCTATATGTAGCCTCGTTAACCAAACTGGAGGTGCCGACCGTCTGGACACTAGGGGAAGGCCGTCGTGGCCGGGATAAGATAACGGAAGCGTTCCGGTGCCCTCCCGGGGTAGCAGGGATGGCATGTATCGGCAGAAGAACAGTGCAGTACGGAAGCCACATGCGGTGGCAGTTCAGGGCTATCAACTTGTGAATATAAGGCATGGCCGAAGTTTTACAGGGCCGTATACGGTCCACTGAGCGCATCAAGGCCAGGATAAAGGAGATCACTCACCGCCGCCGGACGCCTGTGCCGCTTCCGTTGCTTGTTATGGAGATGAACCAGGTAACGCGCGGGTGGTCCGGGTACTTCCACCATGGTCATAGCACGAAAGTCATGAGACGGGTAAAGTGGTTCACCGAAGAACGAGTGCGCAAGCACTTATGCGAACGTTACAAGGTTCGGACCCGTAGCAAAGGGTATAGCCGCTTTACAACGGAGTTTCTTTATCTCAAGCTCGGTCTTTTCAAAATCCCAACGAATGCGAAGTGGCGGCAAGCGAAAGCCCGGCAATGAAGAACATCGGAAAGCCGTGTACGGGAAAACCGTACGCACGGTTTGATGAGGGGGGCAGGCCAGCCTGTCCTCTACTCTACCCCGATTTGATCGTTGACGCTTTGCAAGACTTGGATTATAAGAATACGTTATTTACTGGATTCGCGAATAACCTGCCCCCGGGAGGTGAAAGAAACGCCCTGCTGCATTTGTGTGCCGATCATGACTGTCTCGACAATAGGCGGGTTTACGGGCTTTTTGCTTTGCCAGCGGACGAGGAAGTTGGCTCCGGAGCCTCCGCTGCTGTCATTTTGTGATATGACATAACGTATTGATTCCAAAGGCTGCAAGATGACGGGGTCATCAAGACAATCTTTCAGGAGCTTTCCTTTTGTTGCGTAATAACCCACTTTGGTGACCTGAATCGGATGTTTTGCATCGATGTTTCTTATGCTCAGGGTAGCGGTCAGCAAAAATGGTTTTTCCCTATTTCCACTATAAATGTGGGAATACGCAGGAACGTATATCGTCTGTCCACGTGATAATTCACCTCTTTCTTTAGCCAGCAAAGGTGATGCACCCCAATAAACAAAAAGGCACAAGAATAATAAGTATATACAACTCCGACGTATCTTCACAGGTTCTCCTCTTATTTATGGTTCATTTTAAACCTATGCCTGTCACTAATACTTTATAAAAATGATTTTGTTAAATGATATCAAAGGGCCAGATGTTAATCAAATCAACTCTGTTGAGTTAATAAGTCGATCCCGAAGTGTACCTTACGGCTATCAAGCCTCAGTTATGCGTTAGGCCTTGCCGTTACGCATAGTCAAACAGAATGCGGAAATTCCAATGCTTAGAAACGGTGCAATATATTGTGGCGGTTTACTTTTGGATTTTGATCATTGATGGGATTGAATTATCCGAGCCCTGCGCCAATCAAATTTCTGCTATGCGAATGCTGATGTCGCTTAGAATAAATCATGATCCAGAATCAGCGAGCGCATCGCAATCATTCCGATCAATTCCCTGTTTTCCTCAACCGGTGCCCGGCGGATACCGGCCCGGTGTAGAAGCCTTGCCGCGTAGCGGATATCCATATCCGCCGGAACCATGATTACCGGCTTGGTCATGATTTCATACACATGCACTTCTTTAAAAGAGCGGCCGGGGATGATCACCCCTTCAATCAGATCCTGAACCGCAATGAGGCCCCAGGCGTCATCTTTATGGCGTTTTTCTACAATAAGCGATGAGACTTGTTTGGCCCGCATTGTGTCGGCGGCCTCTTTTGCCGTGGCCATGCCGTTTATGGTAATCAATGTTTTTGACATGATATCTCTCACCCTGATGATTGGGGGGTTGGATGAAGCCATGGGATTTCTCCTTATTTGAAAAAATTAAAAATACTTGCTCTCAACCTCTTCTTTGAATTTTTGCATCTGGCTTTCCAGGCCGATGACATGGTCCACGGGCAACACAAAGGCAATGCCGGTCCCCGGCTTATTGAATTCACCGGCGCTGTTGATAGCCTCTAAAATCGTTTGGACAGCGTGCTCTTCAATTAAAAACATGATGATATCCGTCTGGGCTTCAAGGGTTAGCCCGAAAAATGATTTTGCCTCACGGATGCCTGTCCCTCTGGCGGGAATGACGGTGGCGCCGGTGGCGCCGGCAGCTTTTGCGGCATCCACTACCGTGTCGGTTTTTTCATTTTTTACGGCTGACAAAATAATTTTAAACCTCATATTTTTCCTCCTGGGCTGCTTTTTTTAGGTCGCTTGGCATACCACTGGGCTGCCTGGGCATATCCCATAACGGCAATGATTGGGAAAAGAACGGCGAAAGCGATGAGGCCAAAACCGTCCAAAGCCGGATTGCGGCCGGGAACCGTCTCGCTCAGGCCTAATCCGAGAGCGGCAACCAATGGTACGGTAACAGTGGAAGAGGTGACCCCGCCGGAGTCATAGGCCAGTGGCACTATATTTTTAGGGGCAAACACAGTCTGGATTAAAACGATGAGATAGCCGGCCATAATATACAAATAAAGGGGGGTGCCCGTGACAATCCGGAAAGTGCCCAGACAAACCCCGAAGGCAACGCCGATTGCCACCGTAATGCGCAAGCCCCATTGGTTGACAGTGCCTGAAGAGACTTCACTGGCCTTATACGCCACAGCAATCAGTGAAGGCTCTGCTATGGTGGTAGAAAATCCGAGCAGGGCGGCGAATGCATAGATCCAGCCGTATGCCGTCCAATCCGCGCTCGAGGCTGCATGGTTTGCACCGAATAAAAACTCCGGATCGGACAGTTGAGCGGCCATGATTTTGCCCAACGGAAACAGGGACAAATCAAGGCCTGCCAGGAACAGGGCAAGCCCGAGAACTACATAAACCCCGCCCACAATCACCCGCTTGAGGTGCGGTATGGGCTGCCGAAGCACAAATAACTGAAAAACGGTAATCAACAGAATAATCGGCAGCACATCCCGGGCTGTCGCAAGAAGAATACCGCTGAAATCACCTAAAAAATCCATTGTCCGATCAAGTCTCCGGGGGTTTCTAAAAAATCAACATGCCATAGCCCATGACAAAAATCATGGGCATCAGCGAAGCAAACGCAATGAGGCCAAAGCCGTCTATCAGCGGGTTGCGGCCCTTAATAATGGCGGCCAGGCCGACGCCGAGGGCGGCCACCAAAGGCACGGTAACAGTGGATGTGGTAACCCCGCCAGCGTCATACGCAATTCCGATAATTTCTTCAGGCGCAAATAGCGTCAATAACATAACGATGCCGTAACCACTCAGGATCAGGTAATGCAGGGGCCACCCCTTTAAGATACGCAATACGCCAAGAAGAATGGCAAACCCCACGGAAACGGCCACTGACAGTCGCAGCCCAAGTGCATAGCCCTTTTGCGAGGTCTGGCCCGATTCGAAAAGATTCGCTTGCGCGGCGATTTCAGCGGCTTCGTTGGCCACGGCGATAAGCGCCGGCTCGGCCACTGTGGTGGAAAAGCCGAGCGCAAATCCAAAGCATAGCAGCCAGAACAGGCTCCCCTTGCGTGCCAGGGAATGCGCCATGTTTTCACCGATGGGAAAAAGCCCCATTTCAAGGCCTTCCACAAAAAGGGCCAGGCCGACGACGACCAGAAGCCCGCCCAGAATCACGTCCCCTAAATCCGGCAGGGGTTGCCGGATCACAACGAGCTGGAAAAACGCGATGACAAGGATAATGGGAAGAAGATCAGCAAAGGCGGACCGAAGTTTTTTCAGGACTGCGAGAAAGGCTATAAAGATTATGGATGGGGCGTTTTTGTTAAGCATGGGAAATTTGTCAGTTTAACTGCAACCAATTTCTGAATCAATGGGCAGACAGATAGCCTTGACGATTGTATAGCGTTTTTCATCGGAAACAAGAAGATAAGCTTTTTATTAATATTTAACCTCTCAAAAGTCAATTAAGTCTCTCTTTCGGGGATGAGGGTTGGGTTTTACAGCACCTCATTGGCTGTCCAGGCGGTTGGCCAGAATTTCTTTCAGCAGCTTGGGATTGGCCTTTCCCTGGGAGGCTTTCATCGCCATGCCCATGAGAAATCCGAGCACCTTGGCGTTGCCTTTCTTGTAGTCCGCCACATCATCCGGATGCTCGGCCAAAATGGCGTCCACAACAGCTTCCAGTTTATCTGCATCAGAGACCTGCTCAAATCCGCCCTGGGCGACAATCTGCTGGGGCGGTCCGTCTTTGTCAAGCATTTGGGCCAACACTTCCCGGGCGGCACCTGCATTGATCTTTTCCTGGTCAAGCAAAAGAAGCAGGCCGGCAAACCGATCGGGGGTCAGCCGAGTATCTGACAGGCCCAGGCCGCGATCCTTAAGCGCCGGCAGCAGGTGACCGGAAATCCAGTTGGCGGCTTTTCGGGGGGGCACGGCCTGCTGGACCGCGGCTTCGAAAAATTCCGCGATATCCCGCTCCTGGCTCATGGCAAGGGCCTCGCCGGCCGGCAGGCTGTAGTCGGCAATGAATCGTTCCGATTTTTGGGCGGGCATTTCCGGAAGCCGCTTACGGATGGATGCAAGCCATGTCTCATCCATCCGGATGGCGGGCACGGAGGGGTCCGGCAAACAGGGGCCGGCAAATTTTTCCCGCATCGGCGTGGTAACGCGCTTATCCGGATCCCAAAGCCGGGTATGCAGGGTGATGGGCTCACCTCTTTCCAGGCATTCGGCCTGGCGATGGATCTCATGGCCGATGGCATCGCCCACGTGGTGGATAGAATTCATGTTTTTGACTTCCACCTTGGTGTTAAAGGTTTTGGCGCCGGCCGGGCGCAGCGAGATATTGGCGTCTGCGCGCATGGTCCCCTGCTCCATGCTGCACTCCGTGGAGCCGGTGTAGCGCAGCCTCGAGCGCAGGGCCTTTAAAAACTCCATCGCCTCGTAAGAACTCCGCATGTCGGGTTCGGTAACGATTTCGATAAGCGGTGCCCCCGCCCGGTTAAAATCTACCAGGCTGATAGGCGTTTTCCCCTCGGTTTCATGGACCAGCCGGGCGACGTCCTCTTCCATATGGATGTGATGGATGCCAAGCCGCCGGGGCGAGCCGTCTTCTCCGATAATGTCGATCCACCCGTTTACCGCCAGGGGCTTGTGGTGCTGGGACAGCTGGAACCCCTTGGGGAGATCGGGATAATAGTAGACCTTCTGGTCAAAGGCGCTTTCTTCGGAAATCGTACAGTTGGCCGCCAGGCAGGCCAGCACGGCTTTTTCCACTGCCTGTCGGCTGAGCCGGGGCAGGGCCCCCGGCAGCCAGAGGCAGACCGGACACGTGTTGCGGTTGGGCGCCTCCCCCGGCTGGTTGGGGCAGTCGCAGAACAGCTTGGTGGCGGCATTTAACTGGGCGTGGATTTCAAGGCCGATGACCGCTTCGTATTTGTTATTATCTGGCGTCATTTGCTGCCGACTCCTTTGATCCAGGCATTGATTGTTGATCCCGCAGCCAGAACCCGGGCATCTGCCATGTGCGGGCCCATAAGCTGGAGGCCGAGGTCTGTTTCGTCATTTTTGATGATCCCCGGCAGGCATAGGGCGGGCAGTCCGGCCAGGTTGGCCGGCAGGGTCAGCCCGAAGGCCGCATAGGTGTCTTCGATGGTATCCGCCCCGCACGGGTCTGCATGCGCCGCACGCGCGGGCAGGGCCAGCAGATGGACGGATTCGAAAACTTCATTCAGCCGGTTTATGAGTTTCTGTCTCAGGACGCAGGCATTTTCAAATGCGGGATAATTCTCAAATTGGAAGTAGGCGCCCTGGAACAAAAAACTTTTGATCCTGGTGCCAAATCCCCGGCCCCGGGATTGAATATACATGTCGTTCCAGTTCTGGGCTTCCTCTGCCCGGAATCCGTAGCGCACCCCGTCGTATTTGCCGCAGGTAGATGAGGCTTCCGCAGCGGCAATGATCTGGTGGCAGGCGGCAAACTGGTCGAAACCGGGCAGATCGAGTTCAATAATCTCAAATCCGGCCCCGGCCGCATGTTCAAGGCCGGCGGAAAAAGCCGTCTGTGCGGATGCGGTTAGATGGTCTGTGATTTGGCGGGGAATGCCGATCCTGTTCGCCGCCTGCTCAGGCGGCGTCGATGGGTTTATTTCCGGGGTTTCCGGGGCCATTGAAAAATCATTTTCATCCGGACCGGCCAACGCTGACAGGGCTTTAGCAATATCGGCCGGCGATTGGGCCAGAAAACCGGTGCATTCCATGGACGGTATCAGACCGACCAGGCCGAAACGGGAAAGCAGCCCGTAAGATGGTTTATAGCCGAACCAGCCGGAAAGACAGGCGGTCATCCGGGCTTCGCCCAGAAGGTCAGTCACCAGGCCCAGGTCGCCATGCCCCGCACAGACGGCCTCTGCCATGGTGCTATCGTTTATGCCGAGTCCCAGTTCGGCCATGCGGGTGCTGCCGATAAGGCTGGCGCCGGCGGATTTTAACCGGACGATCGTGGTGGCATCCATGACTGCCTGGTAACCGGTTAATGCCTGGCAGCCGGCGTCTGTGAGCCAGCCCTGCACGGAAATATCCGGCTGGATCAGGATCTGCCGACCCGCCAGCAGGCCGTCCGTAGATTCCTGCAGGGGGGATTCGGGTTGATACGTGAAGATATCGGAATTCATAACTGTCCTTTTTTTACTGTTCCAGAACCGGTGCAACTTTGAAATATCCGCCTTTAACCGCAGCCGCGTTTTTCAGTAAATCTTTGGCCTCTGCGAGCTCGCATACCGCGGCCGCTGTGCCGGAGCGAAACCGGTTGGCTGCCGGGATAACAGAAAACAAAGGCGCATCAGGCTTTTCCGCATCTTCCGCGGCTGCCCGGCTGACGTTTTCAGCCAAGCTTTCTGCCTGTTCAACGGCTGTTTGAATGGGTTCGCGTTCCGCGTCCGTGACACCGATGCGCGACACCCAGGATAAGGATTCAACAAGGTCCTTCTGCTCCCGGGTGCCTGGAAGCGTCGCCCCGCCCTTGATATCTAACAGTTCAAGCTCGGCCAGCTGCTCCTGGGAAACCGCTGCCGGCGCCTGGGTCAAGGGGCAGAAGGCGCTGCGGTTTTTGGGAAAGGCGATGACCTCCCGAATGGAGGGGGCAGACAGGATCATGGCGATGACCCGGTCCAGGCCCAGCGCCATGCCGCCGTGGGGCGGCGCCCCGTATTCCAGGGCCTGGAGGAAAAAGCCGAACTTTTCCGACACTTCCTCCCCGGAAAGGCCTAAGGCCTGAAAGATTTTGTCCTGCAGATTTCGGTCATTGATACGGATGCTGCCGCCGCCCAATTCTTCACCGTTGACCACCAGGTCATAGGCCCTGGATTTAAGGGCCAGCAGGGCAGTTTCATCCGCCGGGTCGAAGTCGGTGTGATCCGGCATGGTAAAGGGATGATGGCTTGAGGTAACGCCCGTGTCCGCGGGTTCAAACAGGGGAAAGTCCGTCACCCACAACGGCTTGTAGACGTCCCCCGGGATCAGGTCAAGCCGGCGAGCCAGGTGCAGCCGGAGCTGGCCCAGGGCGGTGCAAACCAGATGCCAGGATGGATCGGCGATCATCAATATCACATCGCGGGTTTCAGCGCCGAACCGCTCCAGAATTTCTTCCTGCTCCGTTTGGCTGAAAAACTGGACGATGTTGCTTTCCAGCCCGCCTTTGGTTACCCGCATCCAGGTCATGCCCTTGGCGCCGAAACCGGGCACAATTTCCTTGGCATATTCGTTCTGCAGGATATTTTTGCTCAGGGCCCCGGACTGGCCCTTGACGTTGATGCCTTTGATGCAGCCGCCGCGATCCAGGATCTGTTTGAAAATGGCGTAGCTGGTGCCCGTGAAAATATCCGTGGCATCCACAAAGGTCATGCCGAAGCGAAGATCAGGCCGGTCAGAGCCCGCCGTATTCATGGCATCGATCCAGACCATGCGGGGAAACGGCCGGGGCAGATCAATGCCGCCCACCGCAAACATCCGCGACACCAGTTCCTCGAACACCCGGTAAATAAATTCCTCGTCAATAAATGCGGCCTCCAGGTCGAGCTGGGTGAATTCGGGCTGGCGGTTGGGGCGCAGGTCCTCGTCCCGAAAGCAGCGAACGATCTGGTAATAGCGCTCCACGCCGCCCACCATGAGCAGCTGTTTGAACAGCTGGGGGGACTGGGGCAGCGCATAAAAGGCGCGGGGATGATGGCGGCTGGGCACGATATAGTCTCTGGCCCCCTCAGGTGTGCTGCGGGTGAGCATGGGGGTTTCCACCTCGATAAATCCTTCTTCATCCAGAAAATTGCGGATGGTTCGGGAAATGGCATGCCGCTTGATTAGATGGTCCTGCATGGACGGCCGCCGCAGATCCAGGTATCGGTACTGGAGCCTTAAATCTTCCGTAACGGATTGATCATGGCGAACCGGCACACCGGCAATCATGGATTTTTCCGAAATGGTAAACGGCGGGGTTTTTGACCGGCTTAAAATCTGTAAATCCGATGCGCTCACCTCCACATCGCCCGTGGCAATATGGGGGTTTTCCGTTCCTTCTGCCCGGCGCACAACCTGGCCGGTAATGCGCACGCAGAATTCATTTCTCAGTTGCTCGGCCTGCTTGCAGACGGTCTTATCCGTGGATTCGGGGCTGAATACCACCTGCACAATGCCACTCTGGTCGCGCAGGTGGATAAAAAGCACCTCGCCATGGTCCCTCAGGGCATCCACCCAGCCCGCCAGCATTATCTGCCGGCAGATATGGTCGGTGCCGATACGCCCGCACATGGATCGATCCGGGGATGTCATATTTATATGTTCCCTTTAATGAAAAAATGTTAAAAATACAGATTTGTTGTCCTATAAGCCCTTAGCGGATTTTAATGCGGGTTTAAAGAGATTTTTTCCTGGCCCTGGGCCAGTTTTAAAGGATGTATATGCCGTATACCAAAGGCCAAAAACGAAATCCCCGGCTATCACCGCGCCTGAAAGGGCTTCTCATGATGCTTGGCGGGGCATTCTGCTTTTCGCTGATCCCGATATGGGTCCGCTCCATTGAAGGCTACTCCTCCTTGAGCATCGCATTCTATCGGTCATTATTCGGTATGCTGTTTTTGTTTTTCTGGATCCTGCGCCGGCCCGGCGGCATTAATACACTCGATTTACGGGGGGTGAAGCGCAGACACCTGTTCGTGCTCCTATGTGTGGGGCTTTCCATGTGCATCACCCCGGTCACGTATTACCTGGCCATCATGAAGACCTCCGTTGCTAAGGCGGTGCTGCTTCATTACACGGCGCCGATCCATGTGGCGATTTTAAGTCCTTTTATACTCAAGGAAAAAAATACACCTTTGACCTGGTTTGCGGTGGGGGCGGGGCTGCTGGGAACGGCACTGATTACGGAGCCTGCGGGCATTTTTAAAGGGAGCACGGAAGAGATAGTGGGGATTGCGAGCGCCCTGGTATCGGGGATCGGCCTTGCCGGGGTATTTATGTTCGGCAGGTTTTTGGCCGGCCATCTTCCCTCCCAGACCCGGGCCCTATGGGGATGCGTCATTGTGACGGTCCTCCTGCTGCCGTTCGGGATTTTAATCCCCCCCGGCTATTTCTGGCACAATCTGCCGTTTCTGTTTCTGCTCGGCACGGTTTCTCTGGCGATACCCTATACCCTGTTTTTTAAGGGCGCCAATTATATCACCGCCCAGGCCGCCTCTATTGTGGCGTTGTTTGAACCGGTCTGCGGCATTTTAATCGGTCTGCTGTTTTTTGGCGAATGCCTGAGTCCGACCGGATTTGTCGGCGCCGGGATCGTATTGCTGAGCATTTATATCGCCGGCCGGAAATAATGCGCTCAAGGCGATAGCCGGCTCAGGTCTTTTGAATTTTATTGCACCAAACGGATGCATGGCCTATTTTGCATCAGACTATTCAATCTGTGAGAGGATCTTGATATTGTCAAGAGATGAGATACGTCTTTTTTTCAAAGAAAAATAAGGTTGCTGCGCTATTAGTGCTTTCCCTGGTTTGCCTGTTTTTGTTCGGCATGTGCGGCTATATGGTGGTGGAGGAGCGGACCCCGGTTGAAGCCCTGTATTTGACCATCGGCACACTCACCACCGTGGCGCCTTTCGAATTAAGCGACGGCGGCCGTATTTTTGCCATTTTGCTTATCATTTTCGGTTTCGGCTTAGTGGCGTCGACAGCTGCGCTGCTCGGCAATATGTTTTTGGATGGCAATACGCTCGAACTCTATCGGAGGCGAAAAGTGCGTAAAAAGCTGAAAAATTTTACGGATCAT
>DATGCF010000180.1:0-14573 GCA_035312245.1 Desulfosalsimonadaceae bacterium
GACGGCTTCGTAAAAAGCGGTTTATGCCGCCGCGGCGGTGTTTTTGCAGAAAGTAACTCAAAAAGGCGCTCAAAACCCGTCCATACTGTCATTTCGAGCGGCAGCGAGAAATCTTTACAATAAGATTCCTCGTCACTATCGTTCCTCGGAATGACAGTAGCGGAAAGGTCCGGAATAACAATATATAGTATTGAGTTCCTTGGAAGTCCAATGTCTTTGAACTTATGATAATTTGGGGAGAGGCCCGCCCCGGCCTTTTTCGACCGGGGCGGGCCTTGAACTACTTGAGAAGACTGATGTGCTTTGCCAGCGCGGAGTTTCTTTTCCAGGCCGGCCATCTGTCAACGCGCCGGGCGCTGTCATGCGCGCTGAGCCTGAAACCCCGAAACATTCGACTGCGGAGATTCCTGCGGAACTTCATTTTTTTCTTCCTCCTTTTTCTACTTAGTATTAAAAAGCGGATGCTTCATTGACTGCCAAACCGCCCCGGGCAGGAGGATGTGGTTGCGCATTACCGGCCATTTCTCGGTGTCCCGTGAATCTCCACTGTTCTGGTTTGCCCGGGAGATTCTGCTTACCGTCAATTTTGCATCCTGTGTATTTTTCGCTTGGACAGGAATCCGAATTTAAATTTAACACCCTGTTAAATATAATATAATCATTTTTATGTTTTGGAAAGAAAAAAAAGAAGTGATACAAAATTTTTTTTATAAGCATTTGCGGTAGCAGGTACAATAAAATTAAAAAAATATAATGATTTCAAAATGTTAAACTATGACCAGGTTAACCGACGAAAAAGAATGTGGAAATTTACTTTTTAAAACTTTAAAACGCTCAATTTAGGTTTTGTTTAGTGTTTAATGAACTTTAAATCAGCCCCTTTTCCCTGAGCTGCCCAAAGAGTTCTTCCCCTTCTGACATTCCTTCGAAAATCACCGCTGAGGTTATGGTAGCCGAGGAGACCGCATCCAGCTCGGGATTAAACTCAAAGGAAGTAAAAACAAAGCGGCCAACCAGGCGTTCGCGCATTAGCTGCACATCTTTCTCGGACCATTTTTTGTTCCCCCATTTGGTGACCTGCAAGGGGAGAAAATCCAGAACCTTGCCCTTTTGGTTAAATACATAGGCAAAGTGTACGTCATGGCACATATCGCACAATGTGGGCCGGCTGACCACCTCTGCAAAGAGCCGCTTTTTTGCCTCATTGTTCCCACCGGTACCGGTATAGACCTGGCGGTCGTCAATCGAAAGCATCCGGAATTCTGTAAGTCTGCCGCCCGCCGCCGTCATCATGGCCTTTTTCACCCGGTCCTCTATTTCCGATCGGGAAAACGGCGGCTCAACCTTTATATATCTGGCTGCCTGTTGATCCCCCCGGTCCCGGAGAACCGGCAGCTCCAGACTCTTCAGCGCCTTCATGTCCTGAAAAACGGCATTTTGATCATGTTTGACACCCGAATACGTGAGTGCGGTCATGGCAATGGGGGGATCCTTTTTTACCCGGACCAGAACCGAAAAGGGCGTGCGCGGCGACCCGATGGCCTGGTGCAGATCGAGGCGCGGATCCGGGACCAGCGGAAACGCAATGTCGTATTTTTCACGAAATGACTCGATTTCAGACTGATTGTTGCCCGCCCCCACGCCGATCATCTTGATCTGCCGGCCAAGCGAGGCATCCGCATTAATTTTATCGAACAGCTTGTTGTAGATCGGCGCCTGGTCCTGGCAATGCACGCAGTAGACATTCAATATTTCAACCAGCACCAGATCCGCCTGGATATCACTGATGGCAAACTCCGAATCCGAATCAATACCCAGGTATTGGCGATCTTTCGGGTTCTCAGGGGCTTTTAATCCAGTGGCCGGAAACTCCTCGCCCACGTTTATTAACTGATATCCGTACGCCAAGTCAGTGGCAACCCCCTGCGGCCGCTCCAGGGGGTTGCCGGGGGCGGACGACTGCAGGCGGCAGCCGCTAATTGCCAGATGAAATCCGATAAGCACTGCACATACCAACCCGATCCGCATCAAAAGTCTTTTTGTCATTTGTATCTCCTTCTCCGGAAAAAGAATAGCCATCACCTTCTAATACATAATTCCCTTTCACCGGAAATCAATTGATAAATCCCGGGATGCGTCACTTGGGCCTCATCGAACGCATAGGGCTTCCGGTTTTAATCCCTCAAATTTGCATCAAATCCGGGCAGCTATTTTGACATTCATTCGATTTTCGTTAATATTTATGTCTATACTAATTTTCAGGGCCTTTTGGAGTGACTTTCTGCAAAAATGCCGCAGCGGCAGCATAAACCGCTTTTTGCTTTGCCATCAACCTTGATCCGACGATTTTGAATGGAAAAATTACCGCAACCCACACGCAGCGCCTTTAGCCTTCACGCGGCTGCCGCGGTGATACAGGTTATGATTGTCCTGTTTGCCGTCGGCTGCGCGACGCAAACAACCGATACCGCGCCGCCATTGACGGTACCGGAGGCCTTTTCCAATTCGGGAACGCAGAAACCCCCGGATCGCTGGTGGACCGCGTTCGGCAGCACCGATCTAAACACCCTGATGAATCAAGCCCTTGAGGATAATTTCGATCTGAAAACCGCCTGGCAGCGGCTCAAGGAAGCCCGGGCGATCGCGGAACGGGAATCATCCGCGCTGTTTCCCGAGCTTGAGGCATTTGCCGAAGGGGAAGTCACCCGCTCGGAAACCAGTGATACGGAACAGCTCCGGCTGGGTCTCACCGCCGCCTATGAGGTCGATTTGTGGGGACGGATCCGCTCAAGCGTCCAGGCTGAAGAATATCGCGCCAAAGCCTCCCTGACGGATTATCAGACCGCTGCGCTGTCGGTTTCCGGAGAAGTGGTGCGCACCTGGTATCAATTGATGGCGGCCCAAAACCAGCTCCGGATCCTTACCCGGCAGGTTGAGGCCAACCAAAAGGTGCTGCGCCTCCTAAAGGACCGGTTTGCCGGCGGCCAGACCCGAAGCGTGGACATTCTGCGCCAGCGCCAGCTAGTGGAAGCCACCCGGGAGCAGAGATTTTCCGTGGAATCCCGAATCCAGGTGCTGAAGCATCAGCTATCCGTTTTGGCTGGCAATCCGCCCCGAACCCCTTTCCAATATACTCACACCTCGCTTCCGGAGCTGCCGCCGCTGCCTGAAACCGGATTGCCGAGCGCCCTTGTCAGAAGGCGTCCGGATGTAAAACGGGCGTACCTTCGCCTGAAAGCCGCGGACCGGGACATGGCCGCCGCCGTCAGCACCCAGTATCCGAGATTGGATCTAACGGCTGCCCTTTACTCGACCACCCAGGGCGCCAATGACTTATTCGAAGATTGGGCCCGGTCGCTTACCGCCAACCTCGTGGGCCCGCTTTTTGATGCCGGCCGGCGGTCGGCCGAGGTGGATCGCGCCGAAGCGGTCAAAAATCAGCGGCTCTATACATACGGCCAGACCATCCTCACCGCCTTTCAGGAGGTAGAGGACGCCCTGATCCGGGAAAAAAAGCAGACGGACCGAATAAAGAGCCTTGAAAGCCAGGTGCGGCTGGCCGAAAAAACCTACAAGCAGCTGCGGCTTGAATACGTAAACGGTATCAGCGATTTCATCGACGTGCTGACCGCCCTCACGGCTGCGCAGCAGCTCCGCCGGGACCTGGTTTCAGCCAAACTTACCCGCATCGAATACCGGATTGCTTTATACCGGGCGCTTGCCGGCGGATTTGAAACCCCCGTGACAGAAGAGAAAGAGGATTAAGGGATACGCCAAATGACCACTAATCACGCCAAACCATCATCCGGGGGCCGCCGCATCGGCTGGAAGCTGACACTGTTGATCTGCGTCCTGATCCTGCTCTCAGCCGCCGGTTTGATTGCCCTGATATTTTCCACCGAACCCACCGCCGTGCGAACCGCCGCAACCAAGGAGACGGCCATGCTGGTGGAAACCATCCGGGCGGAACAGGGCACCTTCCGGCCTCAAATTGTGGCCATGGGAACGGTGGAGCCGGCCCGGGACATTATCCTGATGCCGCGGGTCAGCGGCGAGATTATCGGGCGGGCGCGGGCCTTCACCCCGGGCGGATTTGTTGACAAGGGCGAGATGCTCCTTAAAATCGATCCGGCGGACTATGAAAATGCCCTCCGGCAGCGGGAAAGCGACCTAAGGGAGGCGATTGCCGATCTCCACCTGGAAATGGGCCGCCAGCATGTGGCCCGGCAGGACTACCAGCTCCTGGAAGAAACCCTTTCAAAAGAAAACGAAGCCCTCGTGCTCCGCAAGCCCCAGCTAAACACGGCCCGGGCACAGGTTGAATCCGCCCGGGCGGCTGTCAACCAGGCCCGCCTGGAGCTTGAACGGACTACCGTTAAGGCGCCTTTTGACGCCCACATATTAAACCGCAACGCAAATATCGGCTCCCAGGTGTCGCCCGGCGACAACCTAGCCCGGCTGGTGGGCACAGAGACCTACTGGGTGGCGGCCACCGTGCCGCTTGCCAAGCTGCCCTGGCTCTCCTTCCCGAAAGGCCCGAATGCGGCCGGCGCTGAAGTTCAGGTGAGAAACCGGTCGGCCTGGCCCCCGGGTGCCTACCGCACCGGCCGGCTCTACAAGCTGGTCGGCCGGCTTGAGGATCAGACACGTATGGCCCGGGTTTTGGTCACCGTCCCGGATCCCCTTGCCCGGAAAGCGGAGGCAGATGAAATACCCCGCCTGATGATCGGCGCCTTTGTTGAAGCCCGGATAAAGGCGCGCGCCATCCCCGATGTGGTTCGGCTAAACCGGGACTTTCTCCGGAAAAACGATACGGTGTGGGTGATGCGGGATGACAAATTAAGCATCCGGGATGTCGAAGTGGTCTTCCAGGACGCGGATTACGCCTATATCAAAAGCGGATTATCCGGAAATGAGCTGGTGGTGACCACCAATCTCACGACCGTGGTGGACGGCGCCAAGCTCCGGCAAAAGGCCTCTGACAAATGAACCAGCCGCGGAAACCGGATCTTTCGGAAGAAAACGGCCGACCCGGGCCCATCGCGTGGATGGCGAAAAATCCCATTGCCGCCAATTTATTAATGATCCTGCTCATCGGCGGCGGGATTTGGACCGCGGCCAACATTCAAAAGGAGGTCTTCCCCCAGTTTCAGCTGGATATTGTCGAGGTCAGCGTGGTCTATCCGGGTGCCTCGCCGGCGGAGGTGGAAAAAGGGATTATCCTGCCCATTGAAGAGGCGGTGAAAGGTGTCCAGGGCATAAAGGAGATGACCGCCACGGCCCGGGAGGGCGGGGGCTGGGTGCAGTTTGAGCTTGTGGCCGGTACGGACCGGATGAAAGCCTTTCAGGATATCGATCAGGCGGTCAACCGCATCCGCACGTTTCCGGATGATATCGAGGAGCCGGAAGTTCAGTTGCAATCCCGCCAGCGGGATGTCATGGAAATCGGCCTCTACGGGGACGTGGATATATGGACGCTTCGGATCCTGGCCGAGCGGCTCCGCGACCGACTGCGAAGCGACCCAATGATCACCCAGGTTGAAATCGGAAATGTCCCGGACTACGTTACTCACGTGGAAATCCCGAGGGACCGCCTGCGGGAGCACCACCTCACCTTAAACGAGGTGGCGCAGATCATCGAGCAGTCCAGCCGGGACATACCGGCCGGGGCCATTGAAACCCATGCCGGGGAAATCCTTCTGCGCATGAAGGAGCGCAAGCAGTGGGCGGAAGAATTTGCTGCCATCCCCATTATCACCTCCCCGGGCGGGACCACAATGACCCTCGCGGATCTCGCCGATATCAAGGACGGTTTTGAGGAGGCGGGCTTTCACTCACGGTTTAACCGGCAGGTCTCTGTTGAGATTGAGATTTTCCGGATCGGCGACCAGTCCCCCCTACAGATCGCCTCAGCCGTCCACGGCATACTGGATGATTTTAAAAACACCCTGCCCCCGGGGGTTAAATACCGAATTGACAGCAATCGCGCCGACGACTACCATGAGCGGCTTTCGCTTTTAATTGAAAACGGCCTGATCGCCATCCTGATTGTCCTCTTTATTCTGTCCGTATTTCTGGAATTCCGGCTCGCCTTCTGGGTCATGATGGGCATGACAATCTCCTTTATCGGCGGCCTGATGTTTCTGCCCGTGATCGGTGTGAGCATCAACATGATCTCCATGTTCGCCTTTCTCGTGGCCTTGGGCATCGTAGTGGATGATGCCATCGTGGTGGGGGAAAATATTTACGAACGGCGCCAGCAGGGCATGGACTTTTTGCCTGCGGCCATTGCCGGCGCCCGGGAAATTGCCGCTCCGGTCACATTCAGTATTCTGACCAATATTGTGGCCTTTGTGCCGCTCATGTTCGTGCCCGGCACCACCGGCAAATTCTGGTGGCCGCTGCCGGCGGTGGTCATTACCGTGCTGGCAGTCTCGCTTTTGGAAGCGCTGTTCATCCTGCCCGCCCACCTGGGCCATGTGTCCCGGAAAAGGAAAAGCCTCATCGGCCGGTCTCTCAGCGGCTGGCAGCAGGCCTTTGCCAAAAGCTTTAATCGATTCGTCAACCGTTATTACCGCGCATTCCTTCGAACCTGCCTCCGCCATCGCTACATCACGCTGAGTGCTGCCGTCGCGCTGTTGGTGGTGGTGGGCGGCTACGGGTACAGCGACCACATGGGCATGATCATGATGCCCGAGGTCTCGGCCGATGAAATCGAGGCCGGCGTCTCCCTGCCAGTGGGCACGACGACAGCCCAGGCAGCCCGGGTGGCTCATGAAATAACCGCCTCCACATACCGGATGTTTGAAAAGCACAACCTGTTTCGCGTGGCGGACGGCATCAAAACCAATGTGCGCGGCCAGAGTTTTATTGACGTGGAAATTGTCATGAAGCCCCCGGACAAGCGCGACATGACCGCCAACGAGGTGATCGAGCTATGGCGAAATGAAATCGGCGATATTGCCGGGGTGGATCAGATCACCTTTGAGGCGGAAAGGGGCCCGGGCGGCTGGCGCGATGATATCAGCGTTGATTTAAGCCACGCCAATATTGAGGTGCTGGAAAAAGCGAGCCAGGCGTTTTTCGACCGGGTCGAACAGTTTGAAGCTACCCGGGACGTGAACGACAACTACAACAAGGGCAAAACCCAGTTTGATTTCGTTCTTCGGCCGGAAGGCCGCAATCTGGGCCTGACCCCGTCGGATGTGGGGCGGCAGCTCCGGGACGCTTTCTACGGCGCCCTGGCCCTGCGCCAGCTACGCGGCACCAATGAAATCGAAGTGCGGGTTAAGCTCCCGGAGGCGGAACGGGAAGACCTTCACCACCTGGAAGCCCTGGTCCTTCAGGCGCCGGACGGCACCGAGGTGCCGTTAATGGATGCGGTGGCGGTGAAAACCGGCGAGGCCTTTACCTCCATCCATCACCGGGACGGCCGCCGGGTGATCAGCGTTGGCATGGATGTGGAGCCCAAAAGTGCGACCACCCGGGTGCCGGAATCAATCAAGCGCGAAGTGCTGCCCCTGCTCCGGGCGGATTTTCCCGGCATTACCTGGAGTTTTCAGGGGACCCAGGCGGAAATGCGCGAATCCACCCAGGCGCTCTGGGGCGGATTTGCGCTTGCCATGGGGGTGGTGTATGCGCTTTTGGCGATTGCCTTTGGCAGCTACACCCAGCCCCTGATCGTGATGACGGCCATTCCCTTCGGCATCGTCGGGGCGGTGATCGGTCATATCCTGCTGGGCTATGACCTTTCGCTCATCAGCCTGATGGGGGTGATTGCGCTGTCCGGGGTGGTGGTAAACGACTCGCTGATCATGATCGACTATGCCAACCGGAGGCGCGCCGATTATTCGGCCTTTGACGCCATCCACCAGGCAGGGCTCAGGCGCTTTCGGCCCATTATCCTGACCACCCTCACCACATTCGGGGGGCTTACCCCCATTATCCTGGAAACCTCCCGCCAGGCCTATTATCTTATCCCCATGGCCATATCCCTGGGCTTCGGCATTATATTTGCCACCTCCATCATCCTCGTGATCGTGCCCTGCCTGTATATGGTTCTGGAGGATCTCGGGTCTCTGGTCCGTGCGGAACAATAAAGCCTAAATTGAACAACTTTCAATTTTGCCAATGAAAAACGCTTTTTCAAAATTTATGATGCTCGATTTAAGTTACGCTACCTAAGCCCAGACAACGCTTCAGTCAGCCGTTTAAGCTGCGCTTCAGTAGTCAGTGCTTTTAACATGGCGGTAAACCTTGGATGATCCACTCCGGAAAATATATACTGCCATCGATATGCCTGATGGACCCCGGATTGGAGGCGTTCAACCTGCTCGCCGGTCAGTGCGCTGTCTATATGGGCAGTGAAATAATCGATATCCGCCTCGCTCTGCTTCTTAAGTATTCCGTCCACATCATTTACCAGGTCAATGACATCGTTTACGGCCTGATCCCGGGCCTCAGGGGTCATCTGCCTGTCCACCAGCGGCCACTCCAGTTCGTCAATCATGGCATGCGTGGTTTCCTCCTTCCAGTGGAACATGAATATATCCTTATACAGGCCGGAGAGTTCCGGGTCTTTCTCAATGCTCTTTTTGTAGTGCTCCCGGGTGAAGAGTTCGATTTCCAGAATAAGGGCCATGACCGCCCATGTCGATTTGGAAAGCACCGCCGCCGCCACTTCATCCGGATCAAACAGGAATCGATAGCCCGGCGGCATCACGTCCGCCATCATCTCATCGATGCGCCGGAAAAGTTCCTGATGCTTCAATTCCTCATCGCAAAACCGCACCATGGATTCCAGGGCCACCTGATCGCCGAGCCAGTGGTTGGCGGTTAGCTCAAGAATTTTTGCCACGATGAACCGCTCCACAAAGCCGAACATGTTTGCATAAGTCCACCCCTGTACCTGGCTCAAGAATCTTTTCTCCTCATTGTTCAAGAACTCATACTGATCCGCCCTCGAAATCCCGTCCGGCAGAAATTTTTCCCCCATGTCGAATCGTCGGCCCCGGATTACATCATTTTCAATATCCCATCGGACGCGTTTGGATATATCGATACACCGGGAATAGCTTAAAGATTCGACTTCGTTTGCTGTCATTTGCATTTTGATGCACTCCCTGGAAAATTAAATAATGCCACGCTTTCAGGCAGCTTAAAAAACAGGAATCAAAGCGTATCCGTTGGCCTGATACCCCAAAGATGAAATCCAGCCGTTTGGCACGCGGTCAATTTCAGGCGCTATCGATTCCGGGGCAACCCCGAAAGAGCTTACCGCAACCAGGCAGACTTCCAGCCTGATGCCGTCCTCAGCCATTGCCGAAATGACATTATCCATCTTCTTAAGCGTGTTTCTTTCCTTTTCAGAAAATTCCCTGCGGTCCGAAGACAACAGCTTAACCGACTGTCCCATGAAGACCACGACAAATTCGGGCGCCTCCTCAATACTCCGGATGGCTTTATCTTTGTAAGTCTTGTGAACCAGGGACAGGTGCCCCAGGGCGCTTGCCGGAGTGCTGTCCCTGAAATCAAATATCGTATTGACCCCGTTGATACCCTCAAGCGATTTATAATCCTGAGCGTTTGCGGGCATGATCACTGCAGCCAGAATCAACAAGGCAAAAAAACTAACAATTGGTACAATTTTAAATTGCCGTATCATCTTTACACCTCCGTCATTTTTTTCGAATAAATCCGATTTATTGTCTTTTTGGCCGGGCTAAAAATCTCGAAAAACCTGCCGGCAAAATGTCATTAACCACTAGAGTAAGTCCGGGCGGAAATATGGCAAGTGGGCAGGAACAATTATTTTTAGATGAAAAATATCGTTTCGCAGACGGATATAAGTTTGCGCACGGACATTTATTATCCTTACGCCGGCTTGCTTTCTGGTTATGCTGCTTTACTCTTTGAACTATGATCTGGCAGGCGCGTGATGAAAACTCAAGTTTATGAATTTATATTAATAGTTTTTTCAGACATTGATTTTTCAAAAGTTAAATTCCTCGCCTGCCGCCTTTGGTACTGATTCCGATCAGCACCCCTAAATACGGGAATATATCAATGAAGAACCTAACCCTGTTTTTATTGCCGATTATTATTTCAGCAATAGGGTGTGCGACCTATTACACTATCCCGCTGGCGCTTGTTGGCGGCACTCTGGACCTGGGAACGGCTTCGCTGCCCTATTACGCCTACTCAACCACCACGCTCGAAGTCATAAACGAGGAATTCAAATCCAATAACGCAGCCGTAACCCTTGAAGACACCTACCGCGCCGCATACGAAAAACCGTTTATCGGCTTACCGCCGGACGGGGATACCGGCCAGACGTTCAGCGACATGATGACAGCCACGCGGTACCTGCAGAAAATTTTGGCAGACAAAGGCGTTGAAGACGCTGACCGCTACTTTCTAACCAGCATCAACACGGCTGCGGATAACGGATTTACCCTGATCACGGCCGTTTACCGGCCGGCCGCAAAGCTGGCCGTATTCGAAAAATTCGGAGCCGCCAACCAGGTGACGCTTACCTGCGACCACGAACCCTATTTCAGGCCTTATCGGATCGACTGCACGGGAGAACCCCTGGATATTGTTTATGACTGGGCGGCCCTGCCCAACAATTGCTTTGAAAAACAGGGGCACCAGGCGCTGATGCTGACTTTCACGGCAAACAAAATTTTGGCGCAACAGCCGCAAGAGGATTACTGGGCGGCTGAGAAACAATGGATCGCCGGAGATTATGTATCGGTTGTCACCGGCCAGGACCTGATGGTCTGCCAGAAACTGGGGATCGAAGAGGGCTACGAAAAAAATACCGCTCGGGCCAGAAATATTGGACCAAGCTGATAACGCACGTTAACGTGCCAAAAAATAACAGGAGAAATCACCATGAAGACCATGATTTTATCAATAATTATCCTCATTTGCCTTCCGGCCATGGCATTTAGCGGCCAGTGGGAAGGATCCATCCAGGGACTGACTTGTGCTATGCATGGCAAAGTTTGTCCGAGTGGCATGGAAGATCCGTACATTGCGATTGAAGACAATTATGTTTTTTACACTGGAAAGGATACCTGGTATTTGCTGCCAAATGTCAGCAAGAGGGTACTGGTAAGGCATTTAAATGACCCGGTTCGCGTGATTGGGACCAAAAATGCGAAACATCCGGCCATTGATGTCGAGGAAATCCAAATCAAAAAGAATGGAGAATGGCAGACTGCGTGGAGCAAACAATTGCAAAAGGAAGCTGATCAAATGATTAATACATGGGGCATGTAATTTTTGAACAGCCACGTTTGCCAAACCTGATGCTATAACATTGTAAATCCTGTTCGAGCCGGCGGTCCGTTTTTACCATTTAATCGGTCCGCCGGTTTCTGTTTAGAGTAAGATTAAGAGTAAGATTAAGACGATTCAAAAAAGACCTTGTGTTAAATTAAAAAAGCGTTATATTCCCCCCTTTCAAGTAGCTATCAACCAGACTTTCAGTAGAAACCAATTGGCAAGGAAGACAATATTGAGGAAAGAGAATACCCGCTTAAGAAATATCGCCATTATCGCCCATGTGGATCACGGGAAAACCACCCTGGTGGATGCCATGTTCCGGCAGAGCGGCCTTTTCCGTGACGGCCAGGAAGTTGATGAGCGCATCATGGACAACATGGACCTGGAGCGGGAACGCGGCATCACCATTGCCGCCAAGAACTGCTCGGTTGCCTGGAACGATATCACCATCAACATGATAGACACCCCGGGCCACGCCGACTTTGGCGGCGAGGTGGAGCGTGCCCTTTCCATGGCCGACGGCGCCCTGCTTCTGGTCGACGGCGCGGAAGGCCCGCTGCCGCAGACCCGGTTTGTGTTGAAAAAAACGCTGGAAGCCGGTCTTAACATCATTGTGCTGATCAACAAGATCGACCGAAAAGACGCCCGACCGGAGGCGGTGCTCGATGACATATACGACATGTTTATCGATCTCGGGGCAACCGAGCAACAGCTTGATTTTCCATACCTTTATGCCATCGGCCGGGACGGTATTGTTAAAAAAGAACTGGGCGAGGAGAGCGACAACCTGCACATCCTTTTTGACACAATCCTCGAAGAAATTCCGGCCCCCGCCTATGATCCAAAGGAGCCCTTCCAGATGCTGGTGGCTGATCTCGGCTATTCGGACTACCTGGGCCGTCTGGCGGTGGGCAAGGTCCGAAACGGTTTCGTGAAATCCCGGGACAGCCTGATATGCATCAACAAGGAGAACCGCCAGATCCCGCTCAAAGTATCCAAGCTGCAAACCTACCAGGGCACCTCCCTGCGGCCGGTCGAATCGGCGGAACCGGGCGACCTCATTATCCTCTCCGGCATTGAAGATGTGGAAATCGGAGACACCATCTGCACGGCGGCATGCCCCAAGGCGCTGCCCCGGATCAGCGTGGATGAGCCCACCATATCCATGGAATTTACCATCAGCGACTCACCGTTTAGCGGCAAGGAGGGCAAATACGTTCAGGCAGCCAAGATAAAGGAGCGCCTTATCAAGGAAACACTTAAGAATGTGGCGATCCAGCTTGAATTGACTGACACGCGGGAGCGGTTTATTGTCAAGGGCCGGGGCGAGTTTCAGTTTGCCATACTAATTGAAACCATGCGGCGCGAAAACTTTGAATTCTGCGTGGGCCGGCCCAAAGTCATCTATAAGCGCGAAAACGGCAGACTAATGGAGCCGGTGGAGCATCTCTATGTGGACTGCGAGGAGGATTTCCTGGGCATTGTCACGGAAAAGCTCTCCATCCGTAAAGGCAAAATGATCAATTTGGTCAATAACGGCTCCGGCCGGGTGCGGATTGAATTCTCCGTTCCGGCAAGGGCGCTTATCGGCTATCGGGACGAATTTCTCACCGATACCAAGGGGACCGGGATCATTAATTCAAACTTTGCCGGCTACGATGAATACCGGGGAGAATTTCTCAGCCGGTATACCGGCTCGCTGGTTGCCGACAGGCAGGGACATGCGGTGCCGTTTGCCCTGTTTAACCTGGAGGCGCGCGGCCGCCTGTTTATAACCCCGGGAACACCCTGCTACGAGGGCATGGTAATCGGCGAGCACAGCCGGGAGGTGGATGTCAATGTCAATCCCTGCAAGGAGAAAAAGCTAAGCAATGTGCGGGCCTCCGGCAAAGACGAGGCCATTGTGCTCTCCCCTATCAAACCTATGACCATTGAGCGGGCCATCAATTTTATTCGGGATGACGAACTGGTCGAGATTACGCCGAAATCGATCCGGATTCGCAAATCTCTGCTGCCGGCCAACCAGAGACGGCAGAGCCTGAGTCGCTCCGCCTGATTTACACCTCAGTTTACCTTTTTAAAGTTTGGAACGCTCAATTTAGGTTATATCAAGCTTTGCATGATCTCCTTTTCCGGAGAGCCCGGCAAAATGCCTTTTAAGACGCCTTGGATCACGACCACGCCGTTCTGATTGGTGTATTCGGCGGTGGCCCTCGCCCGGCCCTTCTCGTCGACATCGGTTATCTCGAAATCACAGGTAATGGTATCGCCGAAATAGACCGGTTTTTTGTAGTTAAACCGCATTTCCGAGGCGAGCCACCCGATCTGCCCGCCGATTTCCGAGAGCATGCTCGCCACCAGCAGGCCATGACAGACAGGGCCGTGGTAACCCTTGACCGCCGTGAATCGCTCATCAAAATGGACCGGGTTATAGTCCCGGGTGATGTCAGCAAACCGCTTAACATCATCCCCAGTAAAGGTGCGCGAAATGGAAAATCGGTCGCCTGCGGCCAATCCGTCAATGGCTTTTCTGCGAATATGCGTCATGTCCCCTAATCCTAAATTTCCGTCTTAATCTTAATCTTACTCTTAATCTTAATCAGATCTACAATAGCCCAGTAAATTAATGGGTTAAACCGAATATGGCGCACTTTACCACTTTATTCATACAGGAAGAAATAATTTTGTGCATTAAAAACAGGTCTTGCCGGGCGGTCTTTTGTTCAGAGTAAGATTAAGACGATTTACTTTACTTTTTGTAATAATGCCGCAGCTCTTTGAAAGTATTCCCCCTGGGCCGTGCGCCCGGGACCGAGCTAAAAGTAACTTTTGCCATCGGGTAAAGGCACTAAGGCGCTAAGGCACTGAGTTTTTCAAACTGTAAGCCTTGCGCTGTGCCGCACCCCCACTTTATAAAAGGGCACCACCTGAGCCCCCCTTTGAAAAAGGGGGGATTGGGGGGATTTGTATTGGGCCATGATGACAAATCCCCCTAAATCCCCCTTTGCCAAAGGGGGACTTAAAGGAAATTGCCCTTTTTTATAAGCTTTTTCCAAAGCCAAAAGCGCTGAATCTTTTAAACCTTAAACTGTGAACTGTGAACTCGAAGTTACTCAGAAGCACGGCAAGAATCGAACGTGAAGCACCGGTTGCAAATGCCGGGCGAATCGGCTATGAATGCCTGAGCCACATTTGAAACAAGACCGTCAATCCGTTTTAAACCCAAGGTGTGCATTTATATGCCAATCAAAGCCGTTATTTTTGATCTGGGCGGGGTGATT
>DATGCF010000181.1:0-6768 GCA_035312245.1 Desulfosalsimonadaceae bacterium
TGCCCATGGCATAAATCACCATAAAGGAGAGCAGCATGGAAAACGGGATGGCAAGCCCCACCAGGGTGGCATTGCGCACTCCGAGGGCAAACAGGAGCACCAGCACCACCAGCAGCAGGCCTGACAATATGTTGTTTTCAAGGTCCGCCAGCATCAGCCGGATGCCCTTGGCCTTGTTCATGAGCTTGGTGATTTCGACCCCGCCGGGCCACGCCGGCTTCTGCTCATCGATCAGGCGGTCCACGGCTTCAACGATGTCGATGATATTTTCACCCGCGCGTTTTTTAACGGCAATATTGACCGCATCCCGGCCGTCTAAGCGGGACCGGGATTCTTCATCCTTGAACCCGTCCACCACCCGGGCCATATCCTTTAAGTAAACCGGCTGGCCGTTGAAATTGTCCACAACCAGGCCGTATATTTCATCCGGTGTATTGAATTCGCCCGGCACGCGAAGTTGATAGCGGCCGTCACCCATTGTAATGGTCCCGCCCGAGGTGTTGGTGTTCTCATTGGCCACGACCTGTTGGAACGCGGTGATCGGGATGCGGTAATAGGCCATTTTATCCGGATCGACCTCGATAATGATCTCGCGCTCCTGGCCGCCGGTGATATCGACCTCGAGCACGCCGGGAATCGATTCGATGTCTTCTTCCAGGTCATCGGCGATTTTTTTAAGCCGCGCCATACCGGTGGCCCCATGCAGGGAATACACCACGATCGGCAGTTCCGAGAGGTTGACCTCGAATACAGAGGGGTCGTCCTCGAGATCCGTCGGCAGATCCCGTTTGGCTTCATCCACCTTGTCCTTTACCTTTTGGAGGACGTCATCGATATCGGTTCCCGGAATAAACTCGATATTGATATTGGATTCGCCTTCTGAGCTGACAGACTTGACGCTTTTGACCCGCTCCAGTCCCTTTAGCTTCTTTTCTATGGGCACGGTGATGGCGGTTTCGATATCGGCCGCCGCCACGCCCTTATAGGGCGTATATACAAACACATAGGGGATGGTGACGTCAGGCTCGTCTTCCCGCGGGATTTCATTGTAGCAGTAAAACCCCATGATCAGGATGATGACCGCCAGAACGAGCACGCTGACGCGATTTTTGACCGCCGTATCCGATATGATCAATTCCTGATCTCCTTCATATCCGAAACCGTCCGGACCAGGTTAACCGCCTGACCGTCGCTGACGCGCCGATGACCGGTCACAATAACCCGATCGCCCGGTTTTAGGCCGTCTGTGACCTGGATCTGCCAGCCTTCCTGGATGCCGGTTTGAATGTTTCTGGCATGGGCGGTATCATCGTTTATCACATAGACCGTCTGCTGATCGTTTAAGGAAATAATCGAATACAGCGGAATGGAGAGGGCGTTGGGAACTTCCCTTTTGACAATATCCACCCGGGCGAACATATCCGGCAGGATGTCATGGGCCGGATTATCGATTTCGAGCTCCAGTTTGTAGAGCCGGGCCTGCGGACCGCTGGCAATGGAGAGAAAGTATTTTTTAGCCGGGAAGGCCTTATCCGACAGGGCATCAAAGCGGACCATGTAGTCATCCACGGTTCGTATGGCACTGACATCGGATTCCGGGATGCCCACATTCACCTTGACCCGGTCCATCTGGATGACTTCGGCAATCGGGTCGGCCACGTTAATATATTGGCCCTTATCGATATAAAGCTGATTCAGGGTCCCGGTAATCGGGCTTTTTATGGTGCAGCGGTCGAGATTGAGCCGGGCCGTGTCCATTTCCGCCTTGAAGCGTTCGACCTGCGCCGTGATATCGTCCAGTTGCGCGCGTGGGGCCAGCTGCTGGGCGTATAGTTTTTCCACCCGGTTTTTCGAGGCAAGCGCCGTATCATAGGCGGCTTTTGCCGCCTGAAGGGCGATCTCATAATCGCTTTTGTCCAAAACCGCGATGATATCGTCCTCTTTGACCGGTGTGCCCTTTTCCATCCGCTTTTCAATGACTTCCCCGCGGACCTCGGCGATCACATCGAATTTTATCCAGGGCTCCACCACGCCGGGAAGATTGATCCGGTCCCGGATGGTTTCCGGGGCGAGCGTGAGGGCCACGACATTCACGTCCGGCCGATCCATGCGGATATCAAGCTTATTTTCCGCCATCTGCTGTTTGATGTCGGCAACCTGGCGGTCAAGCTTTTCTTGCTGGTCCTTGACAAGTTCAGATAGCGGCATGTGGAGAATGGTTTTTACCTGATCGGCAGAGAGGCCGAGTTCGGCCTGCAGGCGCTCGGCGGCAATTTTCTGATCCGCGGAGGTTTTTAAAATCGATGCCACGGTGTCGATTTTATCGGCTGCCAGCTGCATGCTTTCAAGCGCGCTTAAGCCTTTTTTGACCGCCTCCAGCCGATCCTTCTTGGTGTTTACCATCTGGCCCAAAATAATAATCACGGCCAGCAGTAGAAGAATCGGAAGGGCGCCCCACAGGCGCATCAAAAGCTTCTTCCCCCGGGATATTCGGTGGCGGCTATCCTGTTTGGCATTCATGGCATGGGATTTCCTGTTAGGCCTATGTCGACAGATTTTAATAAACCGGAATCGTTACCGGATCAAACAGTTCATCATGGCTTTTATTCATGCCGCGGCCTGATTCTTGTCCGCCTCAATCCACTGGCATTTGACCAGGCAGTCGCCGCAAAGGTCGCATCGGTCTTCCTTAAACATGGGAATTTTCCTTTAAAAAACGGCCATAGGGAATTATGATATAAAAGATGCCGGGCTTGAATAATCAACCTATCTATATCATAACAAAATCGAATTTGGATATTATTTTTAAGGGTAATTCATGATGCGGAAAAAGACCGGTACGCTGATAGCAGGCGTTATTATTCTATTTATCGTCGTCGGGGGGGTAGGGCTTTATTTTGGCCTTACCGCCCCGGGCTTTATGACGCCCCGGATTGAAAAAGCCATGGCCGCCCGCCTAAATGCAGATGTCCGGATGCAGGGATTTGAATTCGGTCTGCTGTCCGGAGTCTATATTGACGAATTGAAAATATCGCCCGAGAGAACCAATGGCAAGGTCGGAAAAGAAGCCCCATTAACGCTGACTGACGTCCGCATCCGCCATGCATGGCTATCCCTTGTACAGGGTGAGTACCGGCCCACACGGGTCGTTGTTAACCGTTTAAATGCCCGGATGCGCCCCGAATACGCGGATTGGCTCTCTGAGATTGAACTCCCCGATCAGTCCAGGCTAAAGCCGGCGATTGACGTAAAAGACGGGAACCTTGAATTCAAATGGCCTGGTTTGACCGGACCGGTTCAGATCGACCATTTCAGATTTTCCGCATATCCGCAGGGCCGGGGAAAGCGGGTGCAGGGTGCCGCTCGTTTTGAGCTCGGGCGAAACCGAGTTCGGATAAGTTTTGATGCCATGCCTTCTGATGGGAAAATTGATACCCGATTTACCATTCGCGGCTTTGATTTTTCCGCTCTCCCGGCCGTCAAGCGGGGAAGAAGGGTCTTTGATCCGGCACAACTCGAAATGGCCGGCATGTTATCCGGAACATTAACCATGCGGCGGGCATCCGGTGACGGCAGCCGGCCAGACATCAACGGGGAAATTACGGTATCCGGGCTTTCCGCGCAGTATCCCGGGGTTCCGTTTAATCTTGAAAACGGATTTGCCAAACTGAGCGTAACTGACAAAGCCGTTGCTATCCGGGATGGGGCAATTAACTGTGCCCAGGGAGGGGTTGAGATCCCGGCGGCAGGCCTCCGGTTTGAGGATCATTCTCTGGCATGCGCATGGATTCGGGCCAACGTGAGCGGTCTGGATCTGCCGCTGATTGCCGATAAACAGGTGCTTGAGGTTTTACCCGTGCATATGCGCCCCCAATTTGACACCGGCAAAGCCACGGGCGGGGTTTATCTGCGATGGCGGCCGGGCGCCGGTCTGACCTATGGCGGCGATATCACCCTGACCGGCGTTTCCGGTAAAGTGCCCGCATATGAAGCAGATTTTTCAAATTTGGACGCCAGTGTGAGTCTTTCTTCACCCGGCCGCATCGTGATTCGCCAGGCTCGGGCCCGCCTGTTGGGCGGCCGGGCGGAAGCCATCGGTTCCTGCGAGTTGGATGGCGGCAAAATCAGAAATCCGGCGCTGGAATTCCGGCTAAAAGATGTGACAGAGACCGCCCACGTGGTTGAGCGTTTGCCGTTGGTGGTCCGAAACGTCATCGAGAAGGCGGGCTTTAAGTCCCCGGAGGTCGATGGTCTGGTTGCTCTTCAGCCCGGCCATACCAAGGTGGACCTCTCAATTGCGGCGCATTTGGCTGAACTGCCGGATTTGCCGTTTCAACTGGATGAGCCCCACCTGGATGTGATGTGGGCGTCAGACGCCCGGCGGGTAGTCTTTGATAACATCCGCGCCAAATTCGGCGGCAGCCCGTTGTCTGGCTCCGGTACCCTGGTATTAGGGCAGCCCCCCATGCATTTGAATTTTTCGCTTTTGGGGCGCTATCTGCCGCTAAACAATCAGATTTTTGAATGGGCCGGGTTGGAGCTAAACGACTGGGGCGTCGGCGGTACCTGCGATATTGAAATGCGGGCCGATCAGTGGTGGCCGTCCAGAGCAAGTGCGGCCGAGTTTCTGGATAACATGCGGGTGCAGGTCGATGTGCGGGATGGGGCGTTATTTCATCCGGAAACCGGCAAAGTGGCCGAAAATGTCAGCGGCCACGTGACGGTCGACAGCGAAGGCATTCATTTTTCCAGCCTGATCGGCGATGTCTGCGGCATCGGCCTTCGGGGCAGCGGCCAGCTGCCCTTTGGCGGTGACTCGCAAACCGCATACCTTCAGGTGGAATCGGAAAACATTTCCCTTGATGAAAAATTTTATGACCGGCTGCCCTTTGATATCGGCCTGAAAGATCTGGGGCTTGCCGGGCAATGCGAAATAAAGGGTGAACTTCAGGGCATCGGTTTGAAGGACTCCCCGTTATCCGGCAATATGACCATGGTCATGCATCGCGTTGAGATGCGGCCTAAAACGACCCGGATAAGCGGCAGCGGCATCGCCCGCCTGACCTTTACCGCCCGCAGCTGGCGGGAGCCGGAAATCCTGGGGGGGATGAGTCTGGATGATCTCTCCTACGGCAATTTGGACGCGGACCGGGTGTCTGCGGATTTTGCCTATAAGGACCGCAAACTGGACATTCCGGAATTGGCGATGGGGGCCTACGGGGGCAAGGTGAGGATTAAAGATACCCGGATAAATACGGCTGACGGATCATGGCAAACAAACGCGCACATGGCCCATCTGGATCTCGAAAGTCTGGTCGGGGCCTTTGGCCTGGAGGGCCGGGATGCCCCGTCCGGCGTAATGCGCGGGGATGTGCAAATGAGCGGCCGCCATCTGGCCCCTGAGACCTTTTCCGGCGAGGGGACCATAAAACTTAGCCGGGGCCAGCTTTACAGTTTTCCGCTTTTGGTTTCGGTGTTCAACGTGCTGGATTTGAAGCTTCCCCGGCGAAGCCCGGTGACTGATGCCTACGGGGACTTCCGCATTGATAAGGGTCGATTACAGTTAAGGGACCTGCTGTTTTCCGGTGGATCGGTGCCCGCCCATATGGAAGGCGAGATCTCTCTTACCGGAGCGGACAGCCTGAAGCAGATGCCCATTGATCTGATTGTCACAGTGGCCAAACAGGAGGGCATCCTTGATCAGATCCCCCTGGTCAACTGGGCCAAGCATTATACTTTGGATTATCTGCGGCGGCTTGTGCTGCAGGCACGGGTCAAAGGCACCTTCGGGGAGTATAAAGTTGACACCCTTTCAAGCCCGCTGACAAGTCCGATTCGAAAGATGTTTTCCCTGCTTGAGAGGTTTACCCCGGCACCGCCGGGGCGAAATTAGAGGAGTTTATTTATGCCCCATACCGCCAAGTCCTATCATCGGTTTACCGGCTATGACCGGTATAACATGTCCCCGCATTATCTGGACTGGGCCAATCAGCCCGCCCAGTTTAAAGATTATACGGGAATGACCACGATTGCACTTCCGAAGGTGTCGGATATCTATCGCAAACCGTTGCTCGATACCTGCCGCAACAGGGTGGATAGTATGCCTGCGGCGCTTCCGGCAGCGGCTGAGCTGGCCCGAATGTTTAGCCTGGGGTGCGGGCTAACCGCCAAGGCCCGGCAGCCGGGCGGTGACTTTTACTTCCGCAGTGCGCCCTCTGCCGGGGCCTTGTACCCTAATGAGGTCTATCTGGTCTGGCCGGGTTCAGCAGAGCTGGATGCGGGAGTCTATCATTTCGGTTTCCATCATCGCAAATTGGCGCCCCTTCGCACCGGCGATTTTGCCCGTGTATTTCAACAGGCGTCTGGTGCAACGGATGAAACTGCCGGCCCCCTGTTTCTGGTTTCCGGCATCTTTTTCCGAAGCGCCTGGAAGTATCGCAGCCGGGCGTATCGGTATGTGTTGCTGGATGCCGGGCATCTGATAGAGAATCTGCGCCTGGCCGTATCAACGGATGGCTTTCCGGCGCGGATCGAACTGGCATTTGATGATAAACTGGCAGACCAATTACTGGGGGTGGATCCCGAGCGGGAGGGATGTATCGGCGGCCTGAACATTCCGGTTGCCGATACCGATTCAGACGCTGCAGCCGAGCCCCGCATCGACCCGCTGCCGGAAACATTTGCCGAAGCCAGCCGGGTATCTGAAAAAGAGATCGAATACGAAGCCATTCTGGATATTCATCGGGCCGGCCGGCAATTGACGGGTAG
>DATGCF010000182.1:0-16065 GCA_035312245.1 Desulfosalsimonadaceae bacterium
CATTGATATAAAGGGCCGGGCCGATCCCGTCTGCGACCAGATTGTTTGCGCCAAGCAGCAGATTTTGAGCCCTCAGGATGACCTGTCAGCGACGGCCGGCATCCTTGATGCCGATAAACTGGCGAAAGTCTACCAGGCCTATCAACAGCTGTTGGCCGCACAGCAGCTTTGCGACTACGAGGACCTGATCTTTAAAACCGTGGGCATTCTGGAAACCGATTCGGTCGTCCGGGATCAATACCAGCGGCGGTTTCCCTATGTGTTTGTGGATGAATACCAGGATTTGAACTACGGCCAGTACCGCATCATCAGGGCGCTTACCCGGGCGGACGGCAATATCTGCGTCATCGGCGACCCGGACCAGTCCATATACGGATTCCGGGGTTCGGATGTTAAATTCTTTACCCGGTTTACGGCCGACTTTCCGGCCGCCGTGCAAATCCGATTAACCAGAAACTACCGCTCGGCTGAGACCATCCTTGAGGCCTCGCACCAGGTGATCCGCGGCCATAGTTTAAACGACCAAACCGACCGGGTCCGCTCCGGCATTTCCGGCCCTGAAATCATCCGGTTTTTGAATACCCCTTCTGAGAAAGCCGAAGCAGTCTTTATCGGCAAAACCATTGAACAGATGGTGGGCGGCACCGGTTTTGATTTTGACGACTTTGGCGGCCATGAAAGCCATCGGCATGACGAGGATCACGCCTTCTCCGATTTTGCCGTGCTTTTTCGAACCCGCGCCCAGGGCGAAATCATCGCCGAAACCCTTGAGCAGGCCGGCATTCCGGTGCAAATCGCTACCAAGCAGAACCTCTTTCGCCGCAAAGGCATTCAGGAACTCATGGCCTGCCTGAAACTTTCAGAAGGCTGCGGTTCCTACGCGGATTTTGAGCACACCATCGGCGTGCTGGCACCGGAAATGACGGCAGCGGATGTCACTGCCATCAAGAACTGGGGGTATGCCAACGAACTGTCGCTTAACGGGCTGCTGGCAGAGGCGGAGCGGACCCGTATGGCTGAGCTTTCTGCATCCGGCAGGCATCAGCTGCAATCCTTTTTTAGGTTACTTGCGGCATATGCCCAAGAGATCTCGGGGTTGACTGTTTCCCAAAAGCTTCAGTATCTTGAAGAAAAGCCGGACTTTCAGGCTTTATGCCGGGCAGATGCCGCCGCAGCCGAGGTGTTTTCCCAACTGCTTGCGGCAGCGTCCCAATTCGGTGACAATACAGCGGCTTTTATTGAATCCGCCGCGCTTCAAACCGATCCGGACGGCTATGACCGCCGAAGCCAGAAAGTTTCCCTGCTGACCCTGCATGCCGCTAAAGGGCTTGAATTCACTAATGTTTTTATTTCCGGCTGTGAAGACGGCTACATCCCGCTCAGAGATACCGGCGGGCATGTCACCGATCCGGCCGAGGAGCGCCGCCTGTTCTATGTGGCCATGACCCGGGCCAAAACCATGCTCTTTTTATCCCGGGCCAAAAACCGGCGGATCTATGGCAGAAAAGAAGAAAGGGCGCCGTCGCCCTTTTTAACCGATATTGAAAACCGGCTGTTGCGAAATGAGGCGGCCGAGGCCAAACCCAAACCCGCGATGCAGCAGCAATTGAACTTATTCTAAAGGACTTTGTATGGAAGAACAGCACATTAAAGAAATTCCGCTTAAAAACAACCTCCGGCTCCATATCTATGATGCCTCCCGCCGGCTGGCAGGCGACCGCTGGCTGGTCAAAATGATTGCCCGCATCCCCATTTCGGTCGATGATGCCTTAAGTGATGCGGAAGCGGGCTTGCCGGCCAAATCGGCGGTCAAGGAGCTAATCGGCGAAAACATAGTGTTTGAGCAGGAAAAAATCCGGAATTTTATCGATGAAGGCGAAAAAAATGACGTCTTTCAGGCCCTCCTGAATAATTTTCTCGATCATTTGCTCACATATCTTTCCCATCCAGCTTTTGCCAAACGATATACCCTTAAAACGTTTCAGGAGAAAGAAAAACAGAAAGCCTGGCAGAGCGGGGCATGAAAAACACGGCCTTGCTTGATATCCGGCTGTCCGGGATGCGCTGGTAAGGCCCCAAAATGCCGGTTGAATAATTCTTTTGGATTTGCCAATATAATCGAACTTGATTTTTCAGAGGTAATCCGCCCGGGCCGTTTGCCCGGGACCGAGCTAAAAATAACTTTAAAGGCATTAAGTTTTTAAACTGTAAACCGTGAGCTGTGCCGCTTCTTTGAAAAAGGCCACACCACCTGAACCCACTTTTGTAAAAGGGCGCCACCGCAGCCCCCCTTTGAAAAAGGGGGGATTGGGGGGATTTTTATTGGGCCATGATGACAAATCCCCCTAAATCCCCCTTTACGAAAGGGGGACTTAAAGGAAATCGCCTTTTTTATAAGCCTTTTCCAAGGCTAAAGGCCCTGAATCTTTTAAACCTTGAACTGTGAACCTCAAATTATATAAAAAATCATCAATTTTGCCGGCAATGCCATTGGTCTCTGCGCCCCGGAAAATTTTATAGATTATCCATATGAAAGCCCGCGTATTTTCAGCCATGCGGCTCGGGCCGCGAAACACTCAGGAGGACTGCCTGCTGGCCGTCCAGGATGTCTTTCAATCCGATACGATAGAAAGGCAGAGTGAAGCGGAAGCCGAATCCCTCATTTTTGCCGTATGCGACGGGCTTGGCGGGCATCAATCCGGCGATCGGGCCAGCCATTTTGTCTGTAAGCAGCTTAAAGCCAAATACCAGGCAAATGCCTTTCAAAGCAAGGACATCCCGATCATTTTAAGGAACATCCAAAATGCCGCCCGGCATCAGCTGCCCGCCAACTCCGGCACGACGCTGGCCGGCCTGTTTGCCTCCCATGAGATGATCCATGTGTTTAACACCGGGGACAGCCGGGTATACAAACTGGATAATACGGCGGCCCGCTATATTTCGCATGATCATTCGGTGGTGCAGGAGTTGATTGACAATTATCTGATTCTGCAGCAAACCGCCAGAAATCACCCCTACCGGAACCTGGTGGAATTCGGCATCGGCCCCCTGTTTGTCGACTCATGGGAGAACCATGCGGTTTTTGTGCACTCTGAAGCCTATCAGCCGCCTGCCACCTTTCTGATTTGCAGCGATGGGTTAAGCGATCAAATGACTGAGGCGGAAATTCACCGCATTTTGATGCCAACCCCCGTCAGCAGCGGCAGAACACTTTTATCCAAAGTGTCGGAAAAAGGGTTGGTGGATAATACGAGCTTTATTATTGTCCAGTTTTTGTAACACAAAAATGATACCACCTAATTTTTTGACCATATCGGAGACAGGATAAGCGGACTGAATGGAAGATATCATAAAAAAATGCCTGCCCACCTATGAAATAATCAGCCGCCTCGGCGAAGGGGTCAACGGTGTTGTCTATCATGTCCGCGATAACCTGAAGGAACGGGCCGTTAAAGTGGTCCCGATAACAGTGGAACGCTCCATCTCCTACAAAACCACCAAAGATCTGGATTCCAAGATATCCCATGATTTTCACGCCGTGCAGGCCTATTACAGCAAAATCAAGGGTGACGGGGTGGTGGAGATTCATGATTTTCACCTGGTGGACAAGCAGGTTTCTAAACAGGAGGCCAGGGCCTACCTGATTCTTTTGATGGAATACTGCCCGGACAACCTCCTCCATTACATCCTCGACCATTATCCCCTGGCCCCGGCCGCATGTATAAAGCTGATGCGGGATCTGGCGGAAATATTGAAACGGCTCTCCCACAGCACCTCCGAATCATTTATCGTAAAGGATTTGAAACCTTCCAATCTGCTCTTAAGCGGCACCAACAAGCTGCTGATCGGTGACCTCGGGGGGCTGCAGCGCGTAAGCAGCGTCTCCGCCTCTGCCAACGCCCAGTTTACCCCCAACTGGTCCGCCCCGGAAATCCTGATTCACAGTGAAAGCGCCGGCATTCCAAGCCTGGTCTATTCCTATGGGTTTGTTTCCTACTTTATCTGGTTTGGCGCGCTCCCCTATGAAAACGAGGATTTTAATGAACGCTTCCGCCGGATCAAATCCCACGGCCTGGAATTTCCCCGCAAAGATATGCCCGACCCCATCCAGCGGCTTATCCGGGATTGCGTGCAATACTCACCAAAGGACCGGCCCCCGGATTTTGAGGCCATTTTAAACCGGCTAAACGGCAGGACGGCAGCTAAGAAAAAACCCGGAAAAATCCCGGATAAGGAAACTCAAAACACCGGCAGCAAACCCGCACCGGCCAGAACCAAATCCACCAAGCGCACGGACATGCATAAAGCCGGGGATATTTGGGTGGAACCGGTAACCGGAATGGAATTCGCATGGATACCCTCCGGCGCCTACCGAATGGGATGCGGCAATTGGGATGCCGAGGGCAACCGGGACGAGTTTCCGGTACATGAGGTTTATATCGACGGTTTTTGGATGGGCCGGTATCCGGTCACCCAGATGCAGTGGAAAAAGGTGATGTCCTCTTCCTTGTGGAAAATGGTTAAATCGAACAACCCGGCGTGGTTTAAAAAGATGGATGCGCATCCGGTTGAGCAGGTGTCGTGGCATGATGCTCAGGAATTTATCCAGAAGCTCGCATCACTTAACAAAGGGCGCTACCACTTCCGGCTGCCCACCGAAGCGGAATGGGAGTTCGCCGCCCGAAGCTGCGGCAAAGCGCATAAATTTGCCGGCGGCCAGGATTTGGATAAACTGGCCTGGTATTACGCCAACAGCAGCATGAGCACCCAGCCGGTGGGTCTTAAAGAGCCCAGCCAGCTGGGGTTATATGACATGAGCGGCAATATCTATGAGTGGTGTCTGGACACCTACCAGGAAGATGCCTATAAACGGCATGACCGTAAAAATCCGGTGATCAAAAATCAGGTGGGCCGACGGGTGATCCGGGGCGGCAGCTGGTCCAATTCCGCCCATGAGGTGCGCTGCGCCTACCGGGGAAATGTCTCACCGGATTTCAAGGGCAACTATATTGGCTGCCGCCTGGTCATGACCCCCATCAGCCGGCGGATGGTGCTGGAATAACAAGAGCTGAACGATCTGATCGGCCAGCCCGTTAAGATTTAAGCGTTCCCCCGGATCAAATTTTCGAATACGTCCACCGCAAACCTTATTTCCCCCCACCCGGCGCGTTTTAGGTGCATGCCGACGGCCTGGTAGGAAATCGGCTTATCCCAAGTTCCGGCGATCTGCTGCTGGGTCATGCCGGCCAGGGCGCCCATTACTGCCCTGGCCTGATTCGCGGTCCAGCGGCCGGCGATGGCGCCGGTCAAAACAAGCATCCCGTCGATGGCACGGGCAGCGGCTGATCCGTCCATGGCAAAGCGAAAAGAGCCCGAACCCGATGATGACATGGACTCAAGCATCTTCCCGGAACGGCGAAAGGCCGCCCCGTCCCCGCCGGAAATATTTCCCGCCGGCACATAATCCACCGGGCCGACGCCAACGGCCATCCGGATATCGGCCTGCCGCACCGGGGCATGCGCCCGGATAAATGCCCGAAAATAGAGGCCGGCCCGCATTGCGGCGGCTGGCTCCGCAAACAACATCTGCCAGCCGTCACCGCGGAAAACATCCACCGGCTCCGGCATGGCATCGCCGAACAGCTGATTTAGCCGCGCCCCGCCGTCAACCACCAAGTGATAGAGGGTTTGCCGGTTTTCGGCCGACAGCGGGGAGAACCCGATAAAATCACCTGAAATCACTGCATAATCGACGAACGAATGGACTTGCATAAAAAACTCATCAATCTCTATTCTTTACGGGTGCCGATCAGAAAAAAACAAACCCCGGCAAGCATGATTACCGCGCCGACAGAAAAGGCAAACCGCAGTTCAATCGTATCCATTATAATACCGCCGCATAGCGAACCGAAAAGCATCCCCAGGCTGTGGGCCACGGTAATAATCGACATCACCGACCCCATGGCCTCCCGCCGGTTACCGGCAATGACCGCCAGTGCCATCAGCGCCGGCATCGAGATCCCCCCGCCGATGCCGAAAATGATATTGGCGGCAAAAAGATCCCAAAATCCCTGGGCCAACCCAAGCAGCATAGTGGCGCCGGCCGCAACCAAACCGCCGATCATCACGAGCAGCCGCTTATCCGTTCGATCGGCCATCCAGCCCATAGGAATATGGAGAAGCCCGCTGACAAAAACGCCCAGCATCACCAGCACCCCAATGGCGGAGCCGGAAAGCGAAAAGCGGACATCGCCGTAAACCGGCAGAAACCCCCAGATGATGCCGATGCAGGTGGCATATACGAGCCGAAAAACAAACAGGCTGATAATCATCCGGTCCACCAGCAGTTCCCGCCACGGCCGCGGCTGGTAGCCACTGACTACGATATACTCCTCGGATCTGGGCGGCAAGCAGAAAAACGTCAGGAAAAAAGCCGTCAGTGCCAGCCCGGCCATGCAGCCAAAGGCCACCTGCAGGCTGAAAAAATCCTTGATCACCCCGCCGAAAAGCGGTCCCAGGCTTAACCCCAGGAATACCGACATATTAAACAGGCCCATGGATAGCCCTTCCTTGCCGGTGGGCGTAATATCGCCCACATACGCCTGGGTGACCGGCATGATCATGGCCGAGGCAATCCCCTGGATGATGCGGATCGTAATCAGGGTTTCAACGTGCGTGGCCATCACAAAGGCGGCGGCCACCAGAAAATAGCCGAAGAGCCCGATATTGATAAACGGTTTTCGTCCCTTCCGGTCCGACCAGCGGCCGAACCAGGGGAGAAAAAGGGTCCGGGTGAGGGAGAATCCGCCGAAGATAAGGGCGATGTAGATGCCGCTGGCGCCGAGATCGTGGGCATACACCGGCAGCAGCGGCACGACAATGCCGACCCCGGTCAGGGTGACAAAAATCGAAAAAAACAATGTTGAAAATATTTTCGGATCAATACGTTCCATACGGGCTATCCCATAGCACCCATACATATCATGCACAACGGTATTTGCTTGATTTTCAATTTTGCCGGTGGGTCGTATTTATCCTAAGTTGAGCGATTTCCAAGTTTGCCGCAGGGCCGTATTTATGTTTGACACGTCTATCAATCTCATGTATTTGATGTGACTTGAATTAGAAGCTCGATAAGGGTGAAAATTGCCGCAAGGTGCAGTGCCGGCGTCAGACCGGCACTTCAAGAAAATACGGTTTTATTCGAGGAGGTGTCGATGAAAAAATGGGGCGGAATCCTATTCGTACTTCTCTGCACGGCTTTGTTATTTTTAATTTTTAATGACCCGGCGCTTGCCACGGATGCCGCGGAGGGCGCTGCCGCCGCTGACCCCATAGCTGAACATGCCTGGTGGTTCTGGCCGCTGGTGCTGTTCGTTGTGACGTTCCTAATGGGCATATTCGCCGTTTTGGGCGGCGTTGGCGGCGGGGTGCTGTATGTGCCCATCATCAGCGGTTTTTTCCCGTTTCATCTGGATTTCGTCAGGGGCGCGGGTCTGCTTGTGGCGCTGACCGGTGCACTGGCGGCCGGCCCCGGGCTCTTAAAATCCAGCCTGGCCAGCCTCCGTCTGGCCGTTCCGGTGGCGCTGATCGCATCCACCTGTGCCATAGCGGGCGCTATGATCGGCCTGGCGCTACCCACCAATATCGTCCAGATCTTTCTCGGCGTGGTCATCATTTTTATCTGTATCCTGATGCTGACCGCCAAAAAATCCACGTTCCCCGATGTTCAGGAATCCGATAGGCTGTCTTCGGTTTTAAGGATTTACGGCGTCTATTATGAAGACAGCATGGGAAAGGACATTGACTGGAAGATACACAGAACACCGATTGGCCTTCTGCTTTTTGTGGGTGTCGGCCTCATGGCCGGTATGTTCGGCTTGGGCGCCGGCTGGGCCAATGTGCCGGTTTTAAACCTGGTCATGGGCGCACCGCTTAAAATCAGTGTGGCCACCAGCAAATTCCTGCTCTCCATCACTGATACGTCGGCCGCTTGGATTTATCTCAATAAAGGCTGTGTCATCCCCCTGATGGTGGTGCCTTCGATCGTGGGCATTATGCTGGGATCATTCGTCGGCGTCCGGGCATTAAAAGTCGCCAAGCCGAACCTGATCCGCTGGATGGTCATCGTGATTCTGGCATTTGCCGGCATCAAGGCACTTCTTAAAGGCCTCGGGATCGGATAGCGATCAAGAATAAATTACACAGGAGGCACCAAATGGCTCAAGTTGAAATTGATCTGGAAAAAGCCAGCAAAGAACAGCTCCTTTATGCCAATGTACTCGAAAAAGGCATGTACATCGGCCTGCTCGCCCTGTTTGTCACCTTTATCATCTATGTGACGGGGGTTTTACCGCTTCGTATTCCAATGGAGGAGTTGCCGAAATACTGGCAGATGAGTTCTACAGACTATCTGCACATCGCCGGTATTGAGTCCGGCTGGGGATGGACAAAACTGCTGGGATACGGAGATTTCCTGAACTTTCTCGGTATCGCCTTTCTGGCCGCAGTGACCATCATCTGCTACATAACGATCATTCCCACATTATTAAAAAAGAACGACTATGTCTATGCCACGCTGGCAGGCCTGGAAGCCCTCATTCTGCTCCTGGCCGCAAGCGGCCTGCTGGCAGCCGGCCATTAAGTTTTTATTTGGAACAGAAGCGGGCTTTGCGGGAGTCATTTGACCGGCAAGGCCCGCTTTATACCCTTGCCTATACCCTTTCATTTTTGATATCGAGCCGCAAGTTCGACCACCGTGGCCCCCCAGCCGCCGCCGGTCCCTTCCGCATCCGTAAATCGGACGACCCGGTTATCTTTTTTCAGTATACTTTGCACCCGCTTTTTTAACACCCCCTGGCCTTTGCCGTGGATGATGCGAAGGGAGTAGATCTCTTTTTCCAGGCAGGCGGCGATATAGTCATCCAACAAATCTTTAACTTCCGCCGGCCGGAACGTATGCAAGTCAAGCGTGCCGTCAATGGGAATTTCGATAGGCTCCATTATCTTTCCTTTAAACCATCATTGTATGATCCCGGAAAATAAATTATGTTATATATATATTATGGACATGTTTTGTTTGACAAAATTGGCCGGCTTGGTAGTCATCGCCTACCTCCTGGGCGCCGTCCCGTTCGGCCTGATTCTGGTAAAATTGCTAAAGGGAATGGATCTGCGCCGGATCGGCAGCGGCAATATCGGAGCCACCAATGCCAGGCGGGCCGGCGGATGGCCGCTGGGGCTGGCCACCCTATGCCTGGATGTTTTAAAAGGCGCGCTGCCGGTATATTTTTCAGGTGTGGTGTTTTCCCCGTCTACAGCACCGCTGGCCATGGGCTTAACCGCCCTGGGGGCCTGCTGCGGCCACCTGTTTCCAATATATCTCAAATTCAAAACCGGCGGAAAAGGCGTGGCCACCGCAGCCGGCTGTTTTGCGGTGATTTCGCCGATTGCGCTTTTAATTGCAGTTATCGTGTTTCTGCTTCTGGCCGCGCTTTCAAACCGGGTTTGCGTAGGGTCCATGGCCGCGGCCGCTTCCCTGCCCATAGCCGTCTTCCTGATTGAAAAAACCTGGCTGCTTGGGGGATTTGCGGGAGTTATCGCGCTTCTCATCATTATCCGGCACAAAGACAACATCCAAAGACTCCGGGCCGGCACGGAACCCACCATCACCTAAATTGAGCGTTCCAAATTCAGGTATCAGATAAAGATGAGCGCTCCGATCACGGCCAGAAGGCCGGCCAGAATGAAATGACTCTCCATCAAGAAACTCTGGCGAAACCCCGGCGAGAATTCCCCGTGTTCATGGATATAAAGAAAAATCATCATCATGAGCGGACTCAGGCCGATAAAAAGGCCGGGCAATGCCACCAGCCGCGCCGCACTGGCCATCCAGATAAATACCGCCATCGCCCCGGATAGGACCTTTAACAGCTGCATGGTCCGTTTTTCGCCCAGCAGGATGGGGATCGTCTCCTTTCCCACAATCCGGCTGCCCTGCATGTCCATGATATCAAAAAAAGCGGTTTGAACGAAAACCAGGCAGAAAATCCAGAAAAATACGGCCGCGGTGGCGACCTGAATGCCGCTGCCGTCGTGGTGCAAGGCCGGCAGCAAAGTGGTCACAATGCCCCATGCCAGGCCCACCAGAACGGTTTTTGAGCCGGGGATATCCCGGATCTTGCTTTTCCGCTGATTGCCCACGCCCTGGGGCACCAGGCTGACATTGTAGACGATGCCCAGGCATCCCATAAAAAAAAGCAGGATAAAAAAGAACGGCCCCCGGGCAAAAGCCAGCAAAAGGACCCCCGCGCCGGCCGCAAAAGTCAAGGCGGACAGCCAGGTCCGATTGGTTTGATAGAAAGTGGCCCGGTCCGGATCGCTGTAGCGGTCTGTGGAGATATCGATCAGGTTGTTAAAGGTATGCATGCACAAAAGATAGAGCATGGCAATGAAAAGATCCGAAGGCGCCAGCGGTATTTTAAGCATCGTCATGGCCGCATAGGTCAGGCAGCCGGCGCCCACCGCGAGATAAATATTGGAAAGCAGCAGGTAGCGCTGCACCTGAAAGGCCCATCGCCGAAAGGTTTGCCCCTTTCGCATCAACTGATTTTCAAGGGCCCGGTAAACCCGCTTTATGATCCAATTCGGGGTCGACGCGCCGGCAGTGATGCCGACATGCCGGCAGTTTTCCAGCTGCCGGATATCCAGCTCCGCTTCGGTTTCAATATGCTGGGCGGGCTTTCCGCTTGAAGCGGCGATTTCATAAAGCCGCCGGGTATTCCCGCTGTCCCGGCCGCCCACCACCAACACCGCATCCACCGAGTCGGTCATTGACTGGACCTCTGCCTGCCGGTTTTCCGTGGAGTCGCAGATGGTGGAAAATACCCTGTAATGGGGATGGGTCTGGTTGACCCAGTCGCGGACCTTTTTAAAAAAGGCTGTATTCTGGGTTGTTTGGGCGACAATGATCGCTTTTTCAAAATCCGGCAGCTGATCCAGGGCGTCGATACTGTCCGCCGTATACCCCTGATCCCCGGCATAGCCCAGCAGCCCTTTGACCTCGGGATGCTCGCGATCGCCGATGATGATCGAGGCGTACCCGTTTTTGGCGTGCTTGGCGATAATCGACTGGACCTTGATCACCCGCGTGCAGGTAGCATCAATCACGTGGAATCCGGCATCCGAAAGGGCCTGCCGTTCTGACGGCGGGACGCCGTGGGCGCGAATGATCACAATGCCGTCGCCCGATTCAGGGATTTCGTCAAGTACCGTGATCCCCTTCTGAGCAAGGATGGAGAGCACCTGGGGGTTATGAATCAGCGGGCCATAGGTATAAATGGGCGCCTGGGTTTTATTTGAGGCGTCCAGGGCCATTTCCACCGCCCGCCGCACGCCCATGCAGAAACCAGCGGTCCTGGCAATCGTGATTTTCATTTACCGGGGCGTTTTTTTGAAAAAGACCTTATGATCCACCAGGGCCAGGGAGTAAATAACGGCCTTGACGAATTTCTGCTCCCCGAAAATATTGATTAACCGGTAACCATCGTCCTCGGGTTCAACGGTGTCCACGGCTTCCATAATCAGCTCCTGCTGGTCGCCATCAATGATGTATGCACTGGCTTCGCACATAATTCTATCCTTCTATATTTGATTGCTACCGGGCTAATGCCGGTTTTAAATAAATTTCAATCAGTTCCTCGATCAAGTGGGGCAGCGGAATCGAAGCGGTCCCAATGATCTCCGCATTTTCCTGGAACAACGGGATTAGATATTTTTTGGCCGGACTTGAGGCCACTGCCTCCGCCATTCGGGGGGTCACCTCGCCCATCATGGCGTTGGCCATGATGATGCCCACCGGACCGATGATAATGTCCACCTGCTGAACCGTGCGGACAATCGCATTTTCCCCGGATGCTCCCCGGTTGGCGCGGGCCTTGAGCATCTGGGCCGTGGCAATGGCATTGGTGCCCAGGGCAATAATATCGACCTGTTCTTCAAAAAAATCCCGAAGCCGCTTAATGACCGTTGCCCCGATGCCTCCGCCCTGACCGTCAATAATGCAGATTTTGACCATAGCCCCCTGCTCTGGCTTTTCGTTAAAAATGCTTAATCTCTAAAAATAGGAATAATTCTATCAAATGCAAGTCATGGATCAATTTACAAAAATCGCTTTTTAACTCTGTCATAATTTGCGGATCTTGCGCTGATGCTTCCGCTTCTGCTTGGGCGGCTTCTTGCCCGGCCCCTTTTTGCGGGTATCGAGCCTGCCCTCTGAATCTTCTTCGGCTTCCGGGGACAGCCCCTTGAGATTCATATACTCCGCCATCTCAAGCTTTTGTTCAAATTCCGGGGCCTCGATAATGGCCGCCCCCTGGGATTCGGCAAACCCGGTGACTTCCCGGTCCGAGCTCACCACCAGGGCTTTTTGCCCCTCCCGCCGGGCCATACGCTTAATCACGGCATCCGCAGACTCCCCGTGCCGCGAGAACCGAACATTGACACCCTTTTCCCGGTCCGTGCGATCAAACACTGAATACTGGGCAGCCCCGTCAAAAACCACGGTGATCTGGTGCCGCTTCATCCGTTTATACGCCGCCAATCGGTCCAGAAGCGCCTGGCGCCCGAGTTCCAAGTCTTGTTGATCCATAGGGCTCATCATGCGGGATTGCCGAATCAGATTATAGCCGTCGACTATGATATGAAGCGCCATAAGTTACTCGGTTTTAAGTAGATTCAAAAGCCGGTCCAGGTCTTCATTACTGTAGAATTCAATTTCCAACCGGCCCTTCTGTCCCCGCCGGCGGATCTGCACCTTGGTGCCGAACCGATGGGACAAATCCTCCTCAAGGCTCGAAAAATAGATATCCTCGGGGCGCTTGGAGGGCTCGGGTTTGGGCTGGGTCTGGGCGTTTAGCCGGTGAATCAACTTTTCGGTTTCTCGAACCGAAAGATCCCTGGAGACCACCAATTTAAATGCCTTGCGCTGGATAGCCGCATTTTCCGCTCCCAGAAGCGTCCGGGCGTGGCCCATGGACAGTTTTCCCTCGCGGATAGCGGCTTTAATTTCATCCGGCAGATGGTTGATGCGCAGGAAGTTGGCCACGGCTGACCGGCTTTTGCCCACCCGCTCGGCGATATTTTCCTGGGTCAGCTCAAATTCGGTCATCAGGCGCTGATACGCCTCAGCCTCTTCCATGGGGTTTAAATTTTCCCGCTGGATATTTTCGATGATGGAAATCTCGATCAATCCGGCATTGGTGATCTCTTTCAGGACAACGGGCACCTTGTGCACTCCGGCCATGCGGGCGGCCCGCAGCCGGCGCTCGCCGGCGATCAACTCATAGCCGCCCTTTGATTCCCGGACCAAAAGCGGCTGCAGAACCCCCTGCGTCCGGATGGATTCAGCCAGGTCCCCCATTTCCTTTTCCGCAAATTCCCGGCGCGGCTGATAGGGATTCGGATGAATGCTGTCGATGTTGCATTCAAAATAGCTGGCCGGGGACTGGTCATCTGCATCGCCAATATCCGGGAAAAGGGCATCCAGCCCTTTGCCCAGTCCGCTTCGGCGGCTTTTCTTGCGCTTTCCGGCGTTATCCTCTACCTGTAGTTTTTCCTTCGGCATGATCAATCCATCCCCAAAAGACGTGGTTACTTGCCGCTTTTATGGCCGTTCATGATCTCTGCGGCCAGGGCTTTATAACTTTCAGATCCGGGTGATGCGGGATCATAAAAAATAATCGGCTTTCCGTAGCTGGGCGCCTCCCCCAGCCGGACTGTCCGCGGAATGCGGGTTTTAAACACCATATCCTTGAAATAGGTCTCCGCGTTTTCCGCCACCTGGCTGGCCAAATTGGTCCGGCGGTCAAACATGGTTAAAAGAATCCCTTCGATTTTCAGGCCCGGATTCATTCCCTGCTTGATCCGTTTGATGGTCTGGAGCAGCTGACCGAGCCCCTCCAGGGCATAAAACTCGCTCTGCAGGGGGATCAGCACCGCATCGGATGCGACCATGGCGTTTAGGGTCAAAAGGCTAAGCGACGGCGGGCAGTCCAGAATGATATAGTCATATCCGTCGGCACAGCGGGATAAAAGGGAGCGCAGCACTTTTTCCCGATGGTCATCCGCCATCATTTCGACCTCAAACCCGATCAGCTCCACCCGGGAGGGGATCATGGAAAGGCCCTTGACCTCGGTATCGACAATAATGTCTGACACCCCGGACTGTCCGATCATCCCATGGTAGAGATTCCGGTCGAGGGCGGCCTTGTCAATGCCCAGGCCGGTGGTGGCATTGGCCTGGGGATCACAGTCCACGAGCAGGGTTTTGCCGCCGGATACGGCCAGCGCGGCAGACAGGTTGATCGCCGTGGTGGTTTTGCCGACCCCGCCTTTTTGGTTTGCGATACAGATAATATGTGTCATAATAGGTGCCTTTTAGCATAAAAAATGCCGTTTGAAAAGCTGATACAGCCGACATATATTATAGTTGTAAGAAATCCGGCAAATTTGCCGGACATGACGCCCATACAGGATTTAAATGATAAAATTTCGCCAGCCGATTGCGATTTTAATTGCCGTCGCATTTTTCATCACCGTTTGCATGCCCGCCGGGGTTTCCGCCATCACCGTTCAGGAAGAAAATGAACTGGCAGAGGAATTTCTTCAGGCGGTGCATCAGCAGTACAAAATCATCAAAGATCCGGCCATTGCCAACTATATCAACAAGATCGGCCGGCGCGTCGTGGCCGAACTCCCCCAGCAGCCGTTTACCTATCACTTCTATGTGATCGAGCAGGCCACCTATAACGCCTTTGCCGGTCCGGCCGGGCATATCTTCGTATTCAGCGGCCTGTTTGAAGCCCTGGATCATGAGGGCGAACTTGCCGCCCTGCTGGCCCATGAAATTGCCCACGCCTCCTGCCGGCATATTTCGGAGATGATCGAATCCTCAAAAAAGACCAGCCTGGGCACGCTGGCGGGCGTGGTAGCGGGCATTCTGGTGGGGCTGGGGGGTGCCTCCACCGTTGGCAGCGCCATTACCATCGGGTCCATGGCGGCCGGTGAATCCGCGGCCCTGGCCTACACCCGGGAAAAAGAAATGCAGGCGGATCAAATCGGCCGCGAGTACCTTCAGGAGGCCGGCTATGATCTGCACAGCATGCTTTCCCTGCTGAAAACCATCCGCTCCCAGGAATGGTTCGGCACCGATCAGATCCCCACCTATCTGCGGACCCATCCGGCCACGGAGGACCGGCTGACCTATCTGAACAATACCCTGTCAAACAAGCCGGCGCCGACGCCCAAAGACAGCTATGCCTTCGAACGCGCGCGCACCCGCGTCTCCGCCCTGTACGGCAGCCCGCGGGAGTCCCTGCGGCACTTCCGGCAATCTGTTGAGACCCATTCAGACGACTCCATGGCCCATTACGGATACGGCCTGGCCCTTGAACGAAACGGCAATCCCAAGGCGGCAATTGAACACTTAGAGATTGCCTACCATGCCTATGCCGATGACCCCTATATGACGGAAGATTTGGGCAGGGTTTATTTTTTAAACGGCGACTATGAGAACGCGCTGAAATATCTTAAAAAAGCCGCCCGGGAGGTGAAAAACGGGCCGGACAGCCGCCTGTATCTCGGCCGGACCCAGCTGGCTATGGGCCAAATGAACGCCGCCACGGAAACCTTTACCCGGCTGGCCGACGCCCACCCGGATTATCTGCCGGCCCTCTATTTTCTGGGCAAAAGCTATTCCGAACAGGGGGATCCGGGCAATGCCCATTATTATCTGGGCCTCTACCATCTGGGCAAACAGGACCCCAAAAACGCCGCCTTCCATTTCAAACAGGCGCTCAAAACCATCACCGATTCGGAAAAAGTCAAAAAAATCAAAGGCTTATTGGATAAATTGTAAGTCTGGCACTTCTAAGTAACTTCCTCGTACTCAGTCCCGCGCAAGCGGGACGGTTCTCGTACTCGTAATCGTACTCGAAAAAATCAAAAGCCGAGTAAGAGCACGAGTACGAGTACGAATCAGAAGGGCGGATAAGCGATAGGGTATCC
>DATGCF010000183.1:0-3578 GCA_035312245.1 Desulfosalsimonadaceae bacterium
ATGGCCAATTCCTTTAAGCCCCCCTTTTGAAAGGGGGATTTAGGGGGATTTCTAATCTTTTTCAAATTTAAATCCGCCCAATCCCCCCTTTTTCAAAGGGGGGCTGAGGCAATTGGATAAGGCCGTCAATATTGGATACTGAACCGTAAACTTAAAGCCCTGAACCCTGAAACCCTAAGCCCTGAACCGTGGGCCCCTAAACCTTAAACCTTGAACCCTAAACCCTAAACCCTGAACTGTGAACCCTGAACCCTAAACCTTGGATGTAAGAGTCAACCCATGGAAACGCGATACGATCCGAAACAAATAGAACCGAAATGGCAGTCCGTCTGGGATAAAAACAAACAGTTCAAAGTCGAAGAGGACCCGGCCCGGGAAAAATACTATCTGCTGGAAATGTTTCCCTACCCCTCCGGCAAAATCCATATGGGCCACGTCCGAAACTACACCATTGGTGATGTGATCGCCCGGTATAAGCGCATGCGCGGCTATAACGTGCTCCACCCGATGGGGTGGGATGCCTTCGGCATGCCCGCGGAAAACGCGGCCATCGCCAACAATACGCACCCGGCGGCCTGGACCTACGCCAATATCGACGCCATGCGCGAGCAGTTAAAGCGCCTGGGCTACAGCTATGACTGGGACCGGGAAATCGCCACCTGCGCCCCTGAATATTATAAATGGGAGCAGTGGCTGTTTCTCAAGATGTTTGAAAAAGGGATGGCCTATCAAGGCGAATCCTACGTCAACTGGTGCGAAACCTGCCAGACCGTGCTCGCCAATGAGCAGGTGGAGGCCGGCGAATGCTGGCGCTGCGGCAAGCCCGTGCGGCAGAAGCAGCTTACCCAGTGGTTTTTTAAAATCACCGACTATGCCGAAGATCTCCTGGAATACTGCGGCAAGCTGCCCGGCTGGCCGGAAAAAGTCACAACCATGCAGAAAAACTGGATCGGCAAGAGCATTGGCGCGGAAATCCGGTTTCAGGTGGAAAATGCCGGGGAATGGATCGACGTGTTTACCACCCGGCCGGATACGATTTTCGGGGCCACCTTCATGTGTTTAGCACCCGAACACCCGTTGGTTAAACCCCTGTCCCGGGGAACCGGCCGCGAGGCGGAAGTGGATGCATTCGTCGACCGAATGGCGCTTCAAAGCCGCTCAGACCAGCTGCTTGAAAACTATGAAAAGGAAGGCGTATTTATCGGCGCATGGTGCAAAAACCCGATGACCGGCCAGCGCATGCCCATCTATATCGCCAACTTTGCATTGATGGAATACGGCACAGGGGCGGTCATGTCCGTCCCCGCCCATGACCAGCGGGATTTTGATTTTGCGAAAAAGTATGGCCTGGACATCGTTGTGGTCATCTGCCCGAAGGACGCCCCGGCCGAAGAGGTGGCTAAGACCGAAGCCTATACGGACGAAGGGGTACTGGTGAATTCCGGGGACTTTACCGGCATGGACAGGGGTGCGGCCAAAGATGCCATTACTGACTAGTTTGAGAAGCACAACCTCGGCAGAAAGGCCATCTCCTATCGGATCCGGGACTGGGGCATCTCCCGGCAGCGCTACTGGGGCGCGCCCATTCCGATTATCCACTGCGACGCGTGCGGTTCGGTGCCGGTTCCGGAAAAAGATCTGCCGGTGGTCCTGCCCGAAGACGTGGACCTGCTTGACGGCGGGGGATCACCCCTTGCCGTCACGGAGTCCTTTGTCAATACCAAATGCCCCCAGTGCGGGGCGCCAGCCCGGCGCGAGACCGATACCATGGATACATTTGTGGAGTCCTCCTGGTATTTTGAGCGCTACTGCAGCCCGCACCATAACACGGGCATGTTCGACCCCGACGCGGTCGGCTACTGGATGCCCGTGGATCAGTACATCGGCGGGGTGGAACATGCGGTGATGCACCTGCTATATTCCCGCTACTTTACCCGGGTGTTAAAAGACATGGGCCTGGTGGATTTCAAGGAGCCGTTTACCCGGCTTTTGACCCAGGGCATGGTCTGCAAGGAGACCGTTAAGTGCCCGGAGCACGGGTTTCTCTATCCGGAGGAGACCGACTACCAGGGGGATCAGCCGTATTGCCGGATCTGCCGGACCCCGGCCGAGGTGGGGCGGGTGGAGAAGATGTCAAAATCCAAAAAAAACGTGATCGATCCCAATGTGCTGCTCGAAGAATACGGCGCAGACACGGTCCGGCTGTTCTGCCTGTTTGCCGCCCCGCCGGAGCGGAGCCTTGAGTGGAGCGAACAGGGGGTTGAAGGCGGATTCCGGTTTTTAAACCGGGTCTGGCGGCTGATTAAGGATCTGCAGACTGATATTGAAACGGCCCAGCCGTTTGATGGCGATTTGGCGGATCTGGATACCGCCTCTAAAAAACTTTTCGCCAAAACCCATCAGACCATTCAGAAGGTCTCCACCGACATTGAGGAGCGGTTCCATTTCAACACTGCGATCAGCGCGGTGATGGAACTGGTGAATGCCATGTACACGGCCGGCCTGGACTTAAAAGATGCGAATGCCGCCGGTGTCATGCGCCATGCCGTGGAAACCGTCATTCTTCTGCTGGCGCCCGTGGTGCCGCATATCACCGAAGAACTCTGGCAGGCCATGGGCCATGCGCCGGGCACCCTTTCCGCCGCCTGGTGGCCGGAGTTTCGCGAGGATGCCCTGGTATCAGACACCAAACAGATGGTGGTTCAGGTAAACGGCAAGCTCCGCGGAAGATTCGAAATCGCCGCGGATGCGGGTGAAGATGTCATCAAGGAGCACGCCCTGGCAGATGAAAACGTCCAGCGATTTACAGAGGGCAAAGATATTAAAAAGATTATCGTGGTTAAGGATAAGCTGGTGAATGTGGTGGTGGTTTAGCCTAAGGTTGGATTTAGCTTGCGAAACCTCAACCTTTGTGGGATGAGAAGTGCTTTAGTTAATGGCATTGATACATGTTGTTCTGCCGGTGCATTCCGCTGGTGTCATTCCGAGGAACGACAGTGACGAGGAATCTTAAAAAATTTTGCAATTGTAAGATTTCTCGCTGCCGCTCGAAATGACAACCAAGCCCATTTCCACTCTTGAGTTAATGGCATTGACATGGCACTTATAATTTCTTGCTTGACCACTAACTACCCGATCTGCTGTCGTTTCGAACGAATGTGAGAAATCTTTTGAATGAAAAACAATTTTATGTCTACATACTCACCAACTGGAACAACAAGGTGTTGTATGCAGGCATAACCAGCGATTTAAAAAAACGGCTCTATGAACACCAGAACAAGGTAGGCGACGGCTTTACCAAAAAATATAATATTTTCAAGCTGGTATATTTTGAATCAGTAAAAGAGGTAAAATCGGCGATTGCCAGGGAAAAGGAAATCAAGGGGTGGCGCAGAAGCAAAAAGGATCAACTGGTGAGTCAAATGAATCCCGAATGGAAGGATTTGAGCTTAGAATTTTAGAAGATTCCTCGTCGCTGGCGCTCCTCGGAATGACATAAGGGGGAGGATGGCGTTCCTTTCCCTTTTCCCCTTATACCTTGCACCTTGTTTCCTCAGTGCCTTAGTGCCTTAATTCCT
>DATGCF010000184.1:0-15763 GCA_035312245.1 Desulfosalsimonadaceae bacterium
GGCATGAGTATCACCGGGTATGGACGCATCAGCGTGTATGCCCCGCGCGGGGCGTATCAGATTATTCTCGAATACCTTGAGCCCTCCGGCGTCGGCGCTTTGCAGGCGGCATTTGAACAACTTAAAGTAAAGCTTTCAGAAGAAGGCCTGTTTGATACAAATTTTAAAAAGCCCCTGCCGTTTCTGCCGCAGAAAATCTGTTTGATCACTTCAGCCACCGGGGCTGTGGTGCATGACATGATCCGGGTCATGGGCCGCCGGTTTCCGAATATCCACATCCAGATCCTTCCGGTCAGTGTACAGGGCGATGCGGCTGTGGACCAAATTTTAGCCGCCATCGAACTTTTAAATTATCGGGATGATGCGAATTTGGCGATTCTTGCCCGGGGCGGCGGCTCACTGGAGGATTTATGGCCGTTTAATTCCGAAAAAGTGGCCCGGGCGATCTTTTCCTCTGACATCCCGATTGTCTCCGCGGTGGGCCATGAAACGGATTACACGATTGCCGATTTTGTGGCGGATCTTCGCGCACCCACGCCATCGGCCGCCGCTGAAACCGTGGTTCCGGTCAAAACCGAACTTGTCAACCGGGCCCACCAGCTCACCCGTCAGCTGATAACCGGGTTTTCCGGATTTTTGAGCCAAGAACGCCGGCATATTCAGCAATTAACCGACCGGCTGGTGCATCCCAAAAGACGACTGGATGATTTAAAGCTTCGGCTGGATGACTATTCAGAACGAATTTATTCGGCATTTCAAAGACAGGTAAACCGGGAAAAGGAGCGGCTTCACTGGCGAACCGACCGGCTTTATAAAAATAGTCCGCAGGCGATGATCCAATTGCGGCGGAACCAGGTGACACAGCTTAACAACAGGATGCGGGCTGCCGCGGATACCCATATGTCAAACCAGGCCCTGACCCTTAGGGCACTCAATGGCCGGCTGCATGCCCTGAGTCCGGCGGCAGTTCTTGAGCGGGGCTACAGCATTACCCGCCGGATATCCGATCATTCGATTATACGGGAAGCCACCGCAGTGGAATTCGGCGAACAGCTTGAAGTGTTACTGTCCAAAGGAAAAATCACCTGCCGCGTGGAAGGAAAAAAGGAAAATGCCCAAGAAGAAAACCTTTGAAGACGCCATGACCCAGCTTGAAAAGATCGTGCAGGAACTTGAATCAGGCGACCTGCCCCTGGAGAAGGCGCTTAAAAAATTTGAAGAAGGGGTCCGGCTGTCCAAGTTCTGCTTTGACAAGCTGGAAGAGACCGAAAAAAAGATCACCCTGCTGACCACTGACCAGAATGGCAATGTGAGCGAGGCCAGGTTCCCAGCTGAACGCGATGAACCAGAGGACGAATAGGCCGTGCCGGCATCCTTTGATTTAAAGAGTTATCTGGAAGATAAACGCCGGCAGGTTAACCAGTGGCTGACTCATTATATTAACCAGCGGTTTGATAACAACCGGCAGCTCTGCCAGGCAATGAGCTACTCCCTGATGGCCGGCGGCAAACGCCTTCGGCCGATCCTTTGCCTGGCGGCGGCCGAGGCGGTGGGACAGACAGACGATCCGCATGTGATGACCTGCGCATGCGCCCTGGAGATGATCCATACCTATTCACTGGTTCATGATGATCTGCCGGCAATGGACAATGATCAGCTGCGGCGGGGTCAGCCCACCTGCCATGTCCAGTTTGATGAGGCCACCGCCATCCTGGCCGGTGATGCACTGCTCACCCTGGCGTTTGAGGTTCTGAGCGAACTGGCTGTTGATCATCCAATGGGGGGGAGTGCCATGCAGCGGATTTCCAGGGCAGCCGGATATCAGGGAATGATTGAAGGCCAGATGCGAGATCTGGAGGCTGAAAGCAAAACCCTTGACATCGATTCTCTTAAACAGATGCATGAGTTTAAAACCGGGGCTTTGATCGAAGCGGCTGTGGTCTCAGGCGCCCTGCTCGCTCATGCCGCATCCGCACAGATAGGGGCCCTTTCCGATTACGCCAAAAGCATCGGTTTGGCCTTTCAGGTGACCGATGATATTTTGAATGTGGAAGGCGATCCGGATCTGATGGGCAAAGCTGCGGGCACGGATTTAAAACGGCAAAAATCCACATACCCGGGCCTTATGGGGCTTGGGCCATCCAAGGCATTTGCCCGGGAACTGGTCAACAATGCCTTGCAAGCGATTGCGCATTTTGATACCAAGACACAGCCCTTGTCTGCCCTGGCAAACTACATCATTGAACGAAAGCGCTGATTGCCTTATAATTGATTTTAAAATGAATTTACTCGATACCATAAAATCACCCACTGATTTAAAAAACATTCCCCAGCAGGATCTGCCCAAGCTGGCCCGGGAAATTCGCCAGCGGATTGTGGACGTGGTTTCAAAAACCGGCGGCCACCTGGCATCCAACCTGGGGGTGGTGGAGCTTACTTTGGCGCTTCATTACGTATTTGACGTGCCCAGGGACAAAATTGTCTGGGACGTGGGCCACCAGGCCTATACCCATAAGCTCTTGACCGGCCGCAAAGAACGTTTTCATACGCTTCGCCAGCATGAAGGGCTTTCCGGATTTCCGAAAAGAAGCGAAAGTCCTTATGACGCCTTTTCAACTGGCCACAGCAGTACATCGATTTCCGCGGGCTTAGGCATCGTTGCCGCCAAACGCCTGAATCAGGATCCGTCCAAAGTGGTTTCTGTTATCGGTGACGGCTCCATGACTGCAGGCCTTGCCTATGAGGCACTCAACCAGGCCGGGGATCTTAAAAAAGACCTCATTGTGATTTTAAATGACAATGAAATGTCGATTTCTAAAAATGTGGGCGCCCTATCCTCGCTTTTAAGCCGCACTTTTTCCGTGAAATACCTGCAGGATTTGCGAAAAGAGGTCGGTGAGCTCCTTCGTTCCCTGCCCGGCATTGGAAACGACGCCTACCAGTTTGCCAAGCGAGCCGAAGAATCGGTCAAGGCTTTTGTCACCCCGGGGATTCTGTTTGAAGCGTTTAATTTCGAATATTTTGGACCGATCAAGGGCCACCGCATGGATCAGCTGATCGATATGCTGGAGAATATCAAAAATATTGACGAGCCGGTGCTCTTGCATGTCGCCACCCAGAAAGGCCGGGGCTATGAGCCGGCGGAAAAAAACCCGGTCTATTTTCACGGCGTGGGCTGCTTCAAGATTGACACCGGGGATAAGGTGGCCTCCCAGCAATGTGCGCCATCCTATACCGAGATTTTCGGCAAAACCATGACGGAACTGGCTGAGACAGATGACAAAATCATCGCGGTGACCGCGGCCATGCCAGAAGGCACCGGCCTGGTTGAATTCTCTAAAAAATTTCCGGACCGTTTCTTTGATGTGGGCATTGCCGAACAGCACGGGGTGACCTTTGCCGCGGGTATGGCCACTGAAGGATTCAAGCCCGTGGTGGCCATATACTCCACTTTCCTGCAGCGGGCCTATGACCAGCTGATCCACGATGTCTGCCTGGAAAGCCTGCCCGTCACTTTTGCCCTGGATCGCGGGGGGATCGTGGGCGAGGACGGCCCCACCCACCACGGATTGTTTGATTTTTCGTACCTGCGATTCATGCCCAACATGGTGGTCATGGCGCCCAAAGATGAGAATGAGCTGCGCCGGATGCTTTTGACCGCGGTGGATCATCCGGGCCCTATTGCCTTCCGGTATCCGCGGGGGCCGGGAATCGGGGTGGCGTTCGATGACCCAATCACGCCTTTGCCCATCGGCCGCGGTGAAGTCCTGACCCATGGGGATGATCTTTTGATTCTGGCTGTTGGCGTGACGGTCAATGAGGCGGTCTCCGCCCAAAAAACTCTGGCAGACACCTATGGCATCCATGCCACGGTGGTAAACGCCCGTTTTGTAAAGCCTTTGGATACGGAGTGCATATGCGGGCTTGCGAGAAAAATCCCCAATATTCTGACAGTTGAGGAAAATGTATGCCAGGGCGGATTCGGCAGCGCGGTTCTGGAGGCCCTGCATGATGCCGATGTCTCCGGAATCCGGGTCAAACGCCTGGGGATTCGGGATACATTTGTGGAACACGGTGCCCGGGATGTGCTACGGGCCAAATACGGCATTGATGCGGACGGCATTGTGCGCGCAGCAGCCGCCTGGTTTTCCCTTAAGAAGCTCCAAACCGGCTCATGACGGCACCCCGGAAAAAGCGGCTGGATCTGCTGGTGGTCGAACGGGGGCTTGCCAAAAGCCGGGAGACCGCCCGGACATTGATCATGAGCGGAAATATCCTGGTCAATGATCAGCCCATGGATAAGCCCGGCACGCAATTGGCTGAAGACGCCCGCATTATCAGCCGTAAGCCGGATATGCCATATGTGAGCCGCGGCGGGATCAAGCTTGCCCACGCCATCACCGAAATCGGGCTTGATGTGAACGGATTCATGTGCCTGGACGTGGGCGCCTCCACCGGCGGCTTCACCGATTGTTTGCTTCAATTCGGCGCGGCCCATGTGCATGCGGTGGATGTGGGCTACGGCCAGCTGGACTGGAAGCTCAGGCAGGACGATCGGGTCACTGTGATCGAGCGTACCAATGTCCGCTACGCCACCCGGGCGGTGCTGCCGGAAGACTTTGATCTGATAACGATTGATGTCTCCTTTATATCCCTAAAAATCGTGATTCCGGCAATTGAGCCGTTTCTTAAGCCGGCGGGGCACATCCTGGCACTGGTTAAGCCCCAGTTTGAAGTCGGCAGAGATCAGGTCGGCAAAGGCGGCGTAGTCCGCGATGCCGGGCTGCATGAACAGGTTATCAGTGAATTAGACAGCTATTTTGAAAAATTATCCCTGGTTTCAGAAACCGTCCTCCCCTCCCCTATTCTCGGTCCGAAAGGCAACCGGGAGTTTCTGATGTATCTGGGCCGACACTTAGCTAAATAATTACAACCATTCAGGTTTTTGGGGTTGATTTTTTTTGATTGAATAAGATATGAGGGAAAAATTATCATTTTGGATTTGAAAATATTTTATAAGAGAGGAGTTTAATGGCAAATATGGCTGAAAATTTAAGAAACATCGCCCTTATCGGGCACGGCGGCAGCGGCAAGACAACCCTGGCGGAAGTACTTCTGAACCATGCCGGGGTGACCAAACGACTGGGAAGCGTCGATGAAGGCAATTCAGTCATGGATTTCGAGCCTGAGGAGCTGAAGCGGCGCTCCAGCATCAGCACCGCATTCCATCAGTTTGAATGGAAGAAGACAAACATCAATCTGCTTGACACGCCGGGCGATCAGAACTTTTTCTCCGATACCCGCATGTGCATGCAGGCGGCGGATGCAGCGCTTCTCGTCATAGATGCCATTAACGGCGTAAAGGTGCAGTCCGAGCAGGCATGGGAATTTGCCGAGGAATTCAACCTCCCGGTGATGATCTATATCAACAAGGTGGACCGCGAACGCGCCGATTTCTATAAAGCCTTTGAAGATGCCAAAAATATTTTCGAGCCCAAACCGATTCTCCTGCAGCTGCCCATCGGCAAGGAGGAGGAATTCAAAGGCGTGGTGGATCTGCTCAGCATGAAGGCCATTACATTTGCCGACGGCAAAGCTTCGGTGGGCGAGATCCCGTCGGATCTGCAGGATACGGCGGACAGCGAGCGCGAGGCCCTGGTGGAAAACATTGCCGAAGCAGATGACGAGCTTGTGGAAAAATACCTGGAAGGTGAGGAGCTTTCCCAGGATGACCTCTACAATGCGCTTCGCAAAGGCATATTAAACCGAACCTTCGCGCCACTGGTATGCGGGGCGGCGGTAAAACAGATTGCCGTGGATCAGCTATATGAACTGTTTGCCCATGCCATGCCCTCGCCGGTTGAGCGCGGCCCCAAAACCGGCTATGATCCGGGCACGGAAAATGAGATCACCCGAAATCCTGATCCCTCGGAGCCCTTTTCCGCGCTGGTTTTTAAAACCATTGCCGATCCGTACTCCGGCCGGCTGACTGTTTTTAAAGTGATGTCCGGCAGCCTGGGGGGGGACGGCACATTTTATAACCCGAACCGGGACGCCAAGGAGCGATACAGCCAGCTGCTCCGCCTGACGGGAAAAGAGCAGAAGCAGATCAGCGAAGCCGGACCCGGCGACATCGTGGCGGTGGCCAAACTCAAGGAAACCAAAACCGGGGATACGCTTTGCGATGCCGGCAATAAAATACAGTTCAAATCCGCGGCGCCGCTTTCCGGGGTCGTGTCCTACGCCATTGTGCCGAAAAGCCAGGGGGATGAGGACAAAATTTTCAGCTCCCTGTCCAAACTCATGGAAGAGGACTCGGCGCTTACCCTGGAGCGAAACGATGAGACCCGGGAAACGGTGCTGAAGGGCATGGGGCAGGTCCATATCGAGACCATTGTGGAACGGCTCAAGCGCAAGTACGGCGTGGAGGTGACCTTGACCGTTCCCAAGGTTCCATATAAGGAAACCATCAAAAAAACCGTCGCCGTCCAGGGCAAACACAAGAAACAATCCGGCGGGCACGGCCAGTACGGGGACTGCTGGGTGCAATTCGAGCCCCTGCCCAAAGGGTCTGGTTTTGAGTTCGAGGACAAGATCGTCGGCGGGGTCATCCCCAAAACATATATCCCCGCAGTGGAAAAAGGGATTGCCGAAGCCGCCCAGAAAGGCGTGCTCGCAGGTTATCCCTGCATCGATTTCAAGGCGGTGCTCTATGACGGCTCCTACCATTCCGTTGATTCATCGGAAATGGCATTTAAAATCGCCGGTTCCCTGGCTTATAAAAAGGCGGCAGAGCAGGCGGAGCCTACTTTGCTGGAACCGATCATGGAGGTGGAAGTCACCACGCCGGAAGATTTTATGGGCGATGTCATGGGGGATTTAAACGGCCGGCGCGGCCGGGTGCTCGGTATGGAGGGCAAAGGCAAGAACCAGGTCGTCCGGGCGAATGTGCCCATGTCCGAGGTGTTGAGCTACGCCCCGGATCTGCGTTCCATGACCGGCGGCCGCGGGATTTTTACCATGAAGTTTGCCCACTATGATGAAGTGCCGTCCCAGCTGCAGCAGAAAATTATTGATGCGACCAAGGCGGAGCAGGAGGGATAAAATCTCAGCCCCCCTTTGAAAACGGCCATCAACTCAGCCCCCCTTTGAAAAAGGGGGGATTGGGGGGATTTATAACGTGCCATAATTAAAAATCCCCCTAAATCCCCCTTTACAAAGGGGAACTTAAAGGAGGCGGCCTTTTTTATAGGCCTTTGCCAAAGCCAAAGGCACTGATTCTTTTAAACCGTAAACTGTGAACTGTGTGAACCTCAAACTACTTCCCTCACCTGCCCCGCCGGCCCTTGGCGGCATACAGGGCCGCATCCGCCCGCCGCATAATCTCCTCAAGGTGCGGCGCCTCAGCTTTCCCGTCAAGGGCTTCGATGCCCCAGCTCAGCCCGACGCTGACTGAATGGTTCTTCGCCCATCCGATAAATTCTGAATTCAGCCGCTTTATCACGGCTTCGGCATCATTGCGGTAACTGTTGGCCAAAAGAAACACGAACTCATCCCCCCCAATGCGCGCTGCAATATCCGTCTTCCGGAAGTTTTCCCGGGTAAGACGGGCAAACTGCTGAAGCACCCGGTCGCCCATGGCATGGCCCAACTCGTCATTAACCGCCTTAAACCCGTCCAGGTCGGCGAAGACAAATACGAGCGGCAAGCGGGTACGATGGTAAAGCGAGAGCAAATAGCTTGCGGCGGCTGAAAAGGCCCGTCGATTCAAAAGCCCGGTTAATTCATCTTTTCGGGCATATTCTTCGGCCTGGGTTTTTAAGCGTTCGATCCCCCGAACCAGAAAATAAATATAGTGAAGGCAGACCAGTAAAAATATACAAAAGAAATAAAACGGATATGACGGCCGATGGCCGATCAGAAAGTAATGCGTCGAAATAGCAGCAATACTGACCAGTGCGGCGTTTCCGGAGACCACGATAAAATTTTTGAGGCCGTGCTGGATACCGTTTCCGATCACCGCAATAACGATCAAAACCAAGGTGGGCGGAATGGCATAGGGGTCGAGGATAACGACGGTGCCGGACCCCAGTAGATCGATCCAGTTGGCCGCCCGGATGCCTTTTATCCCGATGCCCCTTTTTCTGAAGTACTGCCACCAAATGACATGAAAAGCGAAGAATATGGCGAATAATACGGCGATTATCGCATAATTGAGAGCCAATGGGGGTTGGGGTAAAAAATAAAAATAACATGCGGTGAGCACGCCGAGTCCCAATCGAATGGCAAACTGGTACCAGGGAATATAAATGATAATCTGGCCGTCATGAAGCTCATGAGTATCATTTATATGCATAAATGCCCCTGGTGCTTCTCTTCTGAGGTGTCAGAATACGGAATTTTCCAGGCACCACTGATAGGTCTCCCGTATCCCCTCTTTCAGGGATATAGAATAGGTCCAGCCTATTTCTTTCAATCGGGACACATCAAGCAGTTTTTGAGGGGTGCCATCCGGACGGGCGGTGTCAAACGTCATGTCACCGGAAAACCCCGTTATCTCCCGGATCATCTCAGCAAGCGCTTTAATGGTCGTATCCCTGCCGCAGCCGATGTTGACCAGCGGGGTGTCATAGGCATGGATCAGCGAATCAAAGCTATCATCGCCAAGATTAAAAATATGGATGCAGGCATCGGCAAAATCATCCACGTGCAAAAATTCCCGGCGGGGCTTGCCGGTGCCCCAAACCGTAACCGCTGGCGCATTATTTTGCTTCGCCTCATGAAACTTGCGAATGAGCGCCGGCAGCACGTGGCTGGTTTCCAGGTTAAAATTATCATTCGGCCCATAGAGATTGGTCGGCATGACGGCAAAAAAACGGGTGCCGTATTGCCGGTTATAGGACTGGCACATTTTAATGCCGGCGATTTTGGCAATGGCATAGGGTTCGTTGGTGGGCTCCAGCGGACCGGTCAAAAGATGGGATTCCTGCATGGGCTGCGGGCAGTCCCGTGGATAGATGCAGGATGAGCCCAGAAAAATCAGTCGCTCAACATTATTCTCCCAGGCTGAATGGATGACATTTGTTTGGATGGCCAGATTGTCGCGGATAAATTCCGCCGGATAGGTATTATTGGCCACAATGCCCCCCACCTTGGCGGCCGCCAGAATCACAAATTCAGGTTTTTCTTTTGCAAAAAAGGATTCCACCGCTTCCTGGCGGGTTAAGTCAAGTTCACTTTGTTTTCGGCCGACAATATTATTGTAGCCGAGATCTCTCAGCTTGCGGACCAGGGCCGACCCGGCCAAACCAGTATGGCCAGCCACATATATTTTTGCGTTTTTATCCATAGCGTATCATCAACCTGCTTTTTATCCTAAATTGAGCGTTTCGACTCAGGTTCCCATTTTACATCAGCGCCTCAAGGCTTGCTGGTATCGGAAATCCGTTTCTCTGACAGACCGATTCTCTGGCCGCTTCCATCAGATCATGTTCAACCATTTCAGTAATCATCGCGTCAAATGAGATTTCCGGTTCCCAGCCGAGCTTTTCCTTTGCCTTGGACGGATCCCCCAAAAGGGTCTCCACCTCGGTGGGCCGGAAATATCGGGGATCCACTGAAACGACCGTTTGCCCTGGCTTTAAAAGATTCATGCCATGCTTGATGGGAAGGGCGGTGACAAGACCGGAAGGTTCAATACTATCGACAATCCCCTTCTCCTCTACCCCCTCGCCTTCCCAGCGTAATTCTATGCCAATGTCATTAAAGGCCTTTTCACAGAATTCGCGGACCGAATGCTGCTTGCCGGTGGCAATCACAAAGTCCTCCGGCTGATCCTGCTGAAGAATCAGCCACTGGGCGCGGACAAAATCCTTGGCATGCCCCCAGTCCCTTAGCGCATTTAGATTGCCTAAATAAAGGTGCGATTCCAGGCCCAGCGCCATGCGGGCCACCGCCCGGGTGATTTTCCGGGTGACAAATGTTTCACCGCGGATCGGGGATTCATGGTTGAACAAAATTCCGTTGCAGGCAAACATGTCATAGGCTTCCCGATAATTTACCGTGCACCAGAACGAATAGAGCTTGGCACAGGCATAAGGCGAGCGCGGATAAAACGGGGTCTCTTCGGTTTGCGGGCTCTCACGAACCTTGCCGTAAAGTTCCGACGTCGAGGCCTGGTAGAACCGGATTTTTTTCTCAAGCCCCAGCATCCGGATGGCCTCAAGCAGTCGCAGGGTCCCCAAGCCGTCCGCGTTTCCCGTGTATTCCGGAGATTGAAATGACACCTGCACATGACTCTGCGCGGCCAGGTTATAAATTTCATCCGGCTGTACATCCTGGACAATGCTGATCAGATTGGAGGCATCCGTCAAGTCTCCGTAATGCATCATAAATCTTAGATTTTGCTCATGCGGGTCCTGGTAGAGGTGATCCACCCGCTGAGTATTAAACAGGGAGGCCCGCCGTTTGATGCCATGGACTTCTGAATAGCCCTTTTTTAACAAAAATTCCGCCAGGTAAGCCCCATCCTGGCCGGTAATGCCGGTAATTAAGGCCTTTTTCGCCAATCGTCTATCCCCTTTCTTTAAGAATAAATTTATTAAAGTCAGCCAAGTCCTGCGGTCTTGATTTAATCATTCATTCGGTCATTCCGAGGAGCGGCAGCTTTCTGCCCCTGTCATTCCGAGGAGCGGCAGCGACGAGGAATCTTAAGATTTCTCGCTGCCGCTCGAAATGACAGCCCGGGTCCTTTCCGGCATTATTCAGTTGAAAGTCGTGCCCTGGCTGTTTATTGCTTGTTGATTTCAGACATCATCTCCGCAATTTCCGACGCTTTGCGGGCGTTTTCAGGGGGCTGCGGGGCTGGCTCGGGCGATTCAGCGATATCTTCATCCCCTGATTGCGACGACCGGATAGCAATGGCGTCGCCGTTTCGATCCAGGAGCAATGAAAAATTGACTTTAAGATCAAAATCGAGTTTGTAGGCGATATCCCCTTCATGAACCACGATATTGCCGGATTTATGCTCCAGGCTGCCGTTGGCATTGATCTGGTAGGTCTCCCTGATCGACTCTCTTACCGGATTCCAGTTCAGATGCTTGGCGATAAAACGAATCAGCTTGCGCTCGCCGGATCGGATGATATCTTTGTTGGTGTATTTCAATGGTTGAATCCTTTATGCCGGGTTGATAGAGTCAGGATAATTTATAACTTTCCGGTATCATGTTTTTTTTTATATGTAAAGAAATGACAGGAGTCCAAATGGGAGCCATCGAAAACCGCATAGCGGATCTGCAGAAAAAAATGGCGGATGAAAACATCGACACGTTTCTCGTGTTAATTGAAGAAAACCGCCGGTATTTAAGCGGATTTACCGGAGAGGACACCCAGTTCGACGAATCCGCCGGCGCCCTTATCATCACCCCGGATGCGCGGCTGCTGGCCACGGATTCACGGTTTGAAATTCAGGCCAAACAGGAATGCCCGGGTTATGATGTGGTGGTCTATCAAAAAGGTTTGGTCAAAGAACTGCCTAAACTTCTGGAATCATTGAGAACTAAGCGCTTAGGGTTTGAAAGCCGCCGGATGTCATATGAGATTTATTCCAAAATCTCAAAAGAACTTGCTGAAAACGGCGCTCACATAGAATTGGTCCCTTTTACCGAAATGGTGGAATCGCTCCGGCTGATTAAAGATGAGGAAGAAATCAGCGCCATTCGGGAATCGGTTTTGCTTGCGGAGTCGGCATTCAAAGAGTTTATTCAAACTGTTAAATCCGGTCTATTTGAAATAAACGCTGCATGGGCGCTTGAAAAACAGATGCGGGAAGCCGGCGCCCAGGCGTTATCTTTTCCGGTGATTGCCGCCTCCGGCCCGAACTCCGCCCTGCCCCACGCCATTCCTATGAAGCGGCCCTTTCATAAAAAAGAGCCGCTTCTTTTTGACTGGGGTGCCAAATTAAATGGCTACTGCAGCGACATGAGCCGCACGGTTTTTCTTGGAAAACCGGATAATGAGTTTAAGGAAATATTTACCATTGTCTATGACGCCCAGCAGAAGGCCATTTCCGCCATTAAACCCGGCATGACCACTTGCGAAATCGATGCTGTTGCCAGAGATCATATCGAAAATAGCGGCTATAAAGGCTATTTCGGCCACGGACTGGGCCACGGGGTGGGCCTTGCCGTACATGAATCCCCTTCCTTAAGCCCGGTTGCTGAACGGGAAAAAACATTATCCGAAAATATGGTGTTTACCGTGGAGCCAGGCATCTATATCCCGGACAGAGGCGGGGTGCGCTTGGAAAACATGGTCGTAGTCCGGAGTCACGGCGCCGAGGTTTTGAATCAGCTTGAGATCCGCATGGATATGATTGCCTGATGAGTGGGCTGAATTTACTGGTTGATCAATATCTGAATTACCTGGTTGTGGAAAAGGGGCTTTCAGCCAGCACCATTGATTCCTATGCCCGGGACCTTTCCCGATATGTTCGGTTTTTGCGGGCGAACAAGATTTTAGCTGTCGCGGAAACCGACACCCCGGTCATTCTAAAATACCTGTTAAATTTGCGGGAAAAGGGGCTTGGCATCCGATCCCGGGCCCGCCATCTGGTCACCCTGAGGGGGTTTTACCGGTTTGCCGTGCAGGAAAAAGTGATTAAAAAAGATCCCGCCCGGTTGGTAGAGCTGCCCAAATTTGGCGTTAGGCTGCCGGATGTATTGTCATTTGAAGAAATAAAAAAACTGCTGGACGCGCCGGATACAACGACTGCGAAAGGGTTGCGGGATGCGGCGATGATAGAGCTCCTATATGCGGCCGGCCTTCGGGTCAGTGAACTGGTCTTCGTAAAAATGGCGGAAATCAATCTTGAGGCCGGATTTGTCCGTGTCTTCGGCAAAGGCTCAAAGGAGCGGATTGTGCCCATAGGCGGTTATGCCAAGGAAAAAATCCAAGCCTACATCACCTATGGGCGGCCGGCGCTGCTGAAGGAAAAACTCAGCCCCTATCTTTTTGTGGCCAGAGCCGGAAAACCCATGACCCGCCAGGGCTTCTGGAAGCTGCTGAAGCGCTGCGGCCTACAGGCTGGCATAAAAAAGGAGATCACTCCGCATTCCCTGCGGCATTCATTTGCCAGCCATTTGCTTGAAGGCGGGGCGGATCTGCGGGCTGTTCAGATGATGCTTGGCCACGTGGATATTTCAACCACGCAAATCTATACACATGTCGCCCGCGATCACTTAAAGAAAATGCACGCAAAATACCATCCAAGAGGATAGGAAAAAAACGGATTGAAGCGAAAGCGCCCTTACCCCTTCTCCCTCAACTTCCGCCACTGTCATTCCGAGGAGCGCCAGCGACGAGAAATCTTAATCAACCGGCGCATTCAAATCCCCCAGCTTCTCCTCAAAATGCACACCAATGCCGGAGGCGTTAATACGCACGATTTCACCCGTTATTTTGACATGCCCCTGGGTGTCGGGATGCTGAAAGGTGAGGACAAGAGGACGGCCTTTTTCCAAATGCTGAAGCTGGTCCCTCAGGGTTTCAACGTAGGCGCCGCCCTGACTGATATTTTTGATAAACCCGTTAAACATCCGCCCGTCAATTGAAAATTGAACGCTCATAAAGTAATTTTTTCGCGGATATTTTCGTTTTTTGGGCGTCAGGTGCTGTTCCAGATCCAGCAACAGCTGGTGACGTTCTTCATCACTTAACTGCTGGATCAGTTCGTATAACCTGGCAACAACCTCTGTCGACTGAGTATCATCAATATCGGATTGATTCAAATCGGCCATCATCGCCCTGCCCATTAGGAAGACACGGTATTTATGTGTTAAAAAACGTGGTCAGCGGATCATTCATCATGGAAAGCTCACACCGGGCAAGATTATTAATTTATAATTAGAATATCAGTCAGTTTGATGCTTGTCAATCAGATTTCCATTGGGCCCAAAATATATGTTAAACCCGAACAAAAATCAGCGCTCGAAGGATTCCTAAAACCGGAAGGCGGTATGTCTCAACGTCAATTGCTAATTGACGGACGGCATATTTTTCCCGGCCGGTTTTAATCAATGTCTCCTGTTTAAGCGCATCAATCTCCGCCTGATAGTGACTGCCCTTCATGGCAATAAACACCCCGTCTTTTTTAAGAAGCGGCAAGGCCATCTTAATCAACGCATCCAGCGAGGACACCGCCCTTGTTATCACCACATCAAACCGGGCCCCCTGCCCTGCCAGCTCTTCGGCCCGGATCTGCCGGGCAACAATGTCTTCAAGTCCCAGCTGCCGGATCACATATTTCAAAAAATTGATTTTCTTGCGCCTGGCATCAATCAGGGTCAGGTTCAATTCCGAAAAAACAATTTTTAAGGGAATGCCCGGGAATCCGCCTCCCGTGCCTAAATCCAGAATCTGTTTTTTCTCGAACAAATATTTTCCGGGAATAATAGAATCCAGTATCAAGCTTTCAGCAATTTCTTCCGGATCGGTAATGGCGGTAAGATTTGTCGTTTGATTGGCACTTAAAAGCTCTTCAACAAAACCGCCAAGTAACCGCAATGTTTTCTCATCCACCTCGATATTAAAATCACATGCCGCAGAACGTAACCATTTGCTCCATTCCTTTGTCATGCCGATACCTTGGGAAGCACCCATTCGAAGTTTATTAACTTGGTCAACAATGGCCCCAACCCTTGACTTTATATAAATTTTGAACTGATTGTTGTATTTACTGGATACCCACGTGCTCATATGTTGGCTGACGGCTGATAAACGCCTTTCTCCAAAAGCTGCCGCCGCCATCCGAGGCCGCAAAAACCTTCTTTATTGGAGCACGGCAAGCTCCTGGGAAATATCAATTAAATATGCGCTTGGAAGGCTTGAACTTGATGAGCCACTAGAATTTTTAATACCAAGCGAACTTGCAAAAAATCAAATAGAAATAATGCCCATAGAAAACGAACAGGCAATTTTGGCGGGTCAGCTGCCCTTATATCACAAGGACCCTTTTGACCGGATGCTGATTGCCCAGGCACAGCTTGAATCCTTGGGAATCATTACCGATGATTCAAAGTTTAAATTATATGATGTCGATATTTATTGGTAAGCCGCAGTTATGCCAGGTCCCGGAAAGCGAGCATCCTGATCACGGGCGATCGGCGCAGCCTTCGTAGAGCAGGCCACCGTGCCTGCCTGAAACCCTTGACACAAAACTCTGGCTTGCATAGGTTAAGATAAAAATAAGATCCGTTGCCGGTATAGAATCCCGGCCTACAGATGTCAGAGACCAGTCAATTTCGTTAACTTTAGCCTTCGGCCGCTGTCATTTCGAGGACCGATAGTGACGAGAAATCTCTAAAAATCATGCAATTATAAGATTTCTCGCTGGCGCTCGAAATGACAACCGAGCCAATTTTCAATCTTAAGTTAATGTCATTGAGACACCAGTCTTTCGCGACTGACAACTGCAACCCAAGACATTTTTAGAACATCAATGCCCAAACCCGCTTCACAGAAAAACCGCAATAAAAAAAGGAAACAGAAACAAAAAACCTACCGCCAGCAGTCATCCCACCAGGCAAAAAAAGAAAAAGGGGAATTCTATTTTGAAGGCGCCCTTTATTACATCGATCTGGGCAATTATGAAAAGACGGTTTCCACAAGAATCTCCGAATCGGTATCGCCAGGAGAAATATCTCTGGAATAACTCCAGAAAAAATTCTTTGCTGTCATTTTTTCAAAAAGGTCGACAATTCTTGAA
>DATGCF010000185.1:0-8977 GCA_035312245.1 Desulfosalsimonadaceae bacterium
GAGAAACATTTTCATCTGTTCGGTGGTCGAATTCTGTGCTTCATCCAGGATGATGAATGAATCATTTAAGGTGCGGCCCCGCATGAATGCCAGGGGAGCCACTTCAATAACCCCTTGGTGCATCAGGCTCGAGGCTTTTTCAAAGCTCATCATGTCGTGCAGTGCGTCATAGAGCGGGCGCAAATAGGGATTTACCTTCTCTGCCAGGTCGCCGGGCAAAAACCCCAGGGCCTCGCCGGCTTCCACCGCCGGGCGGGTTAAAATAATCCGGTCCGCCTTTTTTTTGGTGAGCGCGGCCACGGCCATCGCCATGGCCAGGTAGGTTTTACCGGTGCCTGCCGGGCCGATGCCGAACACAATATCAAAATTTCGGATGGCATCAATATAGGCTTTCTGCATCGGACTTTTCGGCGTGACCGTCCGTTTTTTGGATGTCACGTAAACCGCATCCATAAAAATATCTTTGAGGTTGATGGTGTGGTCCCGGGAAAGCGCGTTGGCGGCATAGTCCACGTCATTCGGGTATAATGGGTACCCCTCCTTGATCAAGCCGTAAAGCTGGTTGAGGATATTTGCGGCCAGATCGACGGAAATGGAGTCGCCCCGGATAAACACGGCGTTGCCTCTGGCCTGGATGGTAACCTCTGCGGCATCGGCCACCCGCTGGAGGTGGTTGTTATGCTCGCCGAAAAGTTCTCTGGCCAGCTGATTGTCAGAGAACGTGAGTTCGGTTTTAATGTCTTCCTGGTAACTGCTCATATCTGGGTATTAGGTATTGGGTTTTAGGTATTAGATGTTGGGTATTGGGCATTAGCGCCTCAATTTGTTTTTTTTAAAAATTTAACATTAATTTTTATGCGCAATGAATACAAGAGTTTTCTTGACCAGAATTTTCTTGACCGCCGGCCACGGAATCAGTAATTAACAGCTTGATAAATATTTAAATCTTGACCAATAGGAATTAACCTGGGCTAAGGGCCAAAACCCAAAACCCAAAACCCAAAACCTAAAACCTAATACCTGGAAATTATTTATGAATCCGTTTGACATGGTGATCGCGGTGATTCTGGGCTACAGCCTGATCGTCGGGATTTTCAAAGGGTTTATCAAAGAGGCGGCCTCGATTATCGGGGTGGTCGGCGGCTTTTATGCGGCCTATGCCGGCCATGAACTGCTGGGCCCGGTGGTGGCCGGCTGGGTTGAAACACCGGCTTATCGGGATATCATCGCTTTTATCCTTATATTTCTTGGTTTCTGCCTGATCGTGAATTTACTTGGCTTTCTGCTGCGCCTGCTTATCAAGCTTGTGCTCTTGGGGGCGGTGGATCGCTTCTTCGGTGCGGTTTTGGGGGTTTTAAAGGGCGCGCTGGTGGCATCCTTATTATATGTGCTGCTAATCGCTTTTCTGCCCATCGGGGGCAAGCAGATGGTGGCCGAATCGCAGCTGGCCCGGCCGGTCAATGCGGTTTCAAAAATGATTGTCCATATTGTCCCAGAGGAAAAGCGCCGGGCCTTCATGCGCAACATGGAAGAGCTGAAGAAAGACTGGTCAGGGGAGAAGGAGCCGGAAAGTTCGAATTAAACTGATCGTACTCAGTCCCGCGAAAGCGGGGCGGTACTCGTAATCGTACTCGGGGAATTAGAAACCGATTACGATTACCAGTACGGGTATGAACAGAAAGTTACTTGCCCGCAGAACACGTAGGGCGGATAAGCGATAGCGCATCCGCCAAATAATGAATCCTTTATGCATTTGATGCCTGGGTTTGTGCATAGGCATTATAATACTGGGTGATAAACCGTCGGTGGCTGTCAAAGGCGATTTCCGGTAAATCGGGATAGGCAAACCAGTCGGCGGCATCCGCGTCATCACCGGCGATCAGCGCGCCCTCATAGGATTGCACCAAAAAGCCCACCATCAATACCGTATCATACTGCTGGCTGTTATTGGTGGTCACGCCCAGCAGGCGGTCGATCTTGCCGGTTAAACCGGTTTCTTCATGGAGTTCCCGCAGACCGGCGGCTTCGGGCGTTTCCTGAAGCTCCATGAATCCGCCGGGCAGGCACCAGTAACCTTTTTTGGGATCGACACTGCGTTTGACCAGCAGCAGGCGCTCTGCATCATCCACGGTGACAATGCAGGTCGCGGGCACCGGGTTTTCATAAAGCGGCATATCGCAGGTTTGACAGAACAGCCGCGAATGACCGTCCACGGTTTTCTCCGTCAGGGGATGGCCGCAGAAATGGCAGAACGATTTTTTCCGCATCAGTCCTCGAAATCCCCTTCAGGGCCGCTATCCCGCTGAATAGCCGAGGCCCGTTCGGCGATTTTATCTGCTGTCCATTCAGAAGGGTCTTCCAGCCGCTTAGCTTTTACCCCGGCATCAAAGGAGCCGGCCTCAAGTATGGCCTCAATGGCCAGAGTTGCCGTGTTGCTGCTGTTTAAGACGTTAACGATCAGGTTATAGGCGAATTCTTCCACGGCTTTTACCATCCGCTGCCGGATACTGCGCGGCTGGGCCAGCAGGCTGTTTTCAAACGGAAGGTTGAGTTTTTTGTAATCGCCTTTTTTGAGTCCCTTGGCCTGAGCGTATTCGGTCATTTTGGCCCACATGTCCTCGGTCACGCCTTCATCCTTTAGCTTGATGAAGTTCCCGGCCTCATCCAGCCGGGCATTGCCGTAGTCATTGACCTTCAAGCCCCAGGAAATCATCTGAAGGGCGGTGGCCACATTGGCCTTGGTGGTGCGCGTCTGATCGGCGATTTTTTTAAGCCGCTGGCTGCTGTTTCCGGAGGTGCCGTGCTGGGCGCCGGATACATTGTATTTTTCAATAGTTTGGTGGATTTCTGCGGTCAGGTCCACCTGGATGCCGTCCTCACCGGCTTCAATGCCGTGGGTGGTGCCGTTGTTTAAGGCAATCCAGTCCGGAAAAATGCCGTGGGCATTCAGCCCCTGGATGAGGAACCGGGCTTCTGCAGGCGTGGAAATGCCTGATTTGCCTTTTATTTCGCCGATTTCAGTTTCATAGCCCGCCCATTCGGGTAAATAGGGATTTAATTCGATGCTGGTCAGGAGGTTTTCATCATCCGGCAGATGGGAGGCGTCAATGGCCACGGACGTCATACCCGCATCAAAAATGGAGGGGATTTCGGTTTTGGCGGTCTCAATGTCTTCCTTTTTTTTTATGCCGTAATGATCGGCATGCACCGCCACCGGTACGGTAATATTTAGCTCATTGCAAATGGCATCCACCTGGCGCGCGATGTTCCAATAACTGACCGCGCAATAGGCATTGGTGCCGCCTTCGGATTTGGCGATTTCGATGATAATGGCCGCATTGGCCCGCTGGGCGGCCTTTAATGCGCCCCGGATCACGAAATAATTCCGGCCGTTTGCCGCAAGCGCGATGGCCTTTCCCTTTCTGAGCATCGCCCGGTCAATGAACTTACCGCTGACGATAAGCGCCCGGGAGTTCGGAAATAACTTGACAATATTCGGGGGCCGACCAATCTCTAAGGCTTTTTCAAACTGTTTGAACTCCGTCTGCTGGGATTCCGCCATAATATCTCCTCCGTATCTCATCGATTGCCATTATTCCGATAAGGCCGTATCAGATCGAATTTTTTCCAGAATGTCAAGGATGCTCGCACGGTACTTTTCCGGGGCCCAGATTTCGCCCCACCCTTTCTGAAATTGATACAATCCGTCATAGGCGGTGTCATGAAAGGATCGAATCCGATGCGGAATATTTTGGTCAGTTAAAATGGAGCCCATCAACTGGCCTTCAATGGCGTTTTCAATGGGGGCGATGTGGATATATTCGGGATTTGCGGGATCTTGGGTTTCAGGCATTATCTTTATCCGTTTGAAATGGCCGTTAAAGAGTGAAAAATCAATGTCATTAATTTTAGCCTTCCGCCACTGTCATTTCGAGGAACGACAGTGACGAGAAATCTTAAAAAATCATTCAATTATAAGATTTCTCGCTGGTGCTCGAAATGACAGCCGAGCCGATTTTCAATCTTAAGTTAATGGCATTGAGTGAAAAATATAAACGACATCAGCTAATTCAACTGAAAATATAAGTGGGATTAATTTCATGTGTCAAGGAGAAAGGATGGCATACATCGCTTAAATATAAATGTATTGTCATCGTTGACATGGCGTATTAAAGTGGGGTGATAATTTAGATGCAGTTTGCGGCATAATAATTGCATCTCTTTTGGCGTCCATAACTTTTGTTTTATTAAAAAGAGATTATATGCAGAGTTTGACCCCGGATAAATACCCGGCGGAACCGGTTGTTCTTGACAATCTGTCCGTCAAATTTATGAAAGCCTCCAAGTTTGTCCCCGTTGGATTGGATAACGGCACCCTAAAGATTGCCATGGCCCGGCCCGAGGATTTCTGGACGGTGGATGCCTTAAAACTGGCCTTTGATCTTGAGATCGAGGTATTTGCCGGCGATGAAGGCGATATCCTGGATACCATTGAAAGGCTGTATGGCGCGGGCTCCCAGTCCCTGGAGACGATTATCGAGGAAGCCGGCCGCGATGTATATGAAATTTCTGACGAGGGCGGTGCGGATGCTGACCATTTGCGCGATCTGGCATCTGAGGCCCCGATTATTCGCCTGGTCAACCGTTTGATTTTAAATGCCATTGAAATACGGGCCAGTGACATTCATTTTGAACCCTTTGAATCGAATTTTAAGGTCAGATTTCGGATCGACGGGGTACTGCATGATATTGAATCCCCTCCCAAGCGGCTTCAGGCGGCGATTATCTCCCGGGTCAAAATCATGGCCAATATGGATATTGCGGAGCGGCGGCTGCCCCAGGACGGCCGGATTAAGTTGAAGGTCTCCAACCGGGAGATCGATTTCCGGGTCTCCACCATTCCCACGCTGTTCGGGGAAAGCCTGGTCATGCGCGTTCTGGACCGGGAGATGCTGATCCTTGATCTGGAAAAAATTGGTTTTCCATCGGATCTGCTGGCGGAATACATGAGCCTGATCACCCAGCCCTATGGCATGATTCTGGTGACCGGCCCCACCGGCAGCGGAAAAACATCAACGCTTTATACCTCGCTTTCAAAGATCAACTCCCCGGAAAATAAGATCATTACCCTGGAGGATCCGATCGAATACTATTTAAACGGTGTCAATCAGATTCAGGTGAATGCAAAGATCGGCCTGAGTTTTGCCAACGGGCTTCGCTCCATTGTCCGGCAGGATCCGGATGTGATCCTTGTGGGCGAGATCCGGGACAAGGAAACCGCTGAAATTGCCGTTCAATCGGCGCTGACCGGCCATCTTTTGTTTTCCACCCTGCATACCAATGATGCGGTGGGCGCGGTCGGCCGGCTTTTGGATATGGGGGTTGAAGGGTTTCTGCTTTCCTCGACCCTGCTGGGGATTCTGGCCCAGCGGCTGGTACGGGTGATATGTCCGAATTGCAAGGAGCAGACCCGGCCGGATGATAAACATGTCCAGGCCATGGGCATGACTCCGGAGGAAGCAAAGGACATGGTTTTTTATGCCGGCCGGGGTTGCGATCAGTGCCGCTATACCGGCTACCGGGGTCGAACCGCCATTTTCGAGTATCTGGCGGTGGATGCGGATATTCGCCAGGAAATATCCAACCGTTCGGATACCGAACGGATTAAAAACGTCGCATTACGGAAGGGGCTAAATCCGCTTCGGCAGAATGGATGGCAAAAGGTCAGGCAGGGCGTGACCACAATATCGGAAGTGCTCCGGGTGACTCTGGAAAAGTAATATGCCGCTTTATACCTACAAGGCCGCTGACAATTCAGGCAAGGCGGTCAGTGGCTCCCTTGAGGCAGCTGAGGAAAAAGAAGTGGTGGGAAAGCTTCACGGAATGGGCTATATTCCAATCCGGATCGATCCCGCCAAAGTCGGGGCGAGTCGGTTAAACATAGATCTTTCCAAGGATATATCCTCGGTTTTCCAGCGGGTCACCAGCCGGGACCTGATGGTTTTTACCCAGGACCTGCATGCCCTGCTTGAAGCCGGCCTGCCGGTGGATAAGGCCCTGTCCATTCTGATTAATGTGGCTGAGAAGGAGAAGGTCAGGGATATGATCGCCGCGATATTAAAAAGCGTGGAGGGCGGCAATTCTTTGTCCGAGGCGATTGCCAAGTATCCCAAAGTTTTCAACCCCCTTTATATCAACATGGTCCGGGCCGGGGAGACGGGCGGGGTGCTTCCGGCAGTGCTGGAGCGGCTCGGGGAGTTTCTTGAAAGCTCCCAGGATCTTCGCGATTATATCAAATCTGCCATGGTCTATCCCCTGTTTCTGGTGCTGGTGGGCGGCGTCTCCATTATCATCATGCTGACTTTCGTGATCCCCAAATTTTCAATTATATTCTCGGACATGGGGCAGGCCATCCCGGCGTCAACGCAGGTGCTTTTGAGTATCAGCCACGGGCTGCGCGCTTATTGGTGGCTGATTCTTCTGGTTCTGGCTGCCCTGGTATTTGCAGTAAAAAAATATATCAATACCCGGAAAGGCCGGTATCGGGCGGATGCGTATGCCCTGCGCATGCCGGTAGTTGGCAGACTGGTCCGCTCGGTTGAGGTGGCCCGGTTTTCAAGAACACTGGGCACTTTGATCCGAAGTGGGGTGCCCATTCTTCAGGCGCTTAGTTTAGTCCGTCAGATTATGACCAACCGTTTGATTGCGGATTCCCTGCAAACGGTTTACCACAGGGTGGAAGAGGGCGACACTCTGTCCGCGCCGTTAGGCCATGAGGCCATATTCCCGCCGCTTGCGGTGCAGATGATTTCGGTGGGCGAGGAAACCGGGAAGCTCGACCGGATGCTGTTAAAGGTGGCGGACAATTATGAGAAAACCGTGCGCAACATGATCAAGCGGCTGGTGAATTTATTGGAGCCGGCCATGATCCTGGCTATGGGGCTGATGGTGGGCTTTATCGTCATATCCATGCTGATGGCGGTGTTCAGCATGAATGAGGTGCCTTTTTGAAAGGCTGCTGAAAAACTACTGCGCTTGCTGATGCTATGTTAAAATGAGTTACCCGTGTGGATTCATACATTCATTTTGTCATTCCGAGGAGCGCAAGCGACGGGGAATCTTGTATGAAAAGATTTCTCGCTGCCGCTCGAAATGACAATTGCGAGGTCATTTAACAAGCTGTAGAGTTTCGCTGAAATAAATAAATAATTAAAATTATTATATGAAAATTCTTGAGATGAATACCCAAAAGCTAATACCTAATACCTAATTTACGGAGCAAGGAGTAATGATAAAAAAACTGAAAATTAAAAGGGCAGCCAATCAAAAAGGTTTCACCCTGATTGAGCTCTTGATCGTGATGATCATTCTGGGCCTGTTGGCCGCCCTGGTGGCCCCCCGAATGTTCGGTAAGATAGGCACCTCCAAGCAAAAGGCCGCCAAATCGCAGATTTCTCTTTTTGAAACTGCGTTGGACACCTATCGTCTGGATGTCGGCGAATTTCCCACTTCCGAGCAAGGGCTCCAAGCTTTGCGGGAGAAGCCTTCTGATGTGGATAATTGGGACGGCCCCTATCTGCCCAAGGAGATTCCCAAAGATCCCTGGGGCAACCCCTATGAATACCGGCATCCGGGCGAGCACGGCGATTATGACATCATTGCCTACGGCGCAGACGGCCAACCCGGCGGCGAGGACGAAGATGCAGATGTGGTTAACTGGAAGAGTCTGGACCAGTAGAGAAGAAAGCCATGAAAAACGGCTTTACGCTGATTGAACTGCTGGTTGTTTTAATCATTATCAGTCTGGTCTCCGCCTTTGTCGCCCCCCGCATCATCGCCCCGCTTGGCAACTTAAGCCTGAAAACCGCATCCAAAAAGATTGTCAGCGCCCTGCGGTATGCCAGAAGCCAGGCGGTCTCCGAGTACGAAGGCCGGGTGGCGATTTTTGATTTTGAACTGCGGCGATTGATGATTTTTACCGGCTCTGCCCTGCCGGATACTTACCGGCCGGATGAGCTGCCGGTGGATAAAGCGGAAATGGTTTATGACCTGCCGGAGAATGTCCGGTTTGAGCAGGCTGTATCCGGGGAGGAGAAAATTTCAGAAGGGCTTTTTCAGGTGGCGTTTTTTCCGAACGGCAGCAGCAACGGGGGCAAGCTGATTCTTACAAACGAGGGCGGCCTGCGGTATCAAATCAAAATTGATTTTATTGCCGGCATGGCTGTGCTGGATACGCTGGAGCGGGGAAATCATGGCATCTAACAGCTGCGGCTTTACCCTCATCGAGGTCCTGGTCGCATTCATGATCCTGGCCATCTCGCTTGTGGTCGTGATGCAGCTTTTCTCCGGCGGTTTGAAAGCCGGGGCCGTATCAGCGGATTATTTTTATGGCATATTTCATGCACAGGAAAAGATGGAGGAAATTCTGGCCCGAAAGGAGCTGACCCCCGGCGTCCGCTCCGGCGCTTTTGACGACGGCTACGAGTGGACCGCAGAGGTCACCCATGTTCCCCTGGAGACAGAAGACGGCCGCGAATTACCGGTTTCTGAGTACCAAATCGATCTTGCCGTGACGTGGGAAAAAGGCGGGCGCCAGCGGCAGTTCGAATTGGCAACCGCAGTTCTTGCACCGCCCCCTGAAGGCGGGGAAGAAAGCGGGGACTGACAATGGGGGGCAGAGGGTTTACCCTGATTGAACTGCTGATCTCCATCACCATCATCGGGGTGCTGCTGGTAAGTGTTATGGGGGCTTTTCGAATCGGCATCAATGCCTGGGAGAAGGGCGAGGCAGATATTGAAACATACCAGCGCCAGCAGGTTGTCCTTCAGCTGGTCAAGCAGCAGCTGGTATCTATCCGCCGGGCGGAGATCCGGAAGGAAGATACCGAGCCCTATTATTTTAAGGGCAATGAACATATCGTCGAGTTTATATCAGATGTATCCCTGGTGCCTGGCAGTCATTACGGGCGGGTCTTTG
>DATGCF010000186.1:0-4914 GCA_035312245.1 Desulfosalsimonadaceae bacterium
CCGCGGAGGTTGAAAAAATCATGCTCCCGGCCGAACTCATTTTCCCACTGATACACATAGCTCTTGATGGCCCGCACGGTCTTTCCCATATCTTCGGCAATATCTTCCGGAAAGCGGTCCCAGCGGCATTCGATTTCCCATTCATTGGCCAGCCGCAGCAGCCGGGTCTCTTTCTGGATGTCGCCGAACGCGGGGTATCCCGTCTCCCGGACATCCATAAACTGGTACACGTAGTTGGGGCTTCCGGCCTTGATGCCGGCCCCCAGGGCGGATTTATTCATGCCGCCGAACGGCTGGCGCAGGACAATCGCACCGGTGGTCCCCCTGTTGATATAGAGATTGCCGGCCATAATCTTGGACTTCCACTTGGCCTGCTCCCGGCGGTCCAGACTCTCCAGCCCGGAGGTCAGCCCGTAGCCGGTCTGGTTGACGAGATCAATCGCATGATCCAGGTTATCCGCCCGCATGGCGCCTATCACCGGGCCGAAGAATTCGGTCATGTGTGTATAGCTGCCGGGCTGCACATTCCATTTGATCCCCGGCGTCCAGAGATAGGGGTTGTCACTGATCTGCTCCGGCTTTAGGGCCCAGGATTCGCCTTTTTCCAGGGTAGTCAGCGCGCGCAGGAGGTCCCCCTTGGGCGGCGAAATAATCGCCCCCATCTTATTTTCAAACTGCCAGCAGGAGCCGGTTTTGTAACTCTTTGCCGCATCCACCAGCTGCCTGCGAAAATCCTTGTCCTCATAGATTTCCTTTTCCAGAATCAGAAGCGAAGTGGCGCTGCACTTCTGCCCGGAGTTGGAGAATGCAGAGTGGATGATGTTTTTAATCGCCTGATCCCGGTCTGACATGGCGGTGACGATGGTGGCGTTTTTGCCGCCGGTTTCCGCGGCCAGCTGGATCTCCGGCCGGTCATTTAATATCTGCATCCCGGTTTCCGTCCCGCCGGTCAAAATAATATAGTCAACATCCGGATGATTGGTCAACCGGCTGCCCACCTCACCGCCGGAACAGGGAACAAACTGCAGCGCGTTTTTGGAAACCCCGGCCCGGTAAAAACACTGGACCAGCTCCCAGGCTGTTAGCACCGCCGCAGACGCCGGCTTAAACAGCACCGTATTGCCGGCCGCCAGCGAGGCCGCCACCCCGCCGCAGGGAATGGCTATCGGAAAGTTCCAGGGCGTGAGCACCAGCCCCACGCCCTTGGGGGCGCATGTCAAATTGGGCGCATCTTCATACATATGGGCCGTATGCGCATAGAGCTCGACAAAGTCGATCCCCTCGGACACCTCGGGGTCACTTTCGGTAAAAATTTTGCCCCAGTTGGCAGAGGCGGCGCCGATCAGATCGCCCCGGGCCTTTCGGATTTCGTGGGAGACACGGTCTAAAATCCGGTGACGCTCATCCAGGCTTTTCTGCCGCCATCCGTCCGGGTCCTCCCGGGCAATCTGAGCTGCTTTATCAATATCCTTGGCACCGGCCATGGCATAGTTGGCCGTGACGATCCGTTTGCCGCCCTTTTCCTCATACCTGGGCACATCAATGATTTCTCTGGTTTTGCATCCCTCAAAGCGCTCCTCACCGGCCACCACAATCGGGATCTGGATGGGCGCCTCATCTTCGCTTTTCATCCATTTGTCGCGGATGCTCTCCGCCCATACCCGGTTGGCGCCAATCGCCCAGTCGGTATCCGGCTCATTGGTAAAACGCCCCGTCCAATAGGTGCCCATCTTTTCGTCAAATACTTCCGTGTTCCGGTCCTGAACCCGGTTCGGCGAATCCGGCGCCTGCTCGATCTGCCGGCAGGAGGCCAGGAACTGGTTGCGCAGAAACGTCCACGCCTCGGAGTCGGTGGTGAGATGTGGGGAATAACGCAGAAAGTTCTCCGGCGAGGTATTCTCGTCCAGCCGCCGGATCAGGTAGGCGATGGCATTGATAAAATCCTCTTTGGTGGCCACCGGCGCATACAGCAGAATATCCTTGACGCTTTCCTGAAGGGACCGGCGTACATGATCAGCCATGCCTTCAAGCATTTCAAACCAGAAGTAATCGGTCACGCCTAAGGCATGGCCCAGTTCATGGGCGTAGGCCAACTCGAACAGGTTGTGAGAGGCCACCCCAAGGTGCACCGCCTTGATATTCTCCGGCTGCATGGCATACTGCAGCATCCGCTTGTAGTTGGCATCCACGTCCACCTTGTTGTCATAGGGGGCGAGCGGCCAGTTGAAATGCGCGGACTCGATCTGCTCGACCTCCATGTTGGCACCCTTCACAATCCGAAGCTTGACCGGCGCCCCACCGTCCGCCACCCGCTTTCTGGCCCATTCGGTGAGTTTCTGCTGAAGCTTATAGGAATCGGGCACATAGGCCTGCAGCACGATGCCGGCGGAATAATCCTTAAAGTCCGCCTTCTCAAGAGTACGGACAAAGGACTCATAGGTGATATCCAGGTCCCGGTACTCCTCCATGTCCATATTGACGATCTTGGGCACCCGTTCCCCGGATTTTCGCGTAAAAAAGTTTTCCTTGGCCACCCGGATAAGCTCGGTCAACCGGTCCACCATGACGGAGACGGTATGTTCGAATGCCAGCGAGGAAATCTGGGAGTACAGGGTAGAGATCTTAACCGATATATATTCGATTTCCGGATCCCGCATGTCCCGGATATAGGTATCCAGGCGGTGCCTGGCCTCATCCTCACCCAGCAAAGCTTCGCCCAGATGATTGATGTTCATTCGCACGCCCTGGGCTTTACGTTTTTCCAAATGCGTGTGCAGAGGCTTATGTTCGCCCGGAATGATGGCCCGGGATGAGGACATGCGCATCTTATCGACCATCCGCGGTACGGATACATCCGGAAAACGCCGGCCCAAGCCCATAAACATCTGGATTAGCAGCCGCTCGACCCGGGAAAAAAAATTGGGGACGCCGTATTCGCGAAGCAGATGATTGACCTGGTCCGCCACCCGGTCATTGTCATGGGAGCGGAAGCACTGGTCGATCATCCGGGTCAGCACGACTTTATCGAGCGGATTGGTGAGCAGATGAAGCATCTGCTCCTGGATGGCTTTTTCTTCAGAGGTCAGCATCCGGTTGGCCCGGTCCTGCCACTGGGCGGCCAGATCCACGGCCTGTTGCTCAATTTTTTGAAAATCAATGGTATTCGTCATGATGGCTCCATAAAAAAATCTATAGCTCTAATCTGCCCCGCCCAGATAAGCCTGGACCACCTCCGGATTCTCCAGCAAAGCGCCGGCCGTATCAGACATGACAATATGGCCGACCTCCATGACATACCCGCGATGGGCGAGTTTTAAAGCAATTCGCGCATTCTGCTCCACCAGGATCACCGTGACGCCGGCTTCATTGATCTGGCGGATGGTTTTAAATATCTGGCGCACCAGCACCGGCGCAAGGCCCAGGCTAGGCTCATCCAAAAGCAGCAGCTTGGGGTTTGACATAAGGGCCCGACCGATGGCAAGCATCTGCTGCTCTCCGCCGGAAAGCGTGCCGGCAAGCTGATTTTGCCGCTCCTTTAACCGGGGAAACAATTCAAAAATCCATTCCAGGCTGTTTTTAATCCGCTGCGGATTTTTCGAGGTAAATGCCCCCAGATTCAAGTTTTCCTGAACCGTCAGGGTGCCAAAGACCCGCCGGCCCTCCGGTGCCTGGGTAATCTTTTTGGCCACCACTTTATAGGGCGGCAGCCGGTGAATGGCTTCGCCGGCAAAATACACCTCCCCGGCCCGGGGCTTGACCAGACCGCAGATGGCATTCAGCGTGGTCGATTTGCCTGCGCCGTTAGCCCCTAAAATAGTGACGATCTCACCCTCATCCACCGTCAAAGCGATCCCGTGAAGGGCCCGGACATTGCCGTAGTTGACCTCCAGATTCTTAACTTCAAGCAGCATCCGCAGCCCTCCTACAAATCATCATTTTCATCCTCACTGCCCAGATATGCTTCAATCACGAGCGGATCCTCCTTGACGGCATCCGGCACGCCTTCGGCGATTTTCTTGCCGTATTCAAGGACGACCAGGTATTCGCAGGCCTTCATCACCAGGCTCATGTCATGTTCAATCAAAAGCACCGTAATCCCGCGATCCCGGATGCGGAAAATAAGATCCACCAGCCGCGCGGTCTCCTGTTCATTCATTCCGCCGGCCGGCTCATCCAGAATGATCAGCCGGGGGTTGGAGGCCAGTGCCCGGGCGATTTCCAAAAGCCGCTGGTTGCCGTAGGAAAGATTTCTGGCGAGATTCCGGGCCTGATCGGCAAGCCCCACAAACTTGAGCTCAGCCAGGGCTTTTCCCATGGCCCGGCGCTCCTCCCGGTACTGCCAGGGCATCCGGAACATGGCGGCCAGAATACCGGATGTCATACGGCAATGATACCCTGAAAGGACATTTTCCATCAACGACATATTAGCAAACAGCCGGATGGTCTGAAAGGTCCGGGCAATGCCCAGTTTAACGATCTTATGGGTGACCCGATTGGTAATATCCTGATCTTCAAAAACGATATTGCCGCCGTCCACCTTGTAATTGCCGGTGATCAGGTTAAACACCGTGGTCTTGCCGGCCCCGTTCGGCCCGATCATCCCGAACACCGAGCCCTCCGGAATATCAAAGGAAACCGCATCCACCGCCACAAGCCCGCCGAATCGCTTGGTCACATTGTTGACGCGCAGCAGGCTCATAGGGTCACCTCGCTTTCATCAAGCGACTCCACCGGATACTCGTGGGGCTTGGGCGGCAGAATCCCCTGCGGCCGAAAAACCATCATGGCCACAAGGGCCAAGCCGAAAATAAGCAGCCGGTACTGCTGAAGCTCCTGGAAGACCTCCGGCAGACCGATAATCAGAATCGCACCCAGAAGCACGCCCGGGATGCTTCCGGAGCCGCCCAGAATCAC
>DATGCF010000187.1:0-2378 GCA_035312245.1 Desulfosalsimonadaceae bacterium
AGTACAGCTCATGCGCGGTATCATCATTGATGAATGCGTCACCGGGTTCGATAGCTGCGGCATACAGGGAAAATGTGAGAAAGTCGGTGTAGTTGTATTGGGCTTCAAGCTGGTAGTAATCGCCAAAATCATCATCCGCCCCGGGATCCGGCTCATCCACTGTCAAAAGAGAGTAAGAGAGTTTGGCGTTGAATTTTTTGGTAAAATTCAAACCAACGCCGGCGGTCGCCTTGCTCAAGTTGGAATAAACCGCTTCGCCGCCCACTGAACTCAATTCATTGTAGTCTTCATCATAATTGGCAATGTTATTGCCCGGTCCGATATTTACATATTTCCATGCCAGTTGATCCCCGAATTGCGGCCATCCGCCGTAGAATACATCCCACCGGTTGCTCTCATCATCATTGTCATCCTCGTCCCCGCTGAGGAAGGCATAACCCAGGAAGAACCGCGGCGTAGGCGCCACATCTTTTAAGGTATAGCCAAGGTCCAGTTTATAACCATAGGCGTCCTGGTCAATATCTTCGCCGTTTTCGGCTTCAAATGCATCGCCTATCTGATAGGCGAATTCACCGGAGTAATCCAGCCCGCATTTGAATTTATCGGATAACCGGATGCCCCCCATCCAGATATCTTTTTGAAGGTTTTCGTCCTCGCGGTTTAATATGTAGAGTTCCTGCTGACCGCCGATAACCGGGCAGGTGGCCGTAAAATAGGCCCCTGAGAGGGTTTGGTCGTCGTCTGATCCATCATCCCGCTCACCCTCCTGATCTTTCAGGTACAGGAAGTCCACTTTGGCGTTTTTACCCAGATCGGCGCTTAACTTCAGGCCGTCAAAATAGATGGATGTTGAGGCATATTGGGATTGCCCGTCCAAAAGGACGAAACCCGTGCCGTAGATGACGTTCTGCCGGCCGATGCGCAATGCAAGCGGCAGGTCGAAAAGATTATTGATGTCGATAAAGGCATTGTCGATGAATAACTTGTTGCTTTCATTGTCAACTTCCCATTGGTCTGCGTAGGTGAGGCCTTCGCCGTAATTCTGATTGGTTATTTTGACATATCCGGTCACATCGTATCCGGTATCAACCTTTGTCCAAAGGCTGGTGCGATGCCTGAAGGTGGACCAGTTGTCAAAATCCTGGTCATCATTGAATGTCCAGAAATTTGTCATGTCATAGCCCCGGACCCGGGTGTGACCGCCGAAATTGAAGTCCTCCATGGTCAGTGAATAGGCCGTCGGTGCAATTAGTAGTAAGATGGTGCATAAAATTAAAATTTTTTTCATCTTCTCTCTCCTTTAGGGTTTGGTGTTGAGTTGGGTTGTTGATTTAAACATATCATCGACGGTATTTCAGGCGGGGATCGCGACCCGCTGCAAGGGTTTGCCGGTCCTTGGGCGGATCTTAAAATAATAAGCAGCTCCATTTTATTCTGATTGGCAGGTTTTGAGGTTTAGCCGAAAAAAAAGGATTGAGCCGGCTGGCTCAATCCTTTTCACTTTTGTTCTCGATCCAACTCCGATCACGGAAACTCATACCTCAAATGATCGATAGATTGTGGTTATTTCCGGAAAAACGAGCAAATTTCGTCCGTATTTATAATTTAACCTTATCTAAATGTCAAACTAAGAATTTTTAACTTCCTATCCGCTCATATCTTCTTCCCGAAGCTTTCTTCGCAGGATTTTGCCCACCGGCGAGACCGGCAGGGTATCCCGGAATTCAATATATTTGGGGCGCTTGTATCCGGCCAGGTTCTCCTTGCAGAACTGCCGGATGTCATCTTCAGTGGCGGTCTCCCCCTCTTTTAACTGAATGTAGGCTTTGACTGCTTCTCCGCTCTTGCTGTCCGGCACACCAACCACCGCCGCCATGGCGATTTTCGGGTGCTGGAATAATGAATCTTCAATCTCCCGGGGGTATACGTTAAATCCCCCTACAATGATTAAGTCTTTTTTGCGGTCCGTGATGACAATATAGCCCTCTTCATCCACCTGGCCGATATCTCCGGTAAGAAAGTAGCGCTTGCCCCCAATTTCCCGGAAAACGGCATTGTTTTCTTCCGGCTTGTTCCAGTAGCCTTTCATGACCTGGGGGCCGCTGATGCCGATTTCACCGTCAGCGCCAAGAGGCATCTCATGCAGGCCGGTTTCAATGTCTAGGATTTTAATGTCGGTGCCGGGCATGGGGAATCCGATAGTGCCGATTTTTCGCCCGGATCGGTTGGTTGGATTCGCCGAGACGACGGGTGCGGTTTCGCTTAACCCATAGCCTTCAAATATGACGGCACCGGTTTTAGCCTCAAACTGTTTGCAGACCTCAGGCGGCAGCGGCGCCCCCCCGGAGAAACATCCCATTAAAGAGGTCAGATCAAAT
>DATGCF010000188.1:0-12003 GCA_035312245.1 Desulfosalsimonadaceae bacterium
CAGGTTGGCAGCCACAGTCGGGTCCGCCTCATGGTTGGGGAAATTGCCATCCATCTCACAGTAGAGGTCATGCACTTCACAGTTGAGCGCCTTTAAGATCGGTACCGCCACAACACCTGCGGTCCCGTTGCCGGCATCCACCCCGATCCGCATGGCATTGGGCACCTGGATGTTTTCCTTCACATATTGCTCATAGGGAGTGACGGCATCTGCCTCGTCGCGGCTGCCGGTGCCGTCAGTAAAGGCTTCTTTTTCAATGATCTCCCGGATCTTTTGGATTTCCTGCCCGTGTACGGAGTCTGTTCCCAGGCATACCTTAAAACCATTATATTCCGGTGGGTTGTGGCTGGCCGTGATCATGACGCCGCCTTCCTGCTCGAAATGCCGGATGGAAAAATAGAGCACCGGCGTCGGGCAGACGCCGATATCGGTAATATGGCAGCCGCTGGCAATGAGGCCTTTGGTCATCTGCTCGCTGAACCGGTCGGAACTCAACCGGCAGTCCCGGCCCAATGTTAAATGATGGCACCCGTGCTCCGCGAGATAGGTGCCAATTCCCCGGCCCAGCAGAAAAACATCTGAATCCGTGATCTGCTCATCCACGATGCCCCTGATATCATACTCCCTGAAAATTTCCGGTGTCATTGATGCCTCCTTTATGATCTGTCGGTTGTTCGCCTTAGCCTTTAATGACGGCAATGGGCCGCAGCTTGGCCACAATTTTCGATATGCCGGATCCCGCCACCACATCCACGACTTCGGTGACATTCTTGTAGGCTTCCGGCATTTCTTCAGCCAGGGTAGATTTGCCGGTCCACCGGGTAATCACCCCTTTTTCGGCAAGCTCTTTTTCAAGTGAGCGGCCTTTGGCGGATTTTTTGGCTGCTTTGCGGCTCATGACCCGCCCCGCCCCGTGGCAGGTGGAGCCGAAGGTCTCCTCCATGGCTTTCGGCATACCGGTCAGGACATAGGATGCGGTACCCATATCCCCGGGAATCAGAATCGGCTGACCGGTTTTTTGGTATTCTGCGCACAGGTCCGGATGATTGGGCGGAAAGGCCCGCGTCGCCCCCTTTCGGTGCACGCAGATGCGTCGGGATTGCCCGTTGATGGTGTGTTGTTCGAATTTGGCGATATTGTGGCAGATGTCATAGACCTGGCGCATGCCCAGTTGCCGGGGGCTGATGCCCAAGACCTGCTCAAACGTTTCCCGGGTATTGTGGATCAGGATCTGCCGGTTGGCCCAGGCAAAATTGGCGGCGCAGGCCATGGCCCGGTAATACTGGCGGCCGGCGGCGGATTGAATCCTGGCGCAGGCCAGCTGGCGGTCCGGCAGCTCCATGCCGTCAATCGTGTGGTTTTTGGTCATGGCAGCCAGGAAATCATCACAGGTTTGGTGGCCGAGCCCGCGGGAGCCGGTGTGAAGCAGGACTGTGACCGATCCTTTAGCCAGACCGAATACATCTGCCACCAGCGGATCATGGATTTCCTCCACCACGCCGATTTCCAGAAAATGGTTGCCCGAGCCCAGGGTACCCAATTGTTTGCGGCCGCGCTCAAGGGCTTTTTGGGTAACAGCGTCCGGATCCGCATCCGGCATACATCCCTGATCCTCTGTACGGTCGATATCCGCAGCCTCTCCGAATCCTTGCGAAACCGCCCATCGGCTGCCCTGCTTTAAAACTTTTTTCAGCTCCGAATTAGAGAGCTTGACCCGGCCGGTCGAGCCGACGCCGGTGGGAACATTTCGGTAAAGGGCCGAAATCAATGTTTCCAGCTGCGGCTTGATCTCCTCATAGGTGAGATGCGTGGCCGCCAGCCGCACCCCGCAGTTGATATCATAGCCCACGCCGCCCGGGGAGATGACCCCCTCTTCCACGTCAAATCCGGCCACCCCGCCGATGGGGAAGCCATAGCCCCAATGGATATCCGGCATGGCCAGGGCTGCGTTTAAAATTCCCGGCAGCTGGGCCACGTTGACCAGCTGCCGGAAGGTTTCATCCTTTTTAACTGCCCCAATGAGCTTCCGGCTCGAATAAATCCGGGCGGGCACCCGCATGGCGCCGGTTTTTTTTATCTCCCAGCGATAGGGATCAATTTGGATAAGTTCCATATCTTTACCACCTAATACCTAATACCCAATCCCCAATACCCATAACATTATACATCAAATATAACAGTGGCCACCCACCCTTTGGGCGTCTGTTCCACAGTAACACCGTGATAGGTCACCGCCTTGATATCTGATAAAATTTCATGTTTTGCGGGATCAAACGGATCATGCCAAATGCTGGCGGCGATGTGGGTGTCGTCCATCTGCTCGATATGTACCCATTTGACCAGGCGTTCCCGGCCGTTCCATAAATACAAAAGCTCCCGCAGCCATCCGATCAGCAGGTCCGGCTTATCAATGCCGGAAACCGTGAGGCTCTCCTTTGCGGCCCCGCTTAATACCGATCGGTCGACAATCTGGTCAAACATGGTGTGTGCCCCGCCTTCAAACAGCTCATAGATGTCATCCGCGGTGACGCGAATGCCTAAATCCGCCGTATGGTCAAGCAATTCGTAATAAATCATTTCGTGTCAGCAGTTTTTCCAAACCCATGTGCCGGTGTTCTCCAGGTGGTACCCCCCAAGGGCCGTCACCCTAGATTTGAATTCCGCCGAACCGATGATATCCAAAAGAAGCCGTATTTCCGGCTTTTCGATGAATTCATCCGGTATCACCAGTTCATAGGATTCGGTGACCACAGGGATAAATTCGAGATTCAGGGCTTTGGCGGCCGCATGGATGCCCAGGCCCACGTCTGCGGCCCCGCTCAAAACGGCCACAGCCACGGCCATGTGGGTATATTCTTCATTGCTATAGCCGGAGATGGCTTCCGGCTTAAGCCCCAGCTCACTTAACCGGTAATCCAAAAGAATTCGTGTGCCGGATCCGCCCTGCCGATTGATGAACTGGACATCCGGCCGGGCAAGATCCTTAATATTCTTGATGTTTTTGGGATTGCCGGGCTGGACAATCAGTCCCTGATCCCGTTTCACCAGATGGATCAAGTGGACGCTTCGCTTCGGCAGATACCGTTTGATATAAGAAATATTATAATTCCCGTCCGAGGTATCAAGTAGGTGGGTGCCGGCGATATGGCAAAGCCCTTTTTTAATGGCCATAAGACCGCCCATGCTACCCACATGGCTTGAGGAAAGGGTCGTCTGGCGGCTTTTTTCCCGGACCATATCCGAAAGAATATCTAACGTATTATCATGGCTGCCCACGCAAACAAGGGTATTATAAATGCTGGACAATGGCCGGAGTAACTCTACAGGAACTGGCGTGTTGGCATCTACGCCTTCGACGGCATTCGGCACCCGAATGATGCCGTCTGCCTCAGTAAAGCTGGTGATGCAGCCCGCCCCCCGGGGCAGGGGGGTGGCTACAATATTGTCCCCCACTTTCCCGAGTTTGATCCGGATAAACTCTTCCACGCCTAGCTTGGAGGCCAGTTTACGGGTGGGCAGGGCATTGATGCGCCGGGCTTCGGGTTCCGTCTGATGAAGCATTTGATAGACAATGGGCTGAACCAGCTGCTCAAAGGCGATAATGGCGGATACCGGATAGCCGGGCATACCGAATACCGGCTTCCCGTTGATTTGGCCCGCGATAACCGGCTTTCCGGGCATCATAGTGACGCCATGCACCAGCACAGATCCCAATTCCTCAATCACCGCCCTTGCGTAATCCTCGGAGCCCGCGGACGAGCCGCCCAAAATCAGGATGAGATCGATATCATCCGTATTCGCATTTTCAATGGCCTCCCGGATGGCCTTCGTCACATCGGCCACGAGATCATGCCGCCGGTAAGTGCCGCCGCAGGCCTCCACCATCTGGCCGAGCATGTGGGAGTTGGAATCTATAACTTTGCCTTTCGGCAAAGCCTGCGGGTCAACCGCCGTGAGGTCAACCAGTTCTGAGCCCGTCGGCAGGATTAGGACCGTCGGCTTTTTCCATACGCAGACACTTGAGATGCCGGCCGTAATAATGGCGCCCAGGCAATGGGGGGTGATTTTGTGGTTCCGGGGGAAAACCAGCTCCGTGGCCACGATATCCTCCCCCATTTTTCGGACATTCTGCCATGGATAGACCGGGGCTTCAATCTCTATCCAGTCGTTTTCCACCCAATTGATCTGTTCGATCATGATCACCGCATCCGTTCCTTCCGGTATGATGTGGCCGGTATTAACCGGAAACGCGGTTTCGCCGAGCTGAAGGTTTAAAGGGCGGGTTTCGGCAGCCCCGAAGGTATTCGCCGCCTTAACTGCCACCCCATCCATGGCCGCAGCGTGAAAATTGGGTGAGGAGACGGCGGCAAACACCGGCTCGGCAAGCACTCGGCCCGCGCCATCCAGGGTGGAAATCCATTGCTTGCCCGGAGATTTTTCCGCAAAGGCCTCAATTACGGTCTTTCGGGCGTCTTCAAGAGTCTTTTTCTGCAGGTATATGTTGCGCCTATGACTGCTCATAAATCGTCTGTCCATCTATTATCTAAAAAGTATGACGTTCACCTGGGTGCCTTTTTCGAGCCCCTCGGTATTCATGTCGATTTCGATCAGACCGTCCGCCCTGATCATGGTATGGATGAGTCCGGATTTACCCAGGATGGGCTCAGCGGTATAGCCGTTATCCGTCGGAATAAGGCGGGTCCGGATATAATCCGTGCGGCCCGGCGTGGAGTTTAAATTTCGGGTAAGGCGGGCGGGGACCCGGATTTCTTGATTTTTGCCTGCCATATCAAGCCCTGCCAGGTATTCCACAAACCGGCGAACCACCCGGTCGAAGACAATCATGGCGGATGTCACCTGTCCCGGCAGGCCCCAAATCGGCGTACGTCCGGACCTGGCAAGGATCGTGGGTTTGCCGGGGCTTAGGGGAATGCCGTGCACCAGTATTTCAGCGTCCGGCAGGGCGGAGACGGCTTCGATGGTTATATCCCGCGTGCCTACGGAACTACCGCCGGATATCAGCAGCATATCCACTTCCGCCAATGCATGATGGCAGGCAGCCTTAAGCCGCTCGGCATCATCCGGAAAGATTCCGTAAGATTGAAAAAGCCCCCCGCAGTTTTCCACCATGGCCGCCAGGGTGTATGTGTTAATATCCCGAATTTGACCGGGGCTTGGTTCGGCTTCAATGGGAAGTATTTCATCACCGGTGGATATAATGCCGATGGCAGGTTGCTTAAAAACCTTAATCTGTTTTCTTCCCAAAGCCGCCAGCGTACCGGATTCCTGAGGCCTGAGCCGCGTGCCCGCGGGGATTATAGCTTCGCCTGCCTTCATATCTTCACCGGCGGCGATGACATTTGACCAGGGGGCAAGGCTTCGCACAATTTCAATGGTTGACTCGTCGATATGGGTGACATATTCGCGCATGACAACGCCGTTCGCCCCTGCTGGGAGCATCCCCCCGGTGGAGATGGCCATGGTTTCATCCGGACGGATGGCGGACGTTGGCGTTTCGCCCATGGCAATACTTCCGGTCAGTGTCAGATAAACCGGATTGGCTTCGGATGCGCCGAATGTCGCCTCCGCTTTCACCGCATAGCCATCCATAGTGGCGCGGTTAAAATCCGGATAATCATTCAGCGGGGCAATATTTTCCGCAATGATCCGGCGGTTGGCCAAAGATAGCGGGATGCTTTCCATATCCATCACTGCAAACCGAGGCATGTATTCATAAACTGTTTCAAGGGGGATGACTTCGAAAAATTCCGGCATGGCTTAATCGACTCAGCTGGTTTAGGGTTGATCCGGGAGTTGCTGGTCAAAAAGTTCCGTATGCAGGACGCCTTCCGCGGCCCGGATGACCGGCCCTTTCAGGCTGACCTGCTGGTCCGGATTTATGTGGATCGTTAGCTTGCCGCCGGGCATATGAACCGTAACATCGGCATCACAGACGCCCAAGCGGTGCGCCACGGCGGCCGCGGCCGCACTGCTGCTGCCTGAGGCCAGGGTGTAGCCCGCGCCCCGCTCCCAGATTTCAATCCGGATGTTTGAGCGATCCAGGGGCTTTACGAATTGGACATTGGTTCGATTGGGAAACAGCGCATGGGATTCCAACTGGGGACCCAGCGCCCGGGTCTGTCTTTCAGAAACTTCCGTTTGCAGAATTACGCAATGAGGGTTTCCGATGCTGGCGGCTGAGATGGTGAGGGGTGTTTCCCCAATCCTGATTTCTTCCTGAATGACCTCCCGGGACGGGCCCGCTACGGGGATTTCAACACTTTGAAAGGTGATCCGCCCCATGTCCACGCCAATCAATCCGGATGGCTCCTTTCGGCAGTGAACGATGCCGCCCGCGGTTTTAATGGTCATATCAGGGTCTTTGACCAGCCCGCGGTCCCAGAGGTATCGGGCAAAAATCCGGAGGCCGTTTCCGCTTTTTTCTGCCTCGCTGCCGTCCGGATTGAAGATTCTGACCCCGGCATCCGCCGCTTCATCAACAAACGGGCCCAGCAGGATGCCGTCTGCACCGAGCCCATAGTTTCGATGGCAGATGAGCCGAATCCGCTCGCGCGGTATTTCATGGCCGCAATCCGCCGGATCCATTACAATGTAGTCATTTCCCAGGCCGTGGTATTTATCGAATCGCATATCATTCTACTTTCTGCCGAAAAACCGGTGATCCATTCAGGCGGAATAAATCTAACAATAGAATCACGGATAAACAAGCGCAAAAAGCAAAAAAAGGAGATTTGACGGGGCCTTGAAATCAGCGATAATTTTTATTAAGGCATCCGCCGGCCGGCTGTTTGGCCTTGAAAAAAAGGCTGTTTTTCATTACAAGGATATATTATGGGATATGTGTTTGATCATAAAGAAGCCGAGGCCTATGATCAGTGGCTGAACCAGCGGGGCAACCAGGTGGCCCTGGAGCTTGAAAACCGGTTGATGCTCGAGATGATTCAGCCTTTATGCGGCAAGCGGCTGATTGATATCGGGTGCGGCACCGGCCACAGTTTGCTGCCTTTCCTGGATAAGGGCGCCTATTTAACCGGCGTGGATGCCTCCCCATATATGCTGGATATTGCCCATGCCAAGCTGGGCCATCGGGTGGAGCTGCACCGGGCGTATGCAGAAGATCTTCCATTTGACGACAATTATTTTCATTATGCCTGTTTGTGCTTGACCCTGGAATTCGTCGATGATCCGAGAAAAGCATTGGCAGAGGCCTGTCGGGTGGCAAAGGACGGGGTGTTCGTGGGCGTGCTGAATAAATACGCCTTAAAAGCGATCAACCGGCGGATCAAGTCCATATTCCGTCCAACGGTATACAGCCAGGCCTGTTTTTTCAGCATCGGGGATATCAAACATCTGTTTCGAATGCTTATCGGCGATGTGCCCATTTTTTGGCGCACGGTATGCCTGCTGCCCGGCCGATCCCAACCGTTCGTGTACCGACTGGAAACCTCGAAAATGTTGCAGAAGAACCCCTTTGGCGCATTTGCCGGAATTATGGCCCTGCCGGTCCCCCGGTTCAGAACCACGCCGCTTACCCTGAAGGTGGTTTCGAACCGCGCCAACCCCGCCAATCAAGTGATTTCCTGCCCCGGCCATTCAACCGGAACCCATATGATCCCGCATCAAATGGATCGCGCCGCGTCCTCGGATTGAACGGTGATTCGCTGTATTCTGCCCTGAGGCGCCGGAGGAACCCCATGGAAGCCAGACTCTATGAAAAAAGAGAAGATAACAAGGTTCAGTGTCATTTATGCCGCCATCACTGCGTCATCAGGGATGGCCGGCGGGGCATCTGTAATGTCCGGGAAAATCGGGACGGGGTATTATATACCCTGGTCTATGACCGGATCATTGCCCGGCATGTGGACCCCATCGAAAAAAAGCCCTTGTTCCATTTTTTCCCTGGCACGTTGGCCTATTCTATCGGCACGGTGGGCTGCAATTTTAGATGCCGATTCTGCCAGAATGCCGATATCGCCCATATGGCCGCGGATGACCGTGGCCATATCATGGGCAGCCATGCCACCCCGGAAGGGATGGTGGCCGAGGCCCTGAAGTCGGGATGCAAATCCATTGCCTATACCTATACCGAACCCACGGTTTTTTTTGAGCTTGCCCTGGAGACGGCCAGGCTGGCCCATCAACGCGGACTTAAAAATGTTTTTGTGACCAACGGGTATATGTCGGAGCAGGCGCTGGAGGGCATCTGCCCGTACCTGGATGCGGCCAATGTGGATCTCAAGGCATTTTCCGAGGATTTTTATAAATCCATGTGCAGCGCGCGGCTTTCCCCGGTCATGGAAATTCTGCGTCAGATGAAAACCCTGGATATATTCGTGGAGGTAACCACCCTGCTCATTCCGGGCCTAAACGATGATTCGGCGGAGCTTGAAAAACTGGCCGGATTCATCGCCCATGATCTGGGCAGCGATACCCCGTGGCATGTGAGCCGCTTCCAACCCTGCTACCAGCTTACCGACCGGCCGCCCACCCCGGTTCAAACTCTTCTCCAAGCCCGGCAGATCGGGATTGATGCGGGGCTTAAGTATGTCTATACCGGAAATGTCCCGGGCGAGAAGAGTGAATGCACATACTGCTACAATTGCGGCAGCCGTTTGATGAACCGGCGGGGGTTTTTTGTTTCCGAAAACCGTATTCAGAGAAACCAGTGCCCGGATTGCGGCGCGGTCATTCATGGCGTGGGATTATGCGGATAGGCCGTTTCGTTAAAATTCTCCAGCTGGCTTTTTGGGTGACGGCAGTTTTCGAAAACCGGCAGGGGGCAGTTTGAGCGCCGGGCGGGATGCGTTTGCCAATGCCTCTGATTGGCGGTCGATTTTGGCGGAAAGTATGACTTCTGCTGACTGCCTGGCCCGTTATCTGCCTATTGATCAGGATGCGGTGGATCGGGTGATCCGCAAATTTCCCATGCGGATCAATCCCTATTTTCTATCCGTCATTTATGCGGCGGGAGCGCCCCTGTGGCGCCAAGCCGTGCCGGATTCTGCGGAATTGGCCGAGGATTCGGCGCTTGCCCCGGACCCGTTATCAGAAGATCCCCAGTCTCCGGTGCCGAACTTGATCCATCGATATCCGGATCGGGTGGTCTTCATGATTTCCAACCAGTGCGCCATGTATTGCCGGCATTGCATGCGCAAGCGCCGGGTAGGGCGCAATCAACGGGTCACCAGGGATTCCGTAGGGCAGGGCATGGCCTACATCCGCGAGCATCCCGCTGTTAAGGAAGTGATCCTATCGGGCGGCGATCCGTTGCTGATTTCAGACGAATGGCTGACGGAGATTCTATCCCAATTAAGAAATATGGGGCATGTCGACCTGTTGCGGGTTCATTCACGCGCCCCATGCACCCTGCCGCAGCGGATTACCCCGGCTTTGACCCATCTTCTGGCTGAGTATCCGCCGCTTTATCTCAATATCCAGTTCAACCACCCGGCAGAAATGACCCCGGCGGCTTCGGCCGCCTGCCGGAGACTTGTTGATGCCGGCATCCCCTTGGGTAGTCAGACCGTGCTTTTAAAGGGGGTAAATGATGATGCCGAAACCATGATGCATCTCATGCGAACACTTTTGAAAAACCGCATCCGGCCGTATTACCTGCATCATGCCGATCCGGTGGAGGGTACCCAACATTTTCGGACCCGTATCGAAACCGGGCTTCATATCATGCGGGAGCTGCGGGGCCGGATTGCCGGGATGGGGGTCCCCCAATACATGATCGATCTGCCCGGCGGCGGCGGCAAAATTCCCCTGCTCCCCGAATACATTAAACAAGTCAGCGCGCATAAACTGGTGGTGAAAAATTACAAGGGCGAGGTGTTCGAATATCCGGTGGATGATCATGAGTGAAAGGAATGGTAACTTTAGGACATCTATAAGGGGTATAGAGAAAGGTCCTGCCTAAGTCGTTCGATCTGGGCTAATCCGGAAAAATTATTGGTAAATTTTTCTTGATTCATAAGTCTAAAAAATTAATAATCGATAGCATGGATTTGTGTATATTTACACAGTTGTCCATTTTGTCCTGTCCTGCAGCCTGTTGGAAATTGTTATATCTCGGGGTCAGTCGTCTTTTTTGAGGCGTTAGATAACATAAAGGGGGGAGTTATGTATTATCTCACGGTAAGAAAATTAATGTATATGCTATTAATTATTTTTTTCTGCGGTAATATTTTACTTGGGTGTGATGATAGTGACAGTGATAGCAACGATGAAAAGGCGGGTTTAAGTGGGACGACTGAAACTACTTGGTATAAAGATGCCGATAGTGACGGCTACGGAGATCCGGAGGTATCAATCGCCCAATCATCTCAACCTATAAATTATATCATGAATTCAGATGATTGCAATGATTATGATGATGAAGTATATCCCGGCGCACCTGAATTATGTGACGGTAAAGACAATAATTGTAACGGGGAGGTGGATGAAGGCGCCTGTGACTTGAAGGAAATTGAACTATCCGGCAAAATAAAAAATTTGGCCGCTGCAAAGGATTATATTTCTGAGGAGGTTTACTTACAATTAGTTTCCATGCCCGAGACCGGAAACCTTGATTTCGAGACCGACCGGGAAGGCAGAAGGGTTTATTCATCCGATCTGGCTACAACCGAAATCCAATCCGCTGATTCTTTTCAGTTTGAAATATTGAGTTTATTGCCGGGCACATATGTTATTGCCGCCCAAAGTCTTGAACCGTATGCTCCGGATAATGAAATTTCACCGATTCTTTCAACCTCAACCGATGAATTTGCCAGAATTATTATTCCCGATGATTATACGCCACCCTTGGAAATCGAATTGGGGGAAGTTTTTATTCCTTTGCCGGAGGCGATTACGCAAAATGAAAATTCAGGTTCGCAGAATGTTCAGTCGCCCCCCATGGCGCCAGGGGTTTCGGCTACAGACGGTTCTTATACTGACAGGGTAAGGATTACCTGGGATGCCCCTGAGGGGGCGACGGCCTACGAGGTCTACCGGGCGGATTCGTATATGGGAAGCAAAGAGAAAATAGCTAATACATCCGAGACCCGCTATGATGATACTGCCATACCTTGTGGCGAGTCTTATTATTATTGGGTTAAAGCTAAGAATTCATACGGGGCCAGCAATTTTTTCTACTCGGACCTTGGCTATCGCAAATGCCCGGTCCCTTCGGCCCCGATCAATTTGTCGGCCTCGGACAGCGAGCATGAAGATATGGTCAGCTTGAGTTGGAATGAGGTTGTCGAAGCGTCCGCGTATGATATTTACCGGGCGGCTTCTTCCGGAGGCGAAAAAATTCAGATAGGGTCGGTTGAAACCACGAATTATAATGATACGAATGCTGCCTGCGGGGTCACCTATTATTATTGGGTGAAAGCTACTAATTCGACGGATGAAAGCGGATTCAGCAGCTATGCGCAGGGTTCTTTATCTTGTTCGAACGAGGGGGATAATTCCACCTCGGTTGGCAGTTTATCCACCCCAACCGGACTGTCAGCCACCGAAGGCGCTTTTGTGGATAAAATCCGGTTGAAATGGAATGCCTCTTCCAGGGCGAGCTCTTATGATATTTATCGGGCTACGCGGGTTTGTGGTGAAAAAACAAAAATCGGCTCCGCCTCAAGCAATATATTTGATGATACATCGGTCCCTAACAGAGCGCTCTATTACTATTGGGTTAAGGCAAAGAATTCAGCGGGTGAAAGCGAATACTGTGATCATGATACGGGATACCTAATGCGTCTACCCTCTCCGCCCACGGGGGTTTCAGCCTCGGACGGAAAATATATTGATAAGATACTTGTTAAATGGAATGCCGTAAGTAATGCAACATCTTATGATATATATAGGGCGGACTGGCCCGAAGGTGAGAAAACAAAAATCAGTACGACTTCAAGGACCAGTATTTACGATAACACTGTTGAATGCAGCTCATGCAAGACAGGCATATGTGGCCCGAAGGATTATACTTATTTTGTCAAA
>DATGCF010000189.1:0-5697 GCA_035312245.1 Desulfosalsimonadaceae bacterium
CTGGGCGCCGGCATCAAGGCCGGAAGCCCCAACTACGTGTACCAGTTTATGAATGTCCGGGAGACGGGGGCCCCTGCCTTCGGCGACATTCAGAAAGAAACGCGGCTGCTGCGGCTGGCCAATGAATGGGAAATCGACTGCCGTTGGGACCGTTTTCCGTCAGATATCGCCGAGGATATGGAAAAGACCGTGCGGGCCATCAAGAGCTATGTGTATCAGTGGGAAAATGAGTTCGGCCGGGAGCACGATTTTTTCAACCTGCGCGGCCAGGACAACCATTTTCGCTATATGCCCAAAGGACGGGTGGCCATCCGTATCCATCCGGATGATTCGCTGTTTGAAGTGTTGGCCCGGATTGCGGCGGCCCGCATTGCCAGGTGCAACCCGATAATCAGTCTGCCGGCCGGGCTTTCCAGACGGGTGACCGCATTTTTAAACGGAAAAGACGGGCAGCGGCTTATTGAGGATGCCCTGGTGACGGAACAGACCGATGAAGAGCTTTGCGGCATTATTCCCAAGATTCACCGCATCCGGTATGCCGCACCGGACCGCGTGCCCAAGGTGGTTTATGAAAAGGCAGCGGAAACCGGATTTTACGTGTCCCGGGCGCCCGTCTACATGGAGGGCCGGCTGGAACTTCTGCAGTACATCCAGGAACAGGCGATTTCCAATAATTACCATCGCTATGGGAATTTAGGCGAGCGTTCCCAGTTGTAGGGGGCTTTGAAGTCTTCTTTTATCCATATTTCAGGCAGCCAATTTTGCCGGTTTAACCTATTCGAGATGTTAAAGAATCCCAAAATATCCAGACGGATCACCCTGATCCTCGTCTATGGGCGGCCGCCGCTGGTGTTTGCCGGTATGGTGTGCGCCATTGGGGTGATGCTGACCCGCAATACCTGGCTTTATTCCACCGGGGCGCTGTTTCTGTTTGCTTCGATGATGTTTGACTTGGTGGACGGCTGGTTTGCGGCCCGGTTCAGCCGAAACACCGCCTTTGCCCAGCTGGCTGACCGGATCATGGACCGGATCGTCTATTCGATTGTGTTTCCGCTTGTGGCGGTGGGCATGATGTGGCGGCTGCTCTTTAGCGTTCCCGAGCATACCCGGCTGGAACTGCTGCACGCCATATTTATCCTGATCGTCTGTGTAACAGTTCTGGTAAGAGATAATTTTGCCCGTTTCATGCGGGATTTTGCCTCGCAGTTCGGCCAGGAGCCCGGACTGCGGGAACTGAATCGGCTACGAACCATTGTGGCCGCCCCGCTAGGTCTTTTGCTGTATGTGCATGCGTTTTACATTCCAGATTCCGGTGCATTTTTCGATTTTTACACGCCGTTTACCTGGCTGGGCACCCTGCCGGTGCGCCATCTGTTCGTCATTGAAATCCTTTTTCTGATCATCAATTTTGGCTCCATTGCCGGCTACTGCCGGAAATACGGCAATTACTGCCTGGATGCCCTTTGCGAGGACGATGAGCTGCTCCGGCGCCGGATTCTGGCTGTCTTTCCCAATGCGTTGACCGTTATGAATGCGATGATGGGGATGCTGGCGGTGTTTTTTGCCTATCAGGGAAAGTTTACCGAATCCTATCTGCTGCTTATCGGTGCGGCCATATTTGACAAGCTGGACGGGGCCATGGCCCGGAAACTTGGGCTGACTGAGCCGCTGCCCGGCACTTCCCATATGCGAAATATCACTCTGGGCGGGATTCTGGATGATGTCGCCGACGGGGTGAGCTTCTGCATTGCCCCGGGATGGATTTTTTATATCTGTCTGTCGCAGTATCCGGAGGCGAGCTTGATGGGCTTAAGCCCGGCGGTTCCCGCACTTGTCTATGTGCTGGCCGGCTTTGCGCGGCTGATCTATTTTACCACAGACAGCAGCCCAATTCCCGGCTTTTTCAAAGGGATGCCAACGCCCGCCGGCGCTTTGTTCGTGACCGCCCCCTTGTTGATATTAACACGGACCCATATTATGGGAACGGACTGGGGAGACGGGATCGCGGTTTTTTCCTACGGGCTGATGTTTTTCACCGCATTTATCATGAATCTTTATCCGGTGAAATACATCCACATCGGCCGATTCATGGACCGCAATCCCTGGTTTACCTGGGTCAACCTGGCCCTGATGCTGATCTTTGTTTTCACCCCGTATTTCGGCTATCTGGTGTTTTTCCAGATGATGCTCTATGTGCTCTCTCCCTTTATCACCTGGCAGATTGATTCTCAAACAGCCGCCACGGAGTATAGAAAGGACTAACCCAAGATTTTTTCCAGGATGACCCGGCTGATCATATATGTCGGCTTGATGCCCTCCTCGCCCATGCTGCCGGAAGCCAGCGTCTGTCCGCTTTTCAGCGGATTGTCCGACGCATAGTAGCCGTAGCGGATTTTAAGGTTTTTTGATACATGGCCGCGTATGATGGCGGCATTGATGGCCCGCTGGTAATGGCCGCCCTCCATTTCAAGACCCACCGCCTTCCAGCTCGAATGCTGGAATTTTTTCAATACATATCGGTTCTGCAGCGATGTGCCGAGCACGGTGATGATCGGGCCCGTGTATACATCGATCGAATCATCAAAGTCGGCTTCCGAGAGATCATTATAGATAATGTAGTTATGCGGGGTGCCTTCCAGCACATGGGCATTGGCCAGCATGATGTCACCCTTGTCGCCGGGCAGTATCCCGGCTTTTCCGATAATGGATACGGAGCGGGTGTTTAACATCCGGGTGTCTCCGTCTTCGGTCCACGGGTATAAGAGCTCATCCATCAGTTCAAATGCCTGCTCGCCGAATGCGTAATCCATCACCAGGATCACCGGTTTTTCCATATCACTCTTCACATTGGGAAACGACAGCTCCGGATGTCGGTCAACCGACTCGAGCGCCAGGGTATCAATCAGCTGGCAGTCGATCTGGGAGCCGCTATGATCCGGAATCATATGGCAGCCATGCGCTGCGGCAAAGGCCTTGACATCATCCGTGTAAGGTTTGAGGGCTTTGATAAATTCATAGAGGTTGCTTTCAGCGGTTATATCTGCTTTGTCTTTAGTCGCCGCATATCCGTATAAAAGGTTGATTATGCTGTGCCGGTTGGCGCTAATAATATGCAGCGGCCGGTTTTGAATGCCCAGCCGGCAGATGGCGGATTTAATTCCTGCCGCCCATTGCCTGGCATGAGTGCGGTTTAAAATCCAGTTGCTAAGCGAAGGGGTAAAATGAATGGATATGGCATTGACAATCTCGCATTCCCCGTCCACGCAGCGGCCCAGATTATAAATGATATGAAACAGTCCGGAGTTGGTATCATGAGTTTTCCGGTTGTTCTCCAGGTAAGTGTAGGTAGCCTTGGTATCGTGAAAGGTTCGGCCCAAAAGCAGGCTCAGGTTCCATAGCGCCTGATCCAGTTCTCCATCTGACATTTCTTCCACGCGGTCCAGATGTTTTTCCAGTGTTGTCCATTCCGTGGTGATGACCCCGTAATCATCCCGCATTTGATCGTGAATTTTTTTGGCCTCAATGTAGAGAAACGTCATGTGTGTCAGGATGTCATAGATTTCGCTGTGGCCGCGTGTGATCACAAAGCTCATCTCTGTGGGACTGATCCGGTAGGAAACCCGCCGCCGTTTGTGGGGCTGGATTTTTTCAAAAGAGGCGTCCTGATAGTCCTCCCGGGCTGTCATGACGATTCGGTGGCAGGCATCAATGCCTTTGGGCAGGCGATCTATCACATATTCAAGCCCTTTAAGTTCGATGCTCCGGGTGTCATTGATGGCCCCGTAAATTTCCGGCCTTAACGTGCGAAGGGCGGTTTCCAGCGTGTTGCCGGTGCGTCCGCCCAAGCGGTAATAGCCGCGCAAAAGCGCCGCATCCGCAATGGTTTTAAAGGTCCGAATAGCCAGTCGGGATTGATCGGCCAGGGAGAATTCTTCCATGTGTACTCCGCAGTTATGTTGATATTTAATATCTCAATTTAGGTGATACTTACCATGGTTAAGCCCCACACTTCAAGGCGAGCTTTTCAAAAGGCGTTTTTGGATTTGACAACACAATCTCATCCCTCTAAGCTGCCCTATGATCTGTATAATACCGATTAATCCAAAAAAATTAATGATGCTTTGTATCATCCCAGGGGACATATGGCAGAACCGAACAACGAATCAGAAAAGAGTGTAACCGAGCAGGCTGGCGAGGAACTGTTCAACTATGCGGTAGACCGCGAAGATGTGAAATGGCTCATGGAGTATCTTTCCAGCGAAGCGGATATCAATCGGGTGACCGTTGAATACGAACTGCAGATACTCAAGATCGTGGCCGTGGGCTGGAGCATTTCTTATTTTCTTGAAAACAGCGATCAAAAGAACCCGCTGCTTGAGCTTTACTGGCGGTCAGTCCAGGAATACGCCCGGAATCTATCCCATACCACTGGCCTGATGATCGGCCAGGACCTGGATTATTTTCAAATTTTAAAGGAGCGCCTGGATTTATATGTGGACGCATTGGCCAGAAACCCGGGAGCGCCGGAACCGGCAACGGTCATCGGTCCCGAGTTTGCATCCATCTGCGGCAACAAAGAAGACATGTTCACCTATATGACCGGCGCCAAGATGTTTCTCACCACCCTCGCCAATGTTCGAAATTATCTTGAATCACTTGAAATTTAGAATTATTTGTCGACGTTCGCATGCAAGCCGAAATCTCTTCGCCCGCGGCTGCTGACAGATCGGCCCGGTATGTTCTGGCGTTCGATCTGGGCAGCGGCAGCATTAAGGCCGCCATTGTATCCGATGGCGGCACCGTCCTCGCCTGTGCCGCTGAACCCATAACGACGCAGATGCTGCCGAACGGCGGTGCTGAACAGGATCCCGAGGCCTGGTGGACGAGTGCCCTTCGAACCGGCCGGCAGGCCATCGCACAATCCGGCGTGCCGCCCCAACATATCATCGCCGTTGCCTGTGATTCCCAATGGTCTTTGGCAGTTCCGGTGGATGCCGTCTGCAAGCCATTGATGAATGCGGTTCATTGGCTGGACACCCGGGGCGGCATTTATAACCGCCGGCTGACCGGCGGATTCCCGATGATAAAAGGGTATAATCTTTTTAAACTCGCCCGTTTCATTCGCCAGACCGGTCTGGCCCCATCGCAATCCGGCGTGGACTCCCTTGGCCATGTCCTGTTTATCAAGAACGAATTACCGGAGATATACCGAAATACATACAAGTTTTTGGAGCCTATGGATTTTTTGACCGCGCGGCTGACCGGCCGGATCACGGCCACCCAGAAATCCATGGCCATATTTATGATCACCGACAACCGGCAGTGGGACAATCAGACCTATAGTGACAAGCTATTGAGGGAAACCGGGCTGGACCGGGACAAATTTCCGGAACTCATCGCCAATAATGGGATTGTGGGGACGTTATCTCCGGATGTTTCGGAATCATTGGGATTGTCAGCCGCTACCCAAGTGATCGCCGGCATTTCAGACTCCAATGCATCGCTTGTCGGCTCCGGCGCGGTGAACGATTTTGATGCGATCATTTATATCGGCACCTCGCAGTACCTCACCTTTCATGTGCCTTACAAAAAAACCAATATATTTTACCTGATGACCTCCCTGCCAAGCCCGTTTCCCGCTCGCTACTATCTTTTAGGCGAGCAGGGGGTGGGCGGCAAATGCCTGGAAGTGTTTCT
>DATGCF010000190.1:0-7028 GCA_035312245.1 Desulfosalsimonadaceae bacterium
TCCTTGAGGCCAGTTCCGGCACCACCCCGCCATAGGGATGATGCAGGGCCACCTGAGAGGCCACGACTGATGAAAGCAGCTGGTCGCCGTTTTCAACCACTGCCGCCGCAGTTTCGTCACATGAGGTTTCTATGCCCAATATTTTCATAGACAACGTCTTAATCTTAATCTTCTTCCACTGAACTGATCGTACTCAGTCCCGCGTGAGCGGGACGGTTCTCGTACTCGTAATCGTACTCGGGAAATTTAAAAGCCGATTACGAGTACGAATCAGAAATTATTACTCTAAAAATGCCTGTTTTGACGGCATAAACCGCTTCCATAAAAAAAGCCGGATAAAAGCAATTGGTATTCGGTTGCTTCTGTTCCGGCAGAATTGACGGCTTCGCAAAAAGTCCAATATCTTTGTTGCGCTGCATCCCTCGGAATTTCACGTACGATTAAGTACGCTGCATTCCTCGGGATTTGCGCGCCGCGATCTTGAACTTTTTTCTTTGCCGTCACAGAATCGACTTTTTACGAGTCCGGCAGAATTGCTGAGCTGAATATGATAATGCTGGTTACCGCCGTTTCTTCCGCGCACCCGACGGGCGCGCTGCGGGTATGGATCACGTTCGGCACATATTGGACGTGGCCTGCCCCCTGGCGATCCATTCAAGGAACTTCTTGCAGGCGGTTTTAATTCTTGAAGGCTTGCGCCTAGCACGCTTCATTGGGATTAATCCATCGAATACGGCTTGACTCGTTCTTGCGCTGACGAACGATCTGCCCGATAATATATGCCTTTTCATTCATTCCCGCAACCCGCTCCACCACATCCTGGGCGGCACCCTCCGGGACGATAGCGATCAGGCCGATGCCATTATTAAAGGTCCGCCACATTTCCTCATCCGCCACATTGCCGGCTTTTTGAAGATAAGTAAAAATTGACGGTACCTCCCAGGAGTCTTGAAATATCTCAACACCGCAGGAGGCGGGAACGATTCTTAACACATTATCCACAATCCCCCCGCCGGTGATATGGGCCAGGCCGTGAACCGGCAGATCCTTGCACAGCCGGCGGATAATCTCGGTGTAAATCTTTGTGGGCGTCAACAGGGCCTCGCCCAGCGGCATCCCCAATTCTTTAATATGATCGGTGACATTGAGTTTGAGTATGTCAAAACAGATCTTCCGGACCATGGAATAGCCGTTGCTGTGCAATCCCGACGAGGCAATGCCCACCAGTTTATGACCGACCCGGATTTCCGAGCCGTCCACAATCTTGTCGTTATCCACGATTCCCACCGCAAAGCCGGCCAGGTCATACTCGTTTTTGTGATAAAATCCCGGCATTTCAGCGGTTTCACCGGCAATTAAAGCGCATTGAGCCTGCCGGCAGCCTTCGGCGATGCCCTCGATAATTTGTTCGGCCACTTTTGACCGCAACTCTCCCATTGACAAATAGTCCAGAAAAAAAAGCGGTCTTGCACCCTGCACCGCCACATCATTGACACACATGGCGACAAGATCTATGCCCACGGTATCGTGCTTTTCCATCATAAAGGCAATCTTTAACTTCGTCCCCACGCCGTCCGTAGAACTGACAAGTACCGGCTTTTCCATGCCCTCGGTGTGCAGGGAATACATGCCCCCAAACCCGCCGATTTCGCCCATAACGCCAGTGCGGGGCGTTTTCGCGGCGATTTTCTTAATGGCCTGCACAAAATCGCTGGCTTTATCTATATTCACGCCAGCGTCCGCGTATGTTAGGGATTTATCCGAATCGCTCATTTGACCATACTATTTTTGGGTTAATAATTTGAGATTAATCTTTTGCGGAAAAATAGGAACTAATACCCTGAACCATGGGAAATGTCAAAACAAATTTTTTGACATCGCGTTGGCATTGGTGTAATTAATTTCAGATTAATTCTATTTTATATCCGGACCGGAGATCACGCAAGAGGTTAAAAATGAAAAAATTCGCAAGGCTTGACCGGTTGCCGCCCTATGTATTTGCAGCGGTCAACGAAACCAAAATGGAAGCCCGCCACGCCGGGGAGGATATTGTTGACCTGGGCATGGGTAATCCCGATCAAGGCACCCCTCAGCACATCGTCGACAAGCTGATCGAAGCGGTACAAAAGCCCCATAACCATCGATATTCAGCTTCAATGGGCATCAGAAAACTCCGAATGGCCATTTCCGACTGGTATAAGCGGCGATATGACGTGGACGTTGATCCGGAGACCGAGACCATCGCCACCATCGGGGCCAAAGAGGGGATATCACACCTGATGCTGGTAACAACGGGCCCCGGGGATGTGGTTTTTGCGCCGAACCCCACCTATCCCATTCACCCCTATTCGGCTATTATTGCCGGTGCGGATGTGCGCGGCATCCCGGTGGGCCCGGAGAGCGATTTTTTTGAGAACCTGATCAATGCCACCAAACAGACCTGGCCCAAGCCCAAGGTATTGATTATCAGCTATCCGCACAACCCGACGACGGAAACTGTGGATCTTGATTTTTTTCAGAAAATTGTCGATTATGCCAAAGAGCACGACATCCTGGTTATCCATGACCTTGCGTATGCGGATCTCGCCTTTGACGGATATAAACCCCCGAGCTTTCTGCAGGCCAAAGGGGCCAAGGACGTGGGCGTGGAATTCTATTCCCTGTCCAAAAGCTACAATATGCCGGGCTGGCGGGTCGGATTCTGTGTCGGCAACCCCGAGGCCGTTCATGCGCTGCGCCGGATCAAGAGCTATCTGGACTACGGCATGTTTCAGCCAATCCAGATTGCAGCCATTATCGCCTTAAACGGCCCGCAGGACTGTGTTTCGGAAATCGTCGACACCTACAGGGAGCGACGCGATACCCTGATCCGGGGGCTGGAACGCATCGGCTGGGATATCCCCTCGCCCAAGGCCACCATGTTCGTCTGGGGCAAAATTCCCGAACAGTATCGGGAGATGGGCTCTCTTGAGTTTTCGAAACTCCTTATCCGGGAAGCCAAGGTCGCGGTGTCGCCGGGTATCGGGTTCGGCGAATACGGCGATGATTACGTCCGGTTCTCCCTGATTGAAAACAGCATGCGGATCAACCAGGCCATCCGCGGGATAAAAAAGATTCTTTAATATGAAACAAGCATTCGGCATCGGAATTCTGGGGCTGGGCACGGTTGGCACCGGCACGGCCAGGCTCTTAACTGAAAACCAGTCCCTGATTACCAAACGGCTGGGCGCCGGCCTATCGATCAAACGGGCGGCGGATCTGGATATTGAAACCGACCGGGGCGTCCGGTTTGAAGAAGGCGTCCTGACCACCAATGCCTATGATGTCATCAATGATCCGGATGTCGACATTGTCCTGGAGCTTATCGGCGGCAAGGATATGGCGCTTGAGCTGATTCATGCGGCCATTGACAACGGCAAACACGTGGTAACGGCCAACAAAGCCCTGCTTGCGGAAAAAGGCGTGGAAATCTGTAAGAAGGCCACGGCGGCAGGCGTTAATATTGCCTTTGAACCGAGCGTGGGCGGCTGCATGCCGATTGTCAAAACGCTTCGGGAAAGCCTGGTCGGCGACCGGATTGAATCCATTTGCGGCATTTTAAACGGGACCTGTAATTATATCCTCACAAAAATCACCACTGAGGGCTCTACATTTGCCGACGCCCTGGCCGAAGCGCAAGCCCAGGGGTATGCGGAGGCGGATCCGGGCCTGGATGTAGACGGCATTGACACCGCCCATAAACTCGCGATTCTCTCCGCCATGACCTACGGCATGGCATTTAACTTTGAAGACATATATATGGAAGGCATTTCCGGCATCACGCCGCTGGATATCGAATTTGCCGATCAATGCGGATATAAAATCAAGCTCCTGGCCATTACCAAGTTTGACAGCGCAAACGATGCGGTCGAGGTGCGTGTCCATCCCACCATGATTCCGGACAGCAATCCGCTCTCCAAAGTGGACGGCACGCTGAATGCGGTCACCATTTCGGGGGATGCGGTCGGTAAAATGATGCTTTACGGCCATGGCGCGGGCATGATGCCCACAGCCAACGCCGTGCTAAGCGATATCGTGGATATCGCCCGCACCCTGCAGACCGGCGGCGGCATCCGGGTGCCCATGCTCTCCTTTCAAATGGAAAACATCCAAAAAATTGCGGTCCGTCCGATTGATGAAATATCCACCCACTATTACTTCCGGTTCTCCGCCCTTGACCGTCCCGGCGTGTTATCAAAAATTTCCGGCATCCTGGGCGAGCACGAGATCAGCATCAAGTCGGTTCATCAGATCGAGCGCGAATTAAACGGCGGAGTTCCCATCTTCATGCTGACCCATGCCGCGCGGGAAGCCCAGGTCAAGTCCGCTTTGGCTAAGATCGCGGCCCTGGATGTGATTACCGATCAGCCGGTGCTTATCCGGATCGAAGAAAACCAGAGTTAAGCCAATGTCATTAATTTAAAGTTTCCATTTATCTCCTTCTCCTTCTGGGAGACGGTTGGGATGAGGGTAAAAATGGTTTAAGTTAATGGCATTGAGAATTAAGTTATAAAAAAACCTTTTTGCCGACTTGTGAGACATAATGCATATACTCTGTTCAGACCTTGAAGGGGTGTTTGTCCCCGAAATATGGATCAATGTGGCCCAAAAAACCGGTGTTGAAGAGCTAAAACTCACCACCCGGGATATTTCCGACTATGATGTATTAATGGGAAAAAGGCTTTCGGTGATGGCGGCGCATAAGCTGAAGCTGCCGGATATCCAGGCCGTCATCCAAGAGATGGAACCCCTTGAAGGCGCTTTTGAGTTTCTGGAATGGATCCGCGAGCGGTATCAGATTATCATCGTGTCAGATACTTTCGTGGAATTCGCCGGCCCCCTGATGAAAAAACTTAACTGGCCCACCCTGTTTTGCAATTCGCTCATTGTATCGGATGACGGCCGGGTCACCGGATATAAGCTCCGGCAAAACGACGGGAAACGAAAAACCACCTTGGCCTTAAAGAGCCTTAATTACACCGTGGTCGCCTTCGGGGATTCCTACAACGATATCAGCATGCTGAAAGAAGCGGATGCCGCCTTTTTGTTCCGGCCGCCGGAAAATGTCACTGAGGAATTTCCCGAAATTCCGTTTACCCGAACCTATGACGGCCTTAAAACCCTTATCAAGGAAGCCACCGCTGAATGATTCGCCTCCCGAACTTTTCAACCATCTCCCTTTTGGTTATTGGCGACCTGATGGTCGATGAATACCTTTGGGGCGAGGTGGACCGGATCTCGCCCGAGGCGCCGGTGCCGGTTGTCAACATCCAAAGGGAAAGCTACACCCTGGGCGGCGCGGGCAATGTGGTCAACAACCTGGTTGGACTCGGCGCGCGGGTATCAATCATGGGAATAGCCGGCAGCGATCAGTGGGGACGGCTTCTGATCGACCATCTCAACCGATTAAACATTGACGCCACGGGTGTCATTCAAGACGGCGACCGCCCTACCATCCGAAAAACCCGAATCATTGGCGCTAACCAGCAGATGCTGCGAATTGACCGGGAAGATATCACGCCGCTCCACCAGCGCTACCTAAAGCCCATATACAGCCGACTTGAAGAAAAAATCCCCGCCGCGGATGCCATTATTGTCTCGGATTACGGTAAAGGCCTGATCACCGACCATCTGATGGAATCGATAACCACAGTGGCCCGGCAGCATCAGAAACCTTTGATTGCAGACCCTAAAGGCATGATTTTTTCCAAATACGCCGGGGTCACCCTGCTGACCCCCAATAAAAAGGAGGCCGGTCTAGCCGCAGGCATCGACATCACAAATGAAGAGACGCTGATCCATGCGGGCAAGCGGCTGATGAATCAGGCCCAGCCGGAGGCCCTGCTCATTACCTGCGGCAAAGAGGGCATGGTGCTGATACAGGAAAACCAGGCCCCGTATTGGATCAAGGCCAAAGCCCAGCAGGTGTTTGACGTCTCCGGGGCCGGCGACACGGTGGTAGCCATGATGGGGCTTGGTATCGCATCCGGCATGACACTTTCCGAAAGCGCAACACTGGCCAACTCCGCAGCCGGCATTGTGGTAGGCAAGATCGGCACAGCCACCGTCTCCCTCGCGGAGCTTGAAGAATATTTAAGGGAAGCCTGATTGAATTCAATTGTTATTAACTCAAGGTTCCTTTTGCCGCCTTCTCCCTCCGGAGAGACGAAAGGCCGCTTTTTTTCTCCTTCTCCCTCTGGTAGACTCCAGGTTCTTTTTTCTCCTTCTCCCTCTGGGAGAAGGTCGGGATGAGGGTAAAAAAGAATGCCCTTTACCCAAAAACCGAACGGCATCCTCTTAAATCTTTACGTTCAGCCCAAATCCGCCAAAAACGCCATCGCCGGCCTTTATAAAGATGCCCTGAAAATCCGCATCACCGCCCCGCCCACAGACAATAAGGCCAATCAAATGTGCCTTAAATTTCTGGCTAAAGAGCTGTCCCTGCCCAAATCAAGCCTTGAAATCGTCTCCGGCCAAACCAGCCGCAGCAAGCAGATTTTTATTCGGTACAAAAATGAGGATTCAAAGAATAAACAAGAAAAACAAATAATTGAAAAAATCCGCCAACTGATTGAATAAAAGGGGGTTGACACCCACCAAAATACAAGTTATTAATATACTTTTAGTTGATGCGGGGTGGAGCAGTCAGGTAGCTCGTCGGGCTCATAACCCGAAGGTCACAGGTTCGAATCCTGTCCCCGCTACCAAAAATAATCAATAAATTAAAGGGGTTGCGAAAACAAAGCAACCCCTTTTTTATTGGATCAGATTTGTACCCCACACTATACCCCACACCCACTCATAAAACATATTTTTTAATAATAACAATAACTTATAACAAAAATGGCATGTAAGGCCAGCACTTAACATTGTCTTTGTAAAATATCCAGCTTGGACATTGCTTGATATTATATAACCAAATGAAATTATAAGATATAAAATAAATTAGGCCCCTCCACTACAGGAGGGGCATTTTTTAATCCTCTTCT
>DATGCF010000191.1:0-2622 GCA_035312245.1 Desulfosalsimonadaceae bacterium
GCGCGCGCCCTTATCCGTAATCCCCAAAAGCACCATTGATGAGAGATTAATGCCCGCTGCCACCAGGCGCTTTCCGGCCTCAAGCATTTCCGCGGCGCTCACCCCCTTCCGGATTTCCTGAAGCACCTGATCGTCCCCGGAGTCAACCCCAAGGTAGGCCTTGGTTAAGCCGGCGACGCGAAGGGCTGCAAGATCGGCCGGATCTTTTGGAAGCGTGCTTTTGGGCCCGACGTAGGTGCCCACGTGCCGCAGGGACGGAAATGTGCTATAGAGCTGTTTCAGAATTTCCAGCAGGATCTCGGTGTCCATGGCGACGGCATCGCCGTCGCACAAAAATACTTTGTCCAGGTCCCCATAGTGGTCCTTGGCCATTCGGATATCCGTGGTAATTTCCTCAAGGCTTCGAATCCTGAATTGCCGGTCCCTGTACATGCCGCAGAATGTGCAGCGGTTGTATGAGCAGCCGATGGTGCATTGGAGCAGGTAGCTGTTGGCCTCGCTAAAGGGGCGGTAAATCTGGCCTTCGTATCGCATGCGTTGTTTCTCTTATAAAAAGTTAAATATGCCGTGCTGACCCGGATGGATTATCCGGAGTTGTTCCGTTTGGTGCCGGAATAGGTGAATGCCTTGGCCACCATTTTGATAAACCGGCCCTTGTCAATGCCCACCACATTGCCGCATTTGCAAGCGACCTTACCGGATAGCTCAATAGGCTGGTACATTTTATCGATCCGCGACTTGTGGCAACGCAGCACCTCGCCCGGTCCGATTTTATCATAGCGCCAGAGCTTTTTTTTACATGCCGCGCATTTCAGGGTCAGCATGGCGTTTCACATTATTTGAATATATCAGTAAAGTTCGTTATACTGATCCTATCAGAATTGATGGCTTCGCAAAAGTCCAATATCTTTGTTGCGCTGCATCCCTCGGAATTTCACGTACAAGTAAGTGCTCTGTATTCCTCGGGATTTGCGCGCCGCGATCTTGAACATTTTGCTTTGCCATCTTAAAATTGACTTTCAAGGAACTGATCGTACTCAGTCCCGCGCAAGCGGGATGGTTCTCGTACTCGTAATCGTACTCGGGAAAATTTAAAAGCCGATTACGAGTACGAGCACGCGTACGAGTACGAATTAAACGTTACTTACTGCAAAAATACCGCCGCGGCGGAATAAATCGCTTTTTACGAGACTATCAGAATTGGGGGACCTACCAAAGTCACCGGGAGTCAGGATTCATGACGGAATCGACCACATCATGCACGCCGATCAATAACGTACTGGATGAATTGCTGGAGCTCTTAGAGCTTGAGATGATTGAGGAGAATATTTTTCGGGGCAAGAGCCAGGATCTGGGATTCGGCAACATATTCGGCGGTCAGGTGTTGGGCCAGGCCATGTCCGCTGCCTCCCAGACCGTGCCGGAGGACAGGCAGGGGCACAGCCTGCACGCCTATTTTATGCGTCCCGGTGATCCCGCCCGTCCGATCGTCTACACCGTGGACTGCATCCGGGATGGCAGAAGTTTTACCACGCGCCGGGTCACGGCCATTCAGAAGGGCCGGGCGATTTTTACCATGTCCGCCTCTTTCAAGGTGGCGGAAACCGGGTTCAGCCATCAGGCGGAAATGCCTGATATACCGGGTCCGGAAGGCATTGAATCCGAGATTGAACGGGCCCGGCGGGTTCAGGACAAAATCCCCGAGCCGATCCGAACGCGGTTTTTATGCGAAAAACCGATTGAAATCCGGCCGGTCAACCCGGTCAACCCTTTTGCCCCGACAAAGGAGAAGCCGGAACGTTATAGCTGGTTCCGCGCAATCCATAAAATGCCGGATGATCTGGCGGTGCACCGCTATATGCTCGCGTATGCATCGGATTTCGGGCTGGTGGGCGCGTCTTTATATCCCCACGGCCGCACCTTCTGGGATCCGAAAATGCAGGTGGCCAGCCTTGATCACGCCATGTGGTTTCACCGGGATTTCCGGATGGACGACTGGCTGCTGTATGCCATGTACAGCCCGAACGCCAGCCGTGCCCTGGGATTGAACCACGGCCACATTTACACCCGCGACGGCACACTGGTGGCCTCAACCTCGCAGCAGGGGCTGATCCGATTTCGGGGATAAGTATAGCTTCAGAAAAACCGGTTTATGCCGCCAGCCGTCTTAATCTTAATCTTACTCTAAACAAAGAACCTTCCTTTACGCAAAAGGGCGCCATGGAATCAAAAACCGTAAATCTTTCCGGAGTGGGGGAGGTCCTGCTTGAGCGCAGCAGGCGGGCCAAGTATGTGAATATTTCCGTGCGGCCGTTAAGGGGCGTCCGGGTGGCGGTGCCTCGGGGGATGTCGTTTAAGGCGGCCAAAGCATTTGCTGAATCCAAAAAGGAGTGGATTTGCAAGCACCTTTCCCGGGTGCAGTATGATGAGGAAATGGCCGATTATCTGAATCGGACGGCGCCGATCAACCGCCAGGCGGCCCGCCGGCGGATTATCGGCAGGCTACACGAGCTGGCTGACCGATATGGATTTTCTTTTCATAAGGCATTCGTGCGAAACCAGAAAACCCGCTGGGGGAGCTGCTCCTATAAAAACAACATTAATCTGAACGTCAACCTGGTG
>DATGCF010000192.1:0-9798 GCA_035312245.1 Desulfosalsimonadaceae bacterium
CGGGGGCGGTATCAGCGGGTTGACAACAGCCCTCGAAGCCGCCGAGGTGGGGTACGAAGTTTTCATCATTGAAAAAAATCCCTATTTGGGCGGACGAGTGGCTCAGTTGAAACAGTATTTTCCGAAACTCTGTCCTCCCACCTGCGGCCTTGAGATCAATTTTCAGCGGATCAAGAACAATCCGAATATCCATGTATACACCATGGCCGAGGTCGAGAAGGTGGACGGCGGACCTGGCAACTATACTGTGAGTATTAAGAAAAATCCCCGGTATGTGAATGCGAACTGCACATGCTGCGGCGCCTGCGCGGAGGCCTGCCAGATTGATATCCCCAATGAGTTCAATTTCGGGATGGACAAGATGAAAGGAGCCTATCTGCCCCATGAAATGGCCTTCCCGGCCCGTTATGTGCTCTCCCCGCAGATCATCGGCACTGAAGACGCCAACCGGGCTAAAGAGGCCTGCCCCTATGATGCGATCGATCTGGACATGCAGCCGGAGACATTTGATCTGCCGGTGGGCGCCATCGTCTGGTCCACCGGATGGGAGCCCTATGATGCGGCAAAATTGGATCATCTGGGCTACGGCCGCTTTTCCAATGTCATTACCAACATGATGATGGAGCGGCTGGCGGCCCCTAACGGCCCGACCCAGGGGCAAATCCTGAGGCCTTCGGATAATAAGGCGCCAGAGACGATCGCCTTTGCTCAATGCGCCGGCTCCCGGGATGAGAATCATCTCCCCTATTGCTCCTATATCTGCTGTATGGCGTCTTTAAAGCATGCCACCTATATCCGGGAGCAGTATCCGGATGCCAAGATCTATATCTTCTACATTGACATCCGCTCACCGGGATACCGGTATGAACGGTTCTATCAACAGGTCAAGGAAGATGAGAACGTCATCTTTATTAAAGGGAAAGTCGCTGAGGTCGAAGAGGGCCCGGATAGCCAGCAGGTCACGGTGGTGGCAGAGGATACCCTGTCCGGCGAAAAAATCCGCCAGACGGTGGACATGGCGGTTTTAGCCACCGGCATGCAGCCCACCGCGGCCAATGCGAAGCTGCCGGCTGACTTAAAGTATACGGAAGACGGATTTATCATCAATGATTTTGAGAAAGGCGGCATGTTCGCCGCTGGATGCGCCAATAAACCGGCCGATGTGGTTTCATCCAACCAGAACGCAACCGGTATGGCTCTCAAGGCGATTCAAACCCTGGTGAAGCGGTAGGAGGTAACCATGAGTAAAAAATATGGTGTGTATATCTGCACAGGCTGCGGCATCGGTGATGCCCTGGATGTCAAAAGTATCTGTGATGTCGTGGATGAAGAGGGGCTTTCCTGCAAGACCCATGAATTTCTGTGCAGCAAAGAGGGCGCGGAACTCATCCAAAAGGACGTGGATGAGGGCACGAATACCATCGTGATCGGGGCCTGCTCCAGGCGGGTCAACCACGATGTCTTTAATTTTCCCGGCTGCATCGTCGAGCGGGTTAACCTCCGGGAAGGCGTGGTCTGGTCCCATCCGCGCTCGGAGTTCCCGGCGCTGACTGAAGAGGAAAAAGAGGACGAGGAAAATTTCGACCGGGTCCAGATGATGGCCGAAGACTATATCCGGATGGGCATGGCCCGGGTGGAAAAGGTCGATCTGCCGGAACCCTATGTGCCGGAAACCTTTTCCCGGAAAATTCTGGTCCTGGGCGGCGGGGTCACCGGTATGACCGCGGCATTGGACGCCGCCAGCCTGGGCTATGAGGTCACTATTGTTGAAAAAACGGATAAACTTGGCGGCAATTCCGCCAAATGGCGCAAGCAGCTGCCGGTGCAGCCCCCCTATGATTCGCTGATTCCGTCCAAAGTGGCGGACATGATTCAGAAGGTGGAATCCGATCCGAAGATCACGGTCAAAACCGAAACCGCGGTGGCCCGGATTGCCGGCCAGCCGGGCGAGTTTACGGTGACCCTGAAAAAGCCCGGTGAAAAGATCGAGTTTGATGTGCCCTATCCCCTGCCGGAAGAAATGAAATATGACGAGAGCGGCAAGGAATTGGATACCGACACCTTGATGGAGAAATATCTGGAATACAACGAGGGCCGCAAGGACATCCTGACCATTGATCCCAACGGCGAGCAGTTCGGGGCGGTCATTCTGGCGGCCGGCTGGCGGCCCTATGAGCCCAAAGATGATGAATTCGCCCACTTGGGCTATGGCCAGATCCCGGATGTGGTTACCAATTACCAGTTTGAAGAACTGGCGGCCAAGGGCAAAATTGTTCGGCCCTCAGACGGCAAGGCGGCAAAGTCCGTGGTCTTTGTCCAGAGTCCGGGCGGGGCGGAAGATGACAGTGATTTCTCCTATACCGGCGCGGTGACCAGCATGGTGGCCTTAAAGCAGGCCAAATACCTGCGCGAAGATTATCCGGACGGAAAAGCCTATATCGTTTATCAGCATATGCGGACGCCCGGCCTTTCTGAGAATTTTTATAAAGCCCTGCAGCAGGATCCGGGCATTTTCATGACCAAGGGCCAGGTTGTCGGTGTCTCCAAAAACGGGGACGGCATGGTTGTGGATGCCAGCCATACGCTTTTGGGTGAGGCCATTCAGATGAAGGCGGATATGGTGGTATTGGCCGCCGGTATGGTGCCGGTGACCGCGGATAACCCGACGGTTAACCTGGCATACCGCCAGGGGCCGGGGTTTCGCGATAATGAAATTTTTGACTGGTACGCGGATTCCAATTTTATCTGCTTCCCCTATGAGACCCAGCGGACCGGTATTTATGCCGCCGGTGCGGTCAGACGCGGCATGACCATTGATGAGTCCATCGAGGATGCATCGGGGGCGGCGCTTAAAGCCATTCAATGTTTGGAGTCCGCCAATCGCGGGGTGTCGGTGCATCCGCGGTCCGGCGATATGACCTTCCCGGAGTTTTTCTTCCAGCGCTGTACCCAGTGCAAGCGGTGCACAGAGGAATGCCCGTTCGGCGCCTTAGACGATGATGCCAAGGGAACCCCCAAACCCAACATTACCCGCTGCCGCCGCTGCGGTACCTGCATGGGCGCCTGCCCGGAACGGATCATCGGGTTTGCGGACTATAACATCGACAGTGTCGGCTCACAGGTCAAATCCATTGCGGTACCGTCGGAAGACGATTATGATGAACCGCCGCTTCGGATTCTGGGGCTGGTTTGTGAAAATGACGCCTATCCGGCCCTGGATGTGGTGGGGCTGCATAAAAAGAGTTTTTCCGCCGACGTCCGGATCATTCCGGTTCGGTGTCTGGGGTCCGTGAACGTTATCTGGATCAAGGATGCCATGTCCCAGGGGATGGACGGCGTGTTCCTGCTGGGCTGCAAGAAGGGCGATGATTATCAGTGCCATTTTGTCAAGGGCAGCGAACTGGCTCAGATCCGGATGCAGAAGATCGGGGATGCGCTCGCCAGTCTGGCCCTTGAGGAAGAACGGGTCGCCCAGTACGAAGTGGCCATTGACGATTATGATAAGATTCCGGGGATCATCAACCAGTTTGTCGAAGACATCGAGGAACTCGGCCCCAATCCGTTCAAAGGCTTCTAAACATGGATTCCGGCCGGCGTTGGAGTTGCCGTGCCGGCCGGATAACCGATATATAATAAGATAATGGCGGAAACAGCCAAGGCCAATAGGAGGTAAGGAAATGGCGGAGAAAGTCCTGGTTGAACCAGATGTTGATTTTATAAAGCAGCTTGGCGAACTCGGCGGTGAGTCATTGAAAAAGTGCTATCAGTGCGCCACATGTTCGGTTGCCTGCCCGATTTCCCCGGATACGCGGCCTTTTCCCAGAAAGGAGATGATCGCCGCATCATGGGGCTTAAAGGATAAAGTGATTAAAAATGGCGATATATGGCTTTGCCATAACTGCGGTGACTGCACTACCCAATGCCCCCGGGGGGCTCACCCCGGCGATGTGATGGCCGCCGCCCGCGCTTATGCAATTGCCGAATACGGTACCCCGAAATCGCTCGGCATGGCAATTAATGACCCAAAGAAGCTGCCGATTTTTGCGGCGCTGCCGGCGGTCGTTTTCCTTTTGCTCGGTCTTGTGCTGAAACTCTTCGGCGTTAATTGGCTAAATTTCAGTCCTGGACTCGATCCCCACGGCGAGATTGCCCATCATATGTTCTTTTCTACCTGGCTGGTGGATCTTGTGTTTATTCCGCTCTCCATCTGGGTGGTAGTGATATTCGCTTTAGGCTTAAAGCGATTTATCTCGGACATACATGAAAATGCCGTTTCCGAGGGTAAAACGCAAAAGCAGACCATTGAACCGGTTGAATTCATCAAATCCATTGGGCTGGCCATTCCCAAGATCCTGAAACATAAACAGTTCTCCGAGTGCGGCGAGAATAATGAGCGGGCCACCCCCCATATGATGGTGTTGTTCTCTTTTATCGGTCTGTTTATCGTGACCGGCATTTTCTTTATTGTGCTTTACGGATTCGGCGTGCATGGTCCATACTCCCAGCTCAACCCGGTCAAGATTCTGGCCAATGTCAGCGGCATCGCCCTGGTGATCGGCACGATCCTCCTGATGCGGCAGCGGGCAGCCAAGCCGGATCAGGTATCCACCTACAAGGACTGGTATCTGCTCTGGATGGTCCTGGGCGTCGGTGCCACCGGGATGCTGGCGGAGCTGACCCGGCTGGCGGATGCGGCTTTTTTGACCTACCTGATTTACTTCATCCACCTGATGTTTGTTTTTAACCTGATTGCCTTCCTTCCGTTTTCCAAACTGGCGCATCTGGTTTACCGAACCGTTGCCATGGGATATGATGAGTATTCCGGAAGGGAAAAAAAAGCTGCTTAAGCGCGACTGAATAAGCTGTTATGAAAAGAGGCTCCAGGGCGTAGACGCTCTCGACGGAGCCTCTTTTTTTTACCAAACGCCGCCTCACTTATTCCTGCACTGACACCCGCCTTGCCTTTTATCCGACACGCCGCCGGCTTTTCTAAGAAGAAAAATCTTGTCTTATACCCGGGTTTGTGCGACAAAGTTTTGTCAAGCCAACAAGTCGATCTTTCAATATGATCTTCATCAAAGCGCATGTGTTAGGTGATACCGTAAATTTCTAAAAAAGGGGTTGTGATCTGATGCTGGGTGCGATTGCCGGTGACATCATCGGGTCGGTATATGAGCATCGGCCGATAAAGACAACCGACTTTCCGCTTTTTCAAAGCAAATCCCGGTTCACGGATGACACCGTTCTGACCGTAGCGGTGGCAGATGCCATTATCAAAAAAAACGACTATCAGAGCGCGTTAAAGACCTACGGCCGGGCCTACCCGGACGCCGGATTCGGGATGCTGTTTTTTAACTGGCTGTTTTCCGCAGACAGTCAGCCATATAACAGCTTTGGCAATGGATCGGCCATGCGGGTGAGCCCCGTTGGATTTGCCTTTGATACCCGGGAAGAGGTGCTGGCAGAGGCGGAAAAATGCGCGGCTATGACCCACAACCATCCGCAAGGGATCGCCGGCGCCCAGGCGGTGGCACTGGCCGTATGGATGGCGTGGCAGGATGCCTCTAAAAATGAGATTAAGCAGGAAATTGAAACCCGATTCGGCTATGATCTGAACCGTCGGCTGGATGATATCCGGCCCGGGTACAGCTTTGATGTGACCTGCCAGGGATCGGTGCCGGAGGCGCTGATCGCGTTTTATGAATCCGAAGATCTGGAAGATGCTATCCGCAAAGCCATATCATTGGGCGGTGACAGTGATACCCTGGGCTGTATCACCGGCGGCATCGCCCAGGCCTATTATAAAAAAATCCCCGAAGATATCATCAGCAAGGTCTATGCCCGGCTGCCCGAGCCGTTCGTGCCGGTGATTGAGGATTTCAACCGGCGGTTTCACATCCAGCTTTAGGCCTTTGGGCGATTTCCAATTTTAACATATTCTTAAATAATCAAAAAGGGCCTGGCTTTTTTGAAAAAGAAAAAGCCAGGCCCTTTTTATTGTTTAGTTACTTCGGCAGAAATGAATTGCCGAAATTATTTACTTTTTCTCATCACCGGTGGCGGCGCCGTGAAGCTTAACCTCAACCTTGTCTGTCAGACCTTCATAGTATTCCCGAAGGATGTCGAGAACTTCCTTGCGACCAAAGTGGTCCGGAATCGGGGTGCCTTCGGAAAGGCTTTTTCGCAGCATGGTGCCGGACAGGATGACCCGGTCTTCCTTGGCGTGGGGGCATGTCTTAAGAGAGGCCATGCCGTCGCACTTATGGCAGTAGAAGGTCCAGTCAATTTTTAAGGGCTTGCAGAGCAGGGCTTTACCGGTTTCTTCCGGGTACGGGATTTTGTCGAAAATCGTCTGTGCTTCGAACATCCCGTAGAAATCGCCCACGCCGGCATGGTCGCGGCCGATAATCATATGGCTGCAGCCGTAGTTCTGGCGGAAAGTCGCGTGGAGCAGGGCTTCCCGGGGGCCCGCATACCGCATATCCAGGGGGTACCCGCCCTGAACGACCTTGTCCTCAACAAAGTAGTTTTTAACCAGTACATCGATGCATTTGACCCGCACATCCGCCGGAATGTCGCCGGGTTTGAGGTTGCCGACCAGCGAGTGAATGAAAACACCGTCGCTTACCTCAATGGCGATTTTTGCCAGGTATTCGTGGGAGCGGTGCATGGGGTTTCTCAGCTGCATGGCCGGAATTCTTGACCAGCCTTTGTCCTCGAAAATCTTGCGGGATTCCGAGGGGCGCAGATAAATTCCTTTGTAGGCGGTCGGAAAGTCGGATTCGCTCAACACCTTGACCGGTCCGGCCAGGTTGAACTGTTTCTGGTTCATCACCTTTTGAACGCCGGGATGCTCGTCTTCGGCAATTTTCCAGAACTCTTCGGCATTCGTTGTGCCTTCGCCCATAAAGGTTTTTTCGCACTGATACCGCTTGTTCTCATCGGTCATTTCGTATTTTTCCGTAACCTTCATGGTGGCCATGATCTCATCGCCCTCCGGGTCGTAAAGCGCGACCTCATCGCCTTCACTGATGCTGTCCGCATCTTCCTTGGAGGCTGAGAGGGTCACCGGAATCGGCCAGAACGTGCCGTCCGCGAGGAGGTAATTGTCGCATACACTCTTCCAGTCGGCTTTGGTCATGAATCCGCTCAGCGGGCTGAACCCGCCGGTGCCGATCATGATCAGGTCGCCGCGTTCACTGGGGGTAATCGGGATCTGCTTCAGGCCCTGCGCTTTTTTCTTCTCTTCTACGAGTTCTGCTCCCTCGAGCAGGCAGATGGTCAGGCCTTTGCCGCCATGGGGGGGGATCAAATTTGACATGTTTTCCGTCTCCTTTCAGTCATTGATGGTATTCAATGGTTGTTTGCCCATAATTGCTGGGAAGTTCCTTTTATTCTTTAAAAAAATTTTTTTTAATAGGGAATAAGGGATTTGTCAAGCCCAATCGCATCCATGCAAAATAATTATTAAACGGGCGAAATCCGCCGCAACAGGTTGTGCCGATCCAGATAGCGGATACTGGATCGGAAATCCTCCTGCCGGTGGGGTTCCAGGGTAATGATGGGCGTTAATTTTTTGCCGGCGAGAAAATCTAACACGGGTTTGAAGTCGATGCTTCCCGCCCCCATCGGCAGGTGGTCGTCAAAGTTGCCGTTGTTGTCATGCAAATGGAGCTGGCCGATCCATGGGGCGAGGCTTTCTATCCATCGGGAAAGCGGCTGCCGGCCGAAAACCGACAGGTGCCCGACATCGAGGCAGCATCCCACATGATCCCGATCAAAAGGGGATAATAGGTCAACCAGATCCTCAGGATACCTTTCATAGACGTTTTCAAGCATCAGCCGGGCGCCCCGGGCGTTGACCGCGTCTGCGACCCATTGCCAGGTGTCGAAACTTCTGGCGTACCATTCGTCCCGGCAGAACTCGTATCGATAAGTGTCGTAGGCGGCATGGCAGACAACGCTTTTGGGCTGAAAGACCGCCACCGCATTTATCATTTGTTGAAATCGGCTGCATGTGGCGTCGCGGATCGCCGGATCCGGAGATCCGGGGGAAAGATCGAGAAACGGGCCGTGGATGGTGATTGAAAGGCCGTGATCATGGATTTTGTCGGCGATTCTGGAAAAATCCGAAAGGCTAAACCGGTCAAGCGCAGCGGCATCCAGTCCAATCTCCGGATTTAAATCCAGAGCAAACAATAAATCCTGCCAGGCTTCCTCCGCAAGCATAACAAACGGCAGGTTGACCTGGACGTGCCGGATAATTTTCTGTTGAGACGGTGTATAGATTTGATCTTTCAGGTTCATTGGCCTAAATTCCATAAAAGCGGCTTATTCCGCTATCGCGGCAAGTCATTTTTGATTCGATGGCGTGAGAAGTAAATAAAGGCCTTATTTTTTAACCCCTACCCCAAACTGTCAAGGGAAAAATGATTCGTTCAGCCAGTATGCGCGTTTTCGATATTTACCTCATCAAAGGTTTTGATTTCCGCAAGCACCCTTGTGGCGGCATCCAATATTTCCATGGCGAGCGCGGCGCCTGTGCCTTCCCCCAGCCGCATATTGAGATGGAGCAGCGGCTGCATCCCAATCCGCTTCAGCATATACTGGTGCCCGATTTCCATGGATTGGTGCGCCGCGAAGAGATAGGGCTTGACAGCGGGCGAAAGCTCAGCAGCGATCAGGGTGCCGGCGGTCGATATCAGCCCATCAGATAGCACGGGCATTCCCCGGGCCGCCGCCCCGATCACAATGCCCGCAATACCGCCGATTTCAAATCCCCCCACCTTGGCCAACACATCAATCGGATCATCCGGGTCCGGGGTATGCTTTTTTAGGGCGGTTTCAATCACCCTCGCCTTGTGGAAGAGCCCCTGGTCGTCGAGCCCGGTGCCCCGGCCGGTGAGTTTGTCGGGGGAGATTCCGGAAAATGCGGCGATGATAGCGGAAGAGGGGGACGTGTTGCCGATGCCCATGTCTCCGGTACCGATCATATCAACCGCCGATTCCGCGCAGAGCTCGCCTATGGTTTCAATACCGGCTTCAATGGCAGAAATCGCCTGATCCCGACGCATGGCAGATTCTTTAAAGAAGTTGTTCGTCCCTTTGGCAATTTTTTTATGGAAGATGGGCAGGTCCGGGGAGAAGTCGTGGTTTACCCCGAAATCGGCCACCCGGACCTCTGCGCCCGCATGTCTGCCCAGCACATTGATCGATGCCCCGCCATCGATGAAATTATAAACCATCTGGGCAGTGACCTCCTGCGGGAACAGGCTGACCCCTTCGGCCAAAATTCCGTGATCACCGGCGCAGGTCAGGATATATTTATTCGGCAGCCGCACATCTATGGTCTTTTTGATCGCCGCCAGGCGGGCTGAAGCCTCTTCCAGCCGTCCCAGACTTCCGGCCGGCCGGGCCTGATTGGCCAGCCGGTCAAGGGCTTTTTCATAAAAGGTTTGATCAACAGGCGGGATTGCTTTTATGGTTTCTGATAGTAATGACATCCTTATCTCCTTTACATAAATAAGTAGGGCGGGCGGAGTAAAACGTTCAAGTTCAAGGCGCCGCAAATCCCGAGGAGCGAGGCGTACTGCTCTGTACGTTGAGCGACGAGGGATGCAGCGCAACGCAGAAATTGGGCGTTTTACTCCGCCTGCCAAATAAAAAAGGGTTCTGACCGAAGCATGAGCTTCCGCCAGAACCCTTTGCCATCAAGTTCTGCCATCGGTTTTTCAGTTCGTCTTCTGGCTTCCGGCCATTCCTCGGATCAAGCCTTCCCGACTCCGTTTTAACGTCAGT
>DATGCF010000193.1:0-12658 GCA_035312245.1 Desulfosalsimonadaceae bacterium
TGAAGTCGTTTTTGATCTGGAACCGATAAAAACCGAGCCAGCAGGGGAATGATCGGCCTTTGAACATCAACAAAATAAGGCCGGGGCGATTGCGAGTGGCTTGGATGAATAGAGGGAGACTTGAAAATGTCTGATGAATGGAAGGAAGCATTAAGCTGCGCCCTGGAATGCAAGCGATGCGGCGCAACCCTGGAATCCGGAGCCAATCGGATACTCTCCGTATATGACCATCAGCCCATCTGCATGCCTTGCAAAAATGAGGAGGAAAGCCGCCCGGACTATGAAGAAGTGGCCCAGCGGGTGATCGGGCAGTGTATGGCGGAAACCGAAGTCATGTACAGCGATCCTGCGGGGTATTGTTACTTTCATTTCTATCCGTTCAAGTGCTGATGCGTTGGCATTCCCCTATGCCAAATGATTTTTTACGATTTCAACGGCCGCGGCAGTGGAGCGGCGCCGGATCTCCGGAAAAAGCGTCTGACAATCATCGATTGACAAGCGGTTGACCATGCGGATGGTATCCAGCTCGTTTCGGATATGCGGATAGGTCTCTAAATCACCGGTGATCTCCTCCTTGGCAATGAGTTTGGCGTATATCAGGGAGCGGGCGGCAAGGTGGATCTCCCGGGATGCGCCGCTGTTATACAGATGCGGATGCAGGACATAGAGGAGGGTGAGCTGATCGCCCGGCCCATAAATATGGCCTTTACGCCCGAGCTTACGGATAGCCGGGCGGTCCGCAAATACCGGCTTGATGTGCAAATCGCCCGTCAGTTGGGCTTTTAGCTCCCGGTAAAGCCAGAAATGGATCACTCCGGCCTCGATGTATATGCGGCGAAACGGATGGATGCGGTTGTTGATGGCAATGGCCCGCAGCTTATCCCGCAGCCGGAATCTGGCGGCATCCTGCTTTGCAAATGCCATGATGGCGGAAACTGCCTTATCAAAATTTTCCGTCATTACGGTGCGGTAATAGGTCAGCAGGGCGCCGGTGGCATTTTTCTCATGCCGGTAAACCGCGTCGCGCAGGGAGTGGGGCGTTATATCCGCCGGGGTGGCGCCGCCGGCGAATGCCTCATGAATGGCCAGCAGCTCTTCGATAAACGGCTCGACCTGGATTATAGCGATGCCGCGGGCATGCAGGTCTCTTAGAAGGCGGCACATTTGCCGACTGAATTCCGGATATTCCACATCCACCGGCATTAGATAGTCATCAATGGAAAGCTCACCCTTTAGCATCGCTTCAAACCCCGGCGTCGGCGGCTCTTCCAGAAATACGGCATCATGGGTTTTCATGAGATCCGCGGTCAGCGGCACCATCTCCGGCCGGTGGGTGGTAAAGACCAGCGAGATCTGATTTATGTTTTGGTTGGATGCCTCCATTGACGGCGTGGCGATAGGCTATTTTTTTGAATGGGGGTTGCCGTAAATTTTTTGCAGCAGGAAAATATCCGCCCGGTCTTCGGGCAGTTGTTTTTTCCGGGGACGGCTCAGGCTCACCCAGACGGACTCCTTTTTGCAAAAGATTTGGGTCTCTTTTCCATGGTATTGGTGGGCATCCTTGGGGATAATGACCCCCCGGGATTTTCCCAACCGCCTAAGCAGCCTGTCCAACATACTGGGTTGAGGGACTTTAACACTCATTTCTTATGGCGTTCCCATTAAAAGCTATAGACCATTGTCAGCGCGGTTTCCGTGTCGGTTTTTTCCGTATCCGCCGGCACACTTGAGGTATGTTCGGCGGTAAACGAGGCTTTCATGGAAAGGGCGCCGATCACCTGTGCCTTCACCGAAGATATGGATTTGGTAACCGTCTGATCCGCGCCGGTCTCGACGCTTAATTCTTGCTTAAAACTCGAATTTTCGGTCAGTTGGCGGGTAAACAGGGCATACCCCCGAATGATGGCCTCCTCTTCTTCACCGCCGCCGTCTAGCCGGTTGTAGCGATACCCCGGGCCGATCTCCATTTCCAGGAGCATACGTTCGGTTTTAACCACCCGGCGGCCGTAGCCGGCGGAAACCGAGGTCTGGTAGTCATAGCCCGAAAACCGGTCGTCCTCATAGGTGCCGGTCAAAAAGGCGTAATTATTCTCCGTGAACTTGTAGCCGGTTTTGGCGGAAACCAGGTATTTCTCTGCTGAGGTCTCCATTCCCGACTCCCCGGATTCGGTCTCGGTTTCCTCGGCATTGTATAGGGCCGCAATATGGCCGTTGTGCCGCCACCGGGTGGTTTCATAGTTTAAGTCTAATCTGGCGCTGACCGATTCGGTCTCCGAGTTGCCGCTGGTCATCAGAAAGCCAATCTCGCCCTCGCCGCTTAAGGGGGATTCGGTTTGCGCAAGCAGGGGCAGCGGCAGTATGGTCAGGGTAAAGCACAAGATCACAAGTATTTTAAGTCTCATTCAGGCAGTCTTCCGCTCAATTTAGGTTTCAAAAGCATTTTCGGCACAAATTCTCTATTTGTTTAAGTTAGCGGGTTTGACCCCGATATGCAAGGTGGCAAGCCCAATTGTTAACCGGCGCCATCGGATATTTTGAAATCCGGCGGCACGCATGAGACCGGCAAATACCTCCGGCTCCGGAAACCGGAGGACCGAAGTCGGCAGATACCTGTAAGCCATGCGGTTGCTCGAAAAAAAACCGCCGACAGCCGGCAGGATGCGTTCAAAATAGGTGGCATACATGGTTTTTAGAAACCGCTGCCGGGGCGTGGCCAGCTCAAGTACCGCCAGACAGCCGCCAGGCTTTAGATGATGATAAAATTGTCCGAGGGCGGCTTTTCGGTCCATGATATTGCGAATGCCAAAGGCAATGGTCACCGCGTCAAACGACGCGGGCGAAAACGGCAAAGCCAGGCTGTTGCCGGCGACCAGGCTGATTTGGGTGCTATCAGCCAGGGAATGCAATTTCCGCCGGGCTACCGCGAGCATCTGCGGCGCAAAATCTATGCCCACCATCAGGCTGCCGGCTTTTGATTGCCGGGCGAGTTCAATCATCACATCCCCCGTGCCGCAGGCGGCATCCAGGATACGCCCATCATCCGTTATGGATAAGGCCTTTACCATTTCCCGCCGCCAGTAAACGTCGCGCCGCAGGCTCAACAGCCGGTTCAAGAAATCATAGCGGGGGGCGATATGGTTGAACATATCTTTTATAAAACCGAGTTCCATATTGACAATCCATATTTATGCATTAATGTATCGCTAAAAGAAAAAAACGATTCCTGTCCTCATATCACAATGGCGGTCCGCTTTAAAATTTTATTTTAGATGGCATATCAGCCACATTTTTGCTAAACATCGGAAATTGGCCGTCAAACAGAGAGAATATTTATATGCTTTAACCAATAAGGAGATTCATGAGTCCGAAACGCGATTATTACGAAATTCTCGGTGTCAATCGGGATGCAGACGCACAGGAACTCAAATCCAATTATCGAAAAATCGCCATGCAAAACCATCCGGATCGAAACCCCGGAGATAAAGAGGCCGAAGAGCGTTTCAAAGAGGCGTCTCAAGCCTATAAGGTATTATCCGATCCGGAACAGCGGCGGATTTATGACCAGTTCGGCCATGAAGGGCTAAACGGCATGAACGGCGGCGGCGCTGGTGCCGGTGGATTTGAGGACATCTTTTCCAGTTTCGGCGATATTTTCGAGGAATTCTTCGGTTTCAGAAGCGGCCGGCGAAGCCAGAGCGGCGCCATGCGGGGCGCGGATTTGCGCTATGATCTCTCCATCGATTTCATGGATGCGGCCTTTGGGATCGATACGGAGATCGATGTTGAGAAGATGGTAAAATGCCCGACCTGTGACGGTTCGGGCGCAAAGCCCGGCACACAGCCGGAAACCTGCCGTCAGTGCCGGGGAACAGGTCAGTATGTGCGCCAGCAGGGCTTTTTCTCGGTTAAGAGCACCTGTCCCAACTGCCGCGGCCAGGGAAGAATTATTACCGAGCCGTGCCCTGAATGTTACGGCCGCCAGCAGGTGGTGGATAGCAAGAAGGTATCCCTTAAAATTCCCGCGGGCGTGGACAATGGCTCCAAGCTGCGGCTGGCCGGAGAGGGTGAGCCGGGGGCAAACGGCGGACCGCCGGGAGACCTTTATGTGTTCCTCCGGGTCAAACCGCATGAGTATTTTGAACGCCGAAACAATGACGTGGTCTGTAAGGTGGAGCTCTCCTTTGTGCAGGCTGCACTGGGAGATAAGGTGACTGTGCCCACACTGGAAGACGAGGAAACCGTCACCATCCCCAGCGGTACCCAATACGGGGATACCTTTCGGCTGCCCGGCCAGGGCATTCCCTCCATTCGGACCAGTATCCGGGGCGATGAGATCGTTCAGGTGGAACTCAAAACCCCCAAGCATCTGAACAAGCGGCAGGAAGAACTGCTCCGCGAATTTTCCAAGATCGAGTCTGAAAAGTTCACCACCCGGATTAAAAAGCTGTTCAAGAGCGGCAACGCCAAAGCCGCCAAATAAGGATGATGACCCATGTATGAGCTGAAAGTGGTGACCCGGTTCGCCGCCGCACACCAGCTGAAAATGGTGACCGAAAAATGCGAGAATCTGCATGGCCATAACTGGCGGATCGAAGTCTTTGTTGCCGGCCCGGAGTTGGATCATTCCGGGGTTTTAGTCGATTTTGGGGTGATCAAAAAACACCTGGCCGAAATTATCGACTCATTGGACCATAAGTTTTTAAACGAGTTGGAGTTTTTTAAGAACGCCAATCCGTCGTCGGAAAATATCGCCCGTTATATCGCTCTATCCCTTCAATCCAGTTTAACCGACTATCCCAGCCTCCGGATCTCCCGTGTTAGCGTCTGGGAATCAGATGATGCCTGCGCCACCTTTTACAATTCGGATGCCGCCTGAAACCTTGAACCCTGCACCCAATGCCATTAACTGAAGATTGAAAATTGGCTCGGTTGTCATTTCGAGCGATAGCGAGAAATCTTATAATTGAATGATTTTTTAAGATTTCTCGTCACTGTCGTTCCTCGAAATGACAGCGGCGGAAGGCTAAAGTTAATGACATTGACCCTACACCCGGCACCTTATACCCTGCACCTTTCATTCTGTGCGCCAAGAAACGGTTGATCCGGCCGGGAAATTCAGATAAAAAAACCCCCACTGATTGGAAGAAGCCGAATTTTTGGAATCAGCGGGGGGGAGCAAGAAAAACTGGAAACAGCACTCCTTGAACTCGCCTGTAAAGTACCAGAAGGATACGGATAAGGTCAATTGTAAACCGCTTTCTGCGGATGCCGGAAAGGGAGGCAGGGATGGCATGAAAAGCAGGCCTTCGGCAATGACAAAATCGGATGGGCTCCTCTTTTTAGATGATGCGGCCATTCGTATGTTCCGTGTGGGTAAGCAGTTCGGGGAAGTTTCGGCGCTAAAGGATATTTCCCTTGCGGTTCATGAAAATGATTTCGTGTTCGTCACCGGGGCCAGCGGTGCCGGCAAATCCACGCTGATCAGACTCCTTTATCTAGGCGAGACGGCCACAGAGGGCTATATTCTGGTTGACGGGATCAACCTCTCCCGGGTCACACGGCGGCAGGTGCCCTGGATGCGCCGTAAATTCGGCGTCATTTTTCAAGATTTTAAGCTGATCCCCACGCGCACGGTGTTTGAAAATGTGGCGCTGGTCCTGGAGGTTGCCCGGTTGCGGCCGGATGAGATTAATGAGCGGGTCTGCGCGGTGCTTGAGCGGGTGGGAGTTGCGGATCGGGCCAGAGAATACCCCCCGGTGCTCTCCGGCGGCGAAAAGCAGCGTGTGGCCGTTGCCAGGGCCATGGTGGGAGAACCCAAGTTTATTCTGGCAGATGAACCCACCGGCAGTCTGGATCCGGATTCCGCCGGCCGTATATTCGGCCTGTTGGAAGGGGCCCATCAGAGGGGGGCCACCATAATTATTGCCACTCATGATAACGAATTAATCCGCGCCCATTCCGGACCGGTCATTCAGCTGGAAAACGGGCGGATGGCCATGAATTAATGGAAATGCAAAGACCCTCGGCAAAGCGATGATCAGGTTTGCTTTCAAGCGCGCATTACGCGATATCCGGAATAATTTTTATCTGCACATGGTTTGTGTCGTGACCATTTCCCTGGCGGTATTTATCCTGAGCGCATTCGCGCTTTTTTATATCAATGCCACCGAGCTGCTGGATGCATGGAAGCAGGGCGCCCGGGTGATCGCCTATGTGGACGGGGATTTGTCCGACGCCCGGCAGGGCGACATCATGGCAAAGATTGAGGCCATGAACGGGGTGGCAGGCGTTGACTTCGTCTCCAGAGAGGCGGCTTATGAATCATTAAAGGAAGATATCGGGGATCAGTCCGCGATTCTGGAGGGGTTAAATGAAAACCCTCTTCCGGATTCTTTTGAAATCCGGCTTTCGGAAACATTTATCAATCTGGATGGCATCGGTCGGCTGGCCGCCAGTATCGCGGCCATTGAGGGGATTGATGATGTGGAATACGCCCAGAAATGGCTGAGCCGGTTTGCCGGGGTGTATAACCTGTTCAAGATTACCGGTCTGGTATTGGTGGCCATGTTTTTTTTTGCCACCCTTTTTATCGTGGCCAATACCATCCGGCTGATTCTCTATTCCCGTCGGGAGGAGATCGAGATTATGCGGATTGTGGGCGCGGATGAAGCGTTTATCAAGCATCCCTTCTATTTTGAAGGCCTTTTGCTGGGGTTTACGGGCGCCGGGATCGGACTGGGGTTTCTTTATCTGGCCTATCTGGCCACAGTCCCTAATTTCGCCCCGGACATCCTGATGTCGTTTTTTGAGATCCGGTTTATTCCCGGGATGCTTTTGGCTGGCCTTGTGTTGTGCAGCATGATAATCGGATGGGCGGGATGCCATTTTTCAATCAAACGGTTTTTAAAAATATAGTCCGCCTTTTACTGATCACCACCTGCCTATCGTCGGTTTTGCCCGCATCCGGCATGGAGGTCCGCGAGGTGGGGGTGATCACGGTGCAGGGTCTGAATATGCGTACCGGCCCCGGACTGGACCGGCCGGTGATCAAAATTTTGCAGAAGGATGCCCATGTTCAGGTGCTCTCCCGCCATCAGGGGTGGCTGCGGGTCAGTCATGACGGGGATGTGGGCTTTATCGCGGACCGGGATAAGTTCGTCACCCGGTATAAGATCCATACGGTAAAGGACAAGAAGCGCACGGATATTCAGGCGGCCAGCGAAAAAACCAAAAAAATCCGAAAAAAGATAAAAGCCCGCCAGGCGGAGATTGTTGATTACAGCCGACGGGAAGAAAAAATTGTGGCAGCGCTTGAAGATACCGAACAGGACCTGGCACAAACCCGGGAAAGGCTCCGGGCGATCCAGTCAGATATTGCGGGCGTAAAGAAGGCGATCGAACAGACCCGCAAGCAGGCCGAGGCGCTGGAGAAGGCGGTGGCCAGGGAAAAGAAATATGCCATGCGCCGGCTGGCCGCCCTATATCGGATCAAACGGATTGGAACCATGAATCTGCTGGCCTCCGCGGCATCCATGCATGACCTGCTCACCCGGAAAGCCGCCGTGGAGAAAATTCTGGCCCATGATCAGCGGCTTGTGGCGGATCTTCTGGATAAGCAGGCAAAGCTGTCGGCAGCCATTGACACCCTTTTTGCAAAAAAGGGGCAGAAGCGTTCGCTTGAAGCGGAATATGCCGATACCCTCGCGCACCTGAAACAAAAAAAGGCCGAGCGGGAACGGATTCTATCCGAAATCCGCAGTAAAAAAGCCAACCGCATGGCTACATTGAAATATTTACAAAATGCGGCCGCCCGGATGGAGCAGACGCTATCAGACCTTCAGGATCGGTCCGGGCCTAAGCCGCGATCCGGAAAATCCTTTGCCGCATATCAGGGCTTGCTAAATAAACCGGTAAAAGGTAAAATCATCGCGGATTTTGGCAAATACGTGGAACCCCGCTCCGGTGTGGTCAATTTCAGAAACGGCATTGAGATTGCGTCATCGCCGGGAACGCCGGTCCGGGCGGTTTTTCCCGGCAAAGCCATTTACGCGGATTGGCTGAAGGGCTATGGCAATGTGGTCATCATCGCCCATGGCGATGCGTATCACACCGTATATGCCCATGCGGAAGAAGTTTTTTCAAAAAAAGGGGATCGCGTGGATACCGGTGACGTCATCGGCACTGTCGGGGCTTCCGGAACGCTTGCCGGCGCCGCCTTGTATTTCGAAATCCGGCATCAGGGCGAACCCGTCAATCCATCCGATTGGATCGATAATACATAAAGGGAGAATCGTATATGACCTTCAGATACAGACAGGGAGTAAAGAGCGGCATTCTGATCATCATCACCGCTTTTATCGTGGCCTCGGCCACCTGTGTTTACGGGGAGCTCAGCCGGTCCGAGGAAACCTATAAGGGGTTGAAGCTTTTCAGCGACGTGATCGAGGAAATTGAAAAAAATTACGTGGAGGACGTGGATACCGCCAAACTTATCGAAAAGGCGATAAACGGGATGGTGGACAGCCTGGATCCGCATTCTTCGTTTATGCCGCCAGAAGCCTATGAGGATCTCCAGGTGGAGACCAAAGGCGAATTCGGCGGCATCGGTATCGTGATCACCCAGCGGGACGGCCAGTTGACGGTGATATCGCCGATTGAAGGCACACCCGCCTATAAGGCCGGCGTCCATGCCCAGGATATCATCGTCAAAATCGATGGCAAGCGGACCAAGGATATGATGCTTTGGGAGGCGGTGAAGCTGATGCGCGGCGAGCCCGGAACCAGCGTCGATATTACGGTCTATCGCCAGGGGGATTCAGATACCCTTGATTTTACGTTGGAGCGGGCGGTCATTCCTTTAGACAGCGTGCGGTACCTGACATTAATGCCCGGTTATGGGTATTTGTGGATCACCAATTTCAGGGAAAACACCGAAAGCGAAGTGAAGGATGCCCTGTCCGCCCTGGAGAAGGAAAATGCCCCGCTAAAGGGCTTAATTGTTGACCTGCGGGACAACCCCGGGGGGCTCCTGGATCAGGCCGTCAAGGTCTCGGATATTTTCCTGGAAGACGGCAAAATTGTTTCCATCAAGGGCCGGGAGGCGGATGGTGAGTCTTATTCCGCCCATCCCAACGACAAGGAGCGCAATTATCCGATTGTACTGCTGATCAACGGCGGCAGCGCCAGTGCGGCGGAAATCGTGGCCGGTGCGCTTCAGGACAATGGCCGGGCGCTAGTGCTGGGGACCACCTCCTTTGGCAAGGGCTCGGTCCAGACGGTCAAGCCGCTTCGGGACGGCTATGCCCTGAAATACACCATCGCCCGGTATTATACCCCCAGCGGCCGGTCCATTCAGGCGGAAGGGATTGACCCGGACCTGGTGGTCAAGCGCCGGCTGCTGGATGAATCCTCAGGCGACGGGTTTGATGTCAACCGGATCAAGGAAGAGGATTTGCAGAACCATCTGATGCCGGAAGGCCAAAGTCCGGAAAAAGAAAAAGAAGAGAAGTCATCGGAGGCCGGTCAAAAGGACGATGCATCAGAAGCGGATAAAAAAATAAAAGCGGATAAGGAAAAAGAAGCCCAGGTCCGGCAGCTGATGCGATTAAGGGATGCGGTATACAAACACAGCGATCGCGATCCCTCGGCCATACTGCTCGATTCCCAGATCAACCGGGCGTATGAGCTGCTGAAAGGGTATCAGATTTTTAAGCAGGTTTTGAAAAACTAAATATTTCTGAACAGTCACCGGAATAGTCTGTGAAAGGCGCAGTAAGCCACTATTTGCTGCGCCTTTCTGCGTCGATCAGTTTGGGTACGTGCTTCAATTGATTCGGAAAACAGGTTAAATGACCAAGACAAAGAAAAATACCGCCGGCACGCAAAAAGGCAAATCAACGGCCAGAAAGCCGGCGGCGAAAAAAGCTTCGGCGAAGAAGCCCGCTGCCAAGAAACCCGCTGCCAAGAAACCGGCGGCTAAGAAACCGGCGGCCAAAAAGTCGGCAGCCAAGCGGCCGGCGGGCAAATCCGCGAGTGCCAAAAAGGCTCCCTCCAAACGGACGCCGGCAAAGAAATCCACGGCATCCGCAAATTCCGCTGCGAAAAAAAGCGCGGGTTCGAAAAAAACGCCGGCCCGAAAATCCAGCAGCAGCCGGCCGGCTTCCCGAAAGCCCCCCAAGAAGCCCGCTTCTGGACCGTTCGGACGGTTTGCCGGCATCTATGGCGTGTTTTTGTTTGTTCTGCTCGCCGCTGGATTAAGCGGCGGGATTTACGGCTGGTTACAGGGGGGCAGGGCCGGGGATGCGCCCGCCATAAGCGAGGATGCCTCTCAAAAGGCGGGTCTTCCGAAAAAGGTCAAGCAGTTTGAAAAAAGCAGCGGCCAGGCAGCCCCGCCGGCTCAGCCCAAAACCGGGTCCAAACCTGTCGAAACCGCCCGGGCCAAAGTACTTCCCGTCCCTGAACCGCAGCCGGCGGCTTCCGATGACCGCCCGAAAGTGGCCCTTATTATTGATGATATGGGTCACCAAAGGGATATGGCGGAGAAGTTTTTTAACCTGGATGCCCGGCTCACTTATGCCGTGCTGCCGTTTAGCCGGTATCATCGCGAAATTGCCGAAGCGGCCGCCAGACGCGGTTATCAGGTCATGCTGCATCTGCCCATGGAGCCGAATGAATATCCGGACATCGATCCCGGGCCGGGAGCGCTGCTCACTGCCATGACGCCTGATGAACGGCTCCGCCAGTTAAAAACTGATTTGGGTGCGGTGCCCCATATTAAAGGGGTGAATAACCACATGGGCTCGAAAATGACCGCCATGTCCGATCAGATGAATCAGGTATTTACCGTATTAAAAAGGCGGGGCCTTTTTTTTATTGACAGCCGGACTTCGTCGGCCAGCCAGTGCCGTTCTTCGGCCCGCCTGTTTCAGCTCCCATTTGCCGAGCGGGATGTGTTTTTGGACCATGTACAGACTCGCCAGGCGATTGCCCAAAAAATCGACGAATTAATCAATGTCGCCGAAATTACCGGTGCAGCCATAGGCATCGGCCACCCCCATGAGATCACCTATGCCGTGCTTTCGGAGAAGCTGCCTGAACTGACCCGCCGGGTCCGGCTGGTATCGGCCTCTGAATTGGTAGATTAATGGGCATAGCCGTCCAGATTGAGCCCGATCACCCCCACAACGATCAGACCGATGCTGATGAGCTTTATCAAAGTAGCCGGCTCCTTGAAATAAACCAGCCCGATCACCGTGATCAGCGCTGTGCCCAGCCCTGCCCAGATGGCATAGGCGATGCTCACATCGATGCGTTTAAGCGCCAAAGTGAGCCCGGCAAAGGATAGGCCGTAAAAAACAAAAATTAGTATGGACGGCAACCATCTGGAAAAACCTTCCGATAGCTTCATGGATGTGGTGCCGGCCACTTCCAGTATAATGGCAATGATCAGAAAGAACCAGTGGGACATATCGGTCACCTGTTGTCGATAAATTAATGATTCGCGGATGATTGAAAACATGCAGGGCCAGACAAGATTCGGTGACATCCAATCCGCCCTCAGCCAATTGGATCATCTTTCCCAAGCCATGATTGATACGTCATCATTGATTTATTTGCAAGAAATCGATCTACTATCACTAACCGGCCAGTGGATTAAGCTGTGGACGGTCCCCGGCGTTATCAACGAATTCGGCGATGGGGCCAAGGAATACCCCGTTCATCTTGTTGATGTAGAGAACCTTGCGGGAAGCTCGGCGGACACGGATCAACTGCTTTGCCTGGCTGCGGACAAGCTTCGGCTGCCGATTATATCCGAGGATCGACAGATTCTGATGCGGGCAAGGAAGTTAAATTTGGCATATTTCAATACCCTGATGGTGCTGAATTTTTTGCTGTACAAAAACGCCTTAAATTTATTAGAATATAAAATTGTCATGGATAAACTTCGCGGTACGGCCCGTTATTCGGATGAGATTTATGAATTCGGCGGGCGGGTGCTTGCTGAAATCCTCCGTATATAGCCTTCGATTTTGGATAGATAAACTTCCCCTTTATTGATGGTTTCTTAAATATCTCTATACCGCGACTGCGGTATTCTTACAGTCAGTAACGCTAAACACTTCCAAACTGTCATTTCGAAGCGGCAGCGAGAAATCTTTCATAAACAAAAAATGATTCCTGTGGCTTTTTGATAAGGAGCTATGAACTTGGCCTTTGACAAACGCGATGATTTCCCAAGCTATTACAGCTATTGGGGCAAGGCTGAAAAGGATGGCTCCGCCTATCATTTGTTGCCCTACCACTGTTTGGATGTGGCGGCGGTGGGGAAGGTTTTATTTGCCCCACAGCAACCAGTATGTAGGGATGTGGCAGAATCATTAGGAGTGAGCCCGGAATGCCTGCATGATTTTTTTATGTTTTGTCTTGCCCTTCATGACCTGGGAAAATTTTCAAGCGCATTTCAAGGATTGAGAAAGGATCTTTCGGGTGATTTGGTTAGGGCCAATCCAAGGATTACATATTGTGAACGGCATGATTCATTGGGGTTTTGGCTATGGCGTGACGTTTTAAGCAAAAATTGCAGATCGCCGGATAGTAAAGGAAATGAATGGTTCGATAAAGTGGAACCATGGATGAAAATTGTGACCGGCCACCATGG
>DATGCF010000194.1:0-8662 GCA_035312245.1 Desulfosalsimonadaceae bacterium
CCCCAGGCGGCATTCGGCTACAGAATCATTGAACCGCTGATCCAGCTGCGAAAGGACGGGGTCAGGAAGGTGGGCCAGGCGTTGGGGCTTCCTAAGGAGCTTTTCAATCGTATTCCTTTTCCGGGGCCGGCCCTTGCGGCCCGCGTCATCAGAGAGGCCGCGCCGGCGCGTATCGAGACGGTCCGGAAGGCCACCGAGATCGTTGAGCGGCTTCTCACCGGATGCGGCGCCTTCCAGTACATGGCCATTCTGCACGAAGACCGGGTGACCGGTATTCGTGACGGCAAGCGGGACTTCGGCCAGCAGATCGAAGTCCGGTGCTGGGAAAGCGTGGATGCGCGCACGGCCGCGCCGACCCGGCTTCCATTTGACACCCTGGAGCAGCTGGGGCAGGAGATTGTCACTGAGGTGCCCGGTGTCGTCAGCGTCACCTACAATATCGCGTCCAAACCGCCGTCTACCATAGAGGCTGTTTAGTTTTAAGGGATTTGACCCTATCCTTCACGTTATGGAGATCCTCTAAAATCATATAGCCGGAGGGGATCAAGAGCAGGGTGATCAATGTGGCAAACAGCACGCCAAAACCCAGGCTGATGGCCATCGGGATAAGGAACCGGGCCTGGATGCTTTTCTCAAGCATCATCGGGGTTAGTCCCCCGAAGGTGGTCAGTGAGGTCAGGATGACGGCCCGAAATCTGAGTTTTCCGCCTTCAATAACCGCATCATGGGCATTAAAGCCATCCTTTCTGAGGTCATTGACCCGGTGGATGAGCACCAGGGAGTCGTTAACCACCACACCGGAAAGCCCCACAATACCGAAGAGGCTTATGATACTGATATTAAATCCCATCAGCAGATGCCCAAGGATGGCGCCCACGACACCGAACGGAATGGCCGCCATCACGATAAAAGGCTGGGAAAAGGATTTAAACGGCACCGCCAGCAAGGCATAGATGCAGAATATGGCGATGATGAAATATTTGCCGACATCGCCGAGTACCTCTTTCTGCTCCTGGCCTTCGCCCTCGATGTTAAATCGCAGTCCGGCATAGCGGTTTTTAAGGGTCTGAAGGTAGTCGTTTTCCAGATACTGCCGGACCTCGTTGGCGTTGGTCACGTTTTCATTCACATCCGCAATCACCTTGATCACCCGGAGCCGCTGGGCGCGCTCAATCGAGGCATAGCCGCGTTCCATATTCACTTCGGCCACTTCGGAAAACGGAACTTCGCTCCCGTCCGGGGCCTGGATGCGCATCTCTTCGACGTTGCCCAGGGATTTCCGCTCCTCATCCGGGTACCGGACCAGGACCTTAACTTCGTTTTTGTCCCGCTGAAACCGCATAGCCTCGGCCCCGTAAAACGCATGCCGCACCTGGCGGGCCAGATCGGACAGCTTAAGGCCCAAGCTCGCCGCATTGGGCTTTAATTTAAGCTGCATTTCCATTTTGCCGGGCATGTAACTGTCGCTGATATCAAAGACCCCGGCAAAGCCTTCCAGTTCGTTTTTCAGCTCATCCGCTGCGCGAAGCAGCTGATCATGGTTTTCAAGCGACAGGTGCACTTCAACCGGATTGCCCGCGCTGTGAATTTCGCTTTTAAATGTGATGGCGTCCGCATCCGGAATTTTGCCAGCCCGGTCCCGCCACTCTCGGCTGAGTGCGGCCGAGCTGATATCGCGTTTTTCACCTTCCAAAAGCTGCACCCAGATCTGGGCTACATGCCCGCCGGATTCGCCGGCCCCGCCCCGGCCGAACTGGGCGCCGATAATTGAGGCGGTGTGATCCACGAGGGGCGGTGCATTTTCAGGCCGCATCTCATCCTTTTCAGCCAGCATCTTTTTAGCGGTTTCGGTTAAATGGTTGACCACCTCCATGGTGCGCTGCATCGGGGTGCCGGCCGGCATGGTGATCTGGCATTCCAGCACATCGCCTTCAACTTTCGGGAAAAAGGTAAACTTGATTTTACCGGCCGCCCATACACCGAAGGTGAGGAGCAGCACGCAGAGCCCCAATGCCAGGGTGGCGTATCGCCATCGCACGCAGAATTCAACGAGCCGGCGATAGGGTTTTCGGATCACCCAGTTCAGCAGAAGCGTCATCCGCTTGGGCCGGGCCCCGGTTTTCTGCACCGCCTTGCTGCGGGCCAGATGCGCGGGCAGGATAAACAGGGATTCCACCAGAGACCCCAGAAGAACGAGGATCACCACCAGCGGGATGTTCCGCATAAGGTTACCCATGGTCCCGCCGGCCATCAAGAGGGGCCAGAATGCCACCATAGTGGTTAGCACGGAAAAAATCACCGGCCGGCCCACTTCCAGGGTGCCGTCCACCGCCGCTCGCAGCCGGCCGACCCCGGCCTCCTGCTGGCGGAAGATGTTTTCGCCGACAATAATGGCGTCATCCACCACAATGCCCAGCACCATGATAAAGGCAAAAAGCGAGATCATGTTAAGGGAAACGTCATAATAGGGCAAAAGCATCATGCCAAAGGCGAAGCTGATGGGAATGCCTAAAGTCACCCAGAAAGCCAGCCGCACATTTAAGAATACGCCTAACAGCAGACTCACCAGCATCAGGCCAAGCACCATATTTTTGGTGAGCAGTTCGATGCGGCTTTTTAAAATGGTGGACATATCCTGGTAGTAGTCCGCCTGGATGCCGTGGGGCAGGGTAGGCTGGACCTTTTCCACGTAATCCCGCACTTTTTGGGCCACCTCGAGTGCGCTCTGATCTGCCACCCGATAGACATTGATGATGGCGCCCGGTTTCCCCTGGAACTTGGAATAGAGGTCCACGTCCGCAAAGCCTTCATTTAACTCGGCGATCTGGCCCAGGGTGATCCGGGTGCCGTCCGGCCGGGTGATGATGGGCACATCTCGATATTCCCGGGCATAATACCGGCGGCCCTTGGTCCGGATGAGGACTTCGCCTTCTTCGGCATCAACGCTTCCGGCCGGCAGGTCCAGACTGCTGCGGGCCACCGCCTCGGCCACCGCGCCGAGGGTGAGGTTATATTTCCGAAGGGTTTTTTCAGAAATGTCCAGGTGAATTTCATTCTCCCGTATCGCAGCTATATCCGCCTGAGTAATCCCTTCAATGTTGGTGAGTTCATCTTTTACGGTTTGCGCGATATGCTTGATAGAGGTTTCCGGGACATTTCCGTAGATAGCCACGCTGATTACCTGCATCCGGCGGGTCACCTCCCGGACGATGGGTTCCTCGGCTTCCTCGGGCATGGTGGTGATCCGGTCGACCTCGGATTTCACCTCATCCAGAAGCTTTTTGATGTCCCATCCCTTCATCACCTCGATGGTCACGCTGCCCGAGCCTTCACGGGAGACGGAATCTATCCGCTTGATTCCTTCAAGTCCGGCCACGTTTTCCTCGATCCGCCGGACCACGCCTTCTTCCACTTCCGAAGGGGAGGCGCCGGGATAGGCCACGCTGATGCTGATTCTATCCAGTTGGGTATCCGGAAATATTTCCAGCTTGATCCCGATGCCGGTCAGGATGCCTGCGATCAGAATAAAAAACATCAGCAGGTTGGCAGCCACGTGATTTTCGGCAAACCAGGCGATCGCTGTTTTCATGACTGCCCCCCGTTGTCTGCATTCACGTACCTGACTTGCATGCCGTCAGTAGGGGCTTTAAGCGGCGAAACCACCACCAGGTCAGATGGCTTGAGGCCGCTCTGGACGACCACGCCGCGCTCATCCATACGGGCGATTTCAACATTTCTGAAATACAGCCGCTTTTCTTCCGGGTTGACCGCCCACACGGTATTTTTATCGTGCAGGGCCGCCCGCGGAATAACGGCTGCCTGGGTAATGGTGTTTCCGTCGATTTCGATTTCCACAAATTGCCCGACAGAAAGCGGGGGGCGGGTCGCATAGGGATCAGGCACCCGGATTACCACATTAACCATTCGGGTTTTGGCGTCGATTTTGCCTTCCACCCGATTCACCTGACCGCGCCACGTCCTTTCCCGGCCGGCGACCCGCGCTTTTACCGTGGCCCTGGCACCGGTACTTTTGTCCGAAGTGAATCCGGGAATTGTAAACCAGTTCAAGTCTTCATTTTCCATGGGAACCACGATTTCCACCACATCCGTGGCATACAATGTCGCCATTGCCTGTCCCGGGGTAACATACTGACCGATGTCCACCTGTTCGGAACTCACCCGGCCGTTAAACGGGGCATTGATGGTGGTTCGCGCAAGGTTTAAGCGGGCTTTTTCCAGATTGGCCCGCCTGGCTTCAAGTCCGGCCCGGGCGGCGGAAAGCTGCGGCTCCTTGGCGACCAGCGGCGGCGGCGACTCGCCGGGATGCATCCGCTGCCACTCCCGTTTGGAGGCCTCGGTCTCCTGCACGGCCATTTCGTATTTGCTCTCCGCGTCTTTTACTTCGGCTTCGGCCAGGGTCACGGCGATTTCATAATCCCGTGGCTCAATCGTTACCAGCAGATCGCCTTTTTTAAAGGTGCCGCCGTTTACCAGATTTTCAGATACCTGGATCACTTTACCGCTAACCTGGGGAACGATCTGGCTTTCAGTCATGGCTTGCACCGTGCCTTCGCCGGTGATGGTCATGTCAATTTCCCCCACGCGAATCGATACGATCCGAACCATGGGCAGGGGCACCTCCGGTTCCTGCCGGCCCAGGGCCTCTTTGCTTGATTTAAGGAGTTTAAATCCCATGACGCCGGCGCCGATAAAGGCAAGCGCCAGAACGATATGAATGATGATTCTGACTTTGTTTGACATAAGGGTTCACCTGTTATGAGATTAGGAATCAGATTCCGCACAATGGCATTAACTTTAGCTTTCTACCACTGTCATGTCGAGGAACGACAGTGACGAGAAATCTTAAAAATTCATGCAATGAAAAGATTTCTCGCTGGCGCTCGAAATGACAACCGAGTCAATTTTCACTTAAGTTAATTACATTTCCTTATTATGCGTTTCTTTTGCGCGCTCCACGCTTTCAAGGATATTGTCCCAGCCGCCGCCCAGGGCCCGGTAAAGGGCGACCCGGTTGGTATAGATACCGTATTGCGCTTTAACCAGGCTAAGTTCCGCCTGAAAGCTTGCCTGCTGGGCATCCAGTACATTTAAGTAATCGGTAAGCCCCCGCTGGTATCGGTCCAACGCCGTCTCCAGCGTGGCGTCCGCCTCGCCGACGAATACCTGAAGCCGGCTGCGGCGCTCGATTTGCTGCTTTCGGGTTAAGAGCGCGCCTTCAACCTCGGCAAACGCATTAAGGACCGTCTTGCCGTAAGCCGCCAGTTGTTTCTGATACCGGGCTTCCGCCGCCTTTTGGGCGGATTTTCTTTTGCCCGCGTCAAATGCCGGCTGAAAAAGACCCGAAGCAATTTTCCAAAGCTCGCTTTCCGGCTCAAACAGGGCATTCAGCTCGTTACTGGTATAGCCGAAGCTGGCGGTTAAATTGATCTGCGGAAACCGGTTCGCCTTTGCCACGCCGATTCTGGCAGATGCGGCTTTCAGGGCGGCTTCGGCAGACAGTATATCCGGCCGGCGGTTCAGCAAATTCGACGGCAGGCCGGCGGGTATGGGCGGGGGCAGCTTGAATTCAGCTGCCTCCGAGGTCTGCCCCGAAGATGTTGGGTAGCGCCCCTGAAGCACGGAAATCGCCTGTCTGGCCTTGCCAATGGCCTGCACCAGGGGCGGAATTTCCGCTTCGGATTGAGCCAGGCTTCTTCGGGCCTGCTGAACATCCAGGACCGAGGTCAGGCCGCGACGGTACCGGGCTTCGACAAGCTCCAGGTTTTGATTATAGGTTTCCGTCAATTCCCTTGTGATGCGCAGCTGCTCCTTAAGGGATTGAATGTTGAAATACTGGGTGACCGCTTCCGCAATCAGTGATTGTATAATGGTGCGCCGGTTTTCATCGGCTGCCAGAAGATCCGCACGGGCTCCTTCCGTCGCGCGCGCCAGGCGCCCCCAGAGATCGACTTCAAATGAGGCGGGCAGGGTCAGGGAAAAAGAATCGGTTTTCACCGTGACATTGTCTCCGCTCAGCGGGTCAACGATGGATTGCTGCTGGCGGGATGCATTGGCGTTAAGGTCGAGCGAGGGATACTGATCCGCCCGGGTCTGGCCGACCACGGCGCGGGCCTCCATCACACTGGCGGCCGCTTTTTGAATATCCGGGTTGCCGGCCACCACATTGGCCACCACGTGATTTAACCGTTGATCATCGAATTCTTCCCACCATCGGGAATTGGGCATATAGGGACGGATACCGCTATCTGACGTCTCATATTGCTGCGGTGTCGCACTCATAGTTTTCGGGCGCTGATAATCCGGGCCCAGGGTCATGCAGCCGGCTGTGGTCAGGGCGAGCAGCATCATGGCGGCAGCAATTGGTTTCATGATATTATTTCTCCTCCATCAGCGAATTAAGTCCGTTCAGCGCAAAATTTCTGATGTGTTCGATCAGCATGGATTTAAATTCCTGGTTGTAATCCCGTTCCATTATCATTGAAACCGCGGGCCGGGCGAAGGTGAAGTAAATGGTCATGCCGATGATGCCGACGATGCTTAACCGCAGGCGCTCTTCATCGATACCCACCGGCAGGTGGGGGCGGATCAGATCGCTTAGCTGCTGCTGGTAGGGCTTCATCACTTCCTCAACAACCATTTGAAGGGCATCACTGGGATGGGATAACTCCCGCTGCATCAGCTGAACATGCTGCTGGCGCTCTTCATCGTTTAACGGGCCATCCAGAAATGCCCGGGCCAGAGAATCGACGATATCATCAATGCCCGGATTCGGCTTATTCGCAATCTGTTTGAAAAAGTTTTCCCGCACACGCCGCGTGTGTTCCAGCCAGCGTTCCCGAAAGACCTCGAGATAGAGATTCATTTTGTTTCCGAAATGATAATTGATGGCCGCCAGGTTGCTTTCCGCCGCACCGGTAATCTCGCGCACACTGACCGCCTCAAACCCTTTTAGGGCAAACAGGCGTTCCGCTTGGTCCAGGATCCGCTCCCGGGTATTGTCAATCGAGGTTTGGGTCATATTAAAGTCTCATATCAGGGTTGTTTATTTTTAAGTTCAAACGTAAGTATGAAACGAACGTTTGAATGTCAAGAAGATTTTTTGATTTGTCGGTGACTCGGGTGGCATGATAGGATATGCGCGCTTTTCATTCATTGATCAAGGAGGATGGAATGGATCCGCTTGGAATCATCGCAGCCGCTGTACTGGCAGTATTCTGCCTGGTCGGCCTGGTGCTTACGCCGCTGGGACTGCCGGGGACATTTGTCATACTGGCCGGCGCCCTGGTTTATAATCTGATTCAGTGGTCCATGGCGCTGAGTCTTACCCTGCTGCTTGTTCTGCTTGGCATTGCCCTGATCGGCGAGGTGCTGGAATACGTGTTGAGCGTCAATCTGGCCAGCCGCAGGGGGTCTTCCAATCCCGCCATTTGGGGCGCTGTTATAGGCGGCATCGTCGGGGCCATTATCGGCACCCCGGTGCCCGTCATCGGTTCCCTGATCGGCCTTTTTATCGGGGTTTTTCTGGGGGCGTTCGGCGTCGAACTGGCGATCCGGAAAGATCTTTCCAAAGCCTTAAACTCCGCCATAGGGGCTTTTTACGGAAGAGTCGGGGCGATTCTGGTCAAGTCCCTGCTTGGCGTCGTGATGATTATCACGGTTTTTGCTGCTGTTTTCTAAACTCCAAAAATAATTTACCGAAACAATGCCATATTTCGTTTTCATCCTTTTCCCTCTGGGAGAGGGTCGGGATGGCATTGAATTTACTACAGCAATGACTGCATTCTTCAATTTTTTAAAGACGTTGGTGATTCCCAACGGCCTCATCTTTTTGGCCCTTGTTTTGGTTCCTGAATTCTATCCGGCCCCGCAAACTTTTTGGCCCTATGCATCCTTTTACCCTTACGTTTTTTACGGAGTTGCAGCCGTTCTTTGCTGGCGGTTTCATAAGGACCGTTACCTGTTTGCCATACTAAGTACCGGGGCAGCAGAAAGAGCTGTTTATTATCTATTGGCAGCTAACGGGGGGGCGGTACCCGCTGATCCCCTTTTATTTGCCGGCATCGGGATCGTGGTGCCGCTGAATTGGTTGATTTTTGAGTTGATCAAGGACCGGGGCCTGGTCACCTTTTGGGGGATTCTGCGATGGATGCTGATCGCCGCAGAAGCCGTCTTTTTGGGTATGGTTTATTTGAATCCCCGGGCCGAAATCACAAACGCCATCCGGGATTATTTGGACGGCATGGAATCCTTCCTGCCGTCGGCTCTGCCCAATCTGGTGATGATTGTTTTTCTATGCGCCCTTATGATTCTTCTGCTGCGATTTCTTCTGCGGCAGGTGCCGGTTGAAAGCAGCTCCATCTGGGCACTGATCCTCCTTTTAATGGGGTTTCAGGCAATTGGCGGCATGGCGGAATTGTCCTTTTATTTTGCATCCACGGCCTTGCTTGTTATCGCCGCCATATTGGAAACTTCCTACCGCCTGGCCTATTATGATGAACTGACCGGTCTTCCGGCCCGGCGGGCGCTAAATGATCAGCTCCTGCGCCTTGGCTCAAAATATGCGATTGCCATGGCCGATATCGATCATTTCAAGAAATTCAACGACCGGTACGGCCATGATGTGGGCGATCAGGTACTTAAA
>DATGCF010000195.1:0-6572 GCA_035312245.1 Desulfosalsimonadaceae bacterium
CTGACTGTTGGCCGGGGGTGGTCAACAGTAACCGTTGCGCTGGATGCTGCTGATCCCCCGGGACCGGTTGCCGTGATCGTATATGTCGTGGTTTCAGCCGGGGTGACAGTTAGCGACCCGTTTAAATCCACTTCTCCCGTATCCGGCTCAATGACAACGCTTTCCGCATTTTCCGTGCTCCAGGAGAGGGTCGCGGATTGACCGGAAATTATGGTAAGGGGATTGACAGAAAGCGTTGCGGTGGGCGGTGCCATACTGCCTTGCGGATAAACATTCAGGTTGTCGACAAAGACTTGGCAGTTCTGTTTTTTGGTGCCAGTTTTATATTGAAAGCATAGCTTTTGAAACTCGGAATACGTTTCATCCTGGACGCTGAGGTATTCGGTGAATCCATTGCCGTCTCCGGCATCATAGAGCACCCGGATGATGCCGTCGCCACCGGCACTGCTGACCGGATGCAGCTCCATTCGAAACCGGACCCATTCGCCGGCTGGTGTGACTGTTTCCGTGCAGGCATGCGCCAGCTGATTCAGGCCGTTCTTGGCCCCCTTAGCCAATTTCATATCAAAATTGACACTTGGGTTCTTGCCTGAGCTCGGCATAAAGAAAAGGCTGTACCGGACATGGCCCGTTTTATCTGCAAGCCCTACCCATGTAGGATTTTTCTGCTGCCAGGCGATGTTGGCGGATTCCGGCGCCGGGAACCGGAGATCCCACTCCACGATCAAGTTGGCTGAACTGTTTCTGGAGGCATCAAACAGCGGGGAATCCGCCTCGGCGATATCATCTCCGCCGCCGGGGCTGATGGATCTCATGCATCCGTTTTCGGAGTCCGCTTTCCAATAACGGACATTCGAAAAGTCGAGTTCATTCAAACTGTTTCCGGTTTCAAAGTTTTCGGAATAAAAGGATCCAGCCGCCAGTGCGTTGACGGCAAAAAATGCAATGACAATAAACAATGCGCCTAATACGACAAATCTTTTTATGAAGATTTTTTCCATTTTCGCCCCCTGTTGCCACACAAGAATTGAACACATTTTTAACATCCGCCAACCGATAAGAGATTTTTTAATCAATAATCAAAATCCGGCTTCTTCATTCCATCAGTTTGTCCTTCCAGAATAAGATTTGAATGGAATATTTTGTTAAAGCGAAGTTTTTTGCCGGGTTTTTGTATTGATCCGTTGGAATAAGCATCAATTGTGCCAATGAATGAGGCTGGAGTGGTGGTGAAGTTAAGATTGGAGAATAAATATTAATTACAGAATATTATAGGTATTTTTAAGGAATGCAAAGGCATGTTAAAGGCGAGCTCGAAGGTATAAATCCGAAAAATTTTTCGGAAAGAAGCTGAAAAGTTTTTCGGATTTACCTGCGGGGGGCGATGCCGTATTTTCCCATTTTATAGGTCAACCCGCGCTCTCCGATACCCAGTGCTTTTGCTGCATGCGTTTTTATGCCGTTGTGGGTTTTGAGGGCCTGCAAAATCATTTGTTTTTCAAATTCGGCCACTGCTTCCGGAAGGGAGGCGGAAGGAGATATATCCGAATATGTCAATATGGACTCTGTGTCCAGTATTTCCGGGGGCAGGTGCTCAACGTCAATCATGTCCATCTCGCACATCGCAACCGCACTTTCGATGACATTTTCGAGTTGGCGGATGTTGCCCCGCCATTGGCATTGATGAAGTATTTTAAGCGCCTCAACAGAAAGCGTTTTTATATTTTTATGGTAGATGCCGTTGTAAATTTCCAGGAAATGTTTGAGAAGGTCTGGGGTGTCCGTCATACGTTCCCTTAGCGGGGGGGTATGGATATGAATAACATTTATCCGGTAATAGAGGTCCTCCCGGAACATTCCGGACTCGATCCGTTCTTTAAGGTTTTTATTTGTTGCGGCAATTAGCCGGAAATTCGAGAAGATGCTTTCTTCGCCGCCGACGCGTTCAAACTGTTTTTCCTGAAAAACCCGGAGCAGCTTGACCTGGGTGTCTATGGGTATATCTCCGATTTCATCAATGAAAAGGGTTCCCTGGTCAGCCATTTCAAAACGGCCGCGCCTGTCATTTACCGCATCTGTGAAAGCCCCTTTTACATGTCCGAAAAGCTCGCTTTCAAGCGTGCCTTTGGAAAAAACAGAGCAGTTGACGGCAATAAAAGGACCGTTTTTCCGCTTGCCGTTGCAGTGAATGGCTTTTGCCGTTAATTCTTTGCCGGTCCCGCTTTCACCGGTGATCAGGACATTGGCTTCACTTGCCGCGGCTTTTGTAATATATTTGTACACCCGTTTCATTTCCCGCCCGGCGCCGATCATATTAACCCCGGCAAAATCATAGCGGATTTCATTTTTTGAGCAGTTGAAATTTTGTGGAGATTTTCCGGGGCAAAGGATTTTTTTTGTTTTTGTGACAATTACATCGGGTTCGATCGGCTTGGTTAGAAATGCGGAAGCACCGTACTCCAGTGCTTTAAAAGTGATGTCTACGCAACCATAGGCCGTCATGATGATAAAGGGGACCTTGAAGCCCAATCCCCTCGCGGTCTTTAATAATTCCAGACCGTCCATTTCCGGCATTTTAAAATCCGTCAGGACTAAATCGACATGCTTTTCTTTAATTATTTTGAGTGCTTCGGAGCCATCTTGGCAGCAGCTCGCTTTAAACCCGGCCTTCTCGAGGGTTGCTGCCGCCATATAGCAGGTGGCGCGATCATCTTCTGCAATTACGATGAATGGATTGCAAGGCATGTTGATTGACCCTGAATGATGCTTTTATGAATTCTTGCTACTGCGGCATATAGGTATCAATAAGATCTATAGTCTGTAAAGTTTTTTTATATGGCTGTTGGTCAAACCACGCTACCCCAATCATTGCCTTTTTAAAGCCAAAGCAATATAAATAGGTGGCATTTTTTATTTAGTTGACCCTATAGTTTCCTGGTGATATGGTATGACCACCAGCAAAAAAAGGAGTATTCATGTTAGACGGATTAAAGCCAGTCAGAACCGAGAGCTTGAAGGATGTCTGCGTTAAGCGGTTTGAGGAGTTGATCTTGTCCGGTACGATCAAGGTGGGTGAGCGGCTGCCGCCGGAGCGGGACCTGGCCCAGCAGCTTAGGGTGAGTCGCCCGGTGGTGCATGAGGCGCTGGTCGATATCGCCGCCAAGGGCTTGATCTCCATGATCCCCCGCCAGGGCGCGGTGGTCAACGACTACCGCCGCGAAGGATCGCTTGAGCTTTTAAATTCGCTGCTCAATTATAACGAGGGCAGGCTGGACCCCAGGCTTTTGGAAGGGCTTTTGAACATGCGGCTGCTGGTTGAGACAGAAAATGCCAGGCTTGCCGCCAAAAATCGGACCGATGCGCACGTGGCCCAGCTTCGCGAGCTTTGCAGGCGCGAGGCCGAAGCCTCTTTCCATGATGTTGATACGCTGGTGGCGCTTGATTTTGAATTCCATCTGCTGCTCGCTATGGCCACGGACAACCTGCTCTACCCCTTGCTCCTTAATTCCTTCAAACCGATTTATACCAACCTGACCCGCCTGTTTTTCCGGAACCCGGAGGTTGTGGCGTCCGTGTTTGACTATCACGGGCAACTGGCGGCGGCCATCGAGGCCGGTGACGGCAAACGTGCCGAAACCATTATGCGGGAGATGCTCGTAAACGGTGAGGACCGCCTGCGGCAAATCATCGCCAAACAGACATAGTTTTTAAACAGGGAGGTGGCCCATGAAAGCGGCTGCTGCAGTAACAGAGCGTTTTCCGATCAAGGAACCCGAAGGGCTTTCTGAAAGGATCAGGAATCTTCGCGATTACTATTTCATGGGGGCCTGCCGGCGCTGGAACAATGAATACACCGCCTGGACAACCGGCACGCCATGGGATGTCCAGTTCAACGAGATGACCTATTACATTGTCCCGGAAACCTACCTGCTGCTCCAGACGCTAAGAAGCTCCTACCGGCAGGCGGCCCGGCCGGTGGATTTGCCGCAGGAGTTCTGGGACTGGCCGCAGGTCAAGCGCCGTGCCTGGTTCGTGCGGGAGGTGATGGTCAATTATCTCCCCCGGGAAATTCTCCCGGGCGACCTCATCGCAGGCGGCCGCTTTAACATCCAGACCTCGCTCTGCCTGACGGAAAAGGAGCAGAAGGCATTTGACCGTCTGACCATGGGTAAAAACGGGGCCCGGGCCGCGGTTAAGTGGTTTCACGCCCACGGGTACGGAAATTCCGGCGCCACCTGCGGCCACCTGGTGCCGGATTATCCAGGGGCGCTCTCCATGGGGTGGAAAGGGATTTATGATGATCTCAAGGCCCGATACGATAAGCTCTCAGAAAAAGACAAGCGGAGTGATAAAGGCGCGCAGCTTGCCGCCATGATGACGTCCGCCGTCATGCCGCGCGATCTGGCGGACAAGTATGCCGATTTATGCAAAAAACTGGCTGAAGCCGAAGCAGATCAGACAAGAAAAAATGAGCTTTGGCAGATGGCGGAGAACCTTAACCGTGTGCCCTGGAATCCGCCGAAAACTTTCTGGGAGGCGGTCCAGGCGCTGTGGCTGACCCACATGCTGATCATGAGCGACGAGAATTACCCCGGCCCGGGGGTTTCCTTCGGCCGGATCGACCAGTACCTGTATCCCTACTGGCAGCATTCCATTGAAGCCGGCATGGACCGCGAATTCGGAAAAGAGATTTTAAAATGCTTCTGGATTCACTGCAATACGGTCTATGACGCCATGATCCGAAACGGAAACGACGGCATCACCTCGGGCTTCGGACAACTCATCACCCTTGCCGGCAGGGGCCCGGACGGCAAGGACATGGCCAATGACCTCACTTATGCCATGCTTGAGGTGATCGACGAGATGAGCCCCATCCTTGAGCCCAAGCCGAACGTGCGGCTTCACAAAAACACCCCGGAAGAACTGCTGGACAGGGTGGCGGACATGATTTCCGCCAGCCAGGGAGCGCCGTTTCTGTTAAATTTCGACGAGCGCTCCATGGCCGGGATGCTGCGCGAGGCGCAAAAAAGCGGCAGCACCCATTTGATCCGAGCGGATAACGTCCATGACTATGCCCCGGTGGGGTGCCTTGAGAATACCATGTGCGGAAATGACCGCTCCGGGACCGTGGACAATAACCTGAATCTGCTGAAAGCCGTGGAGCTGGGGCTGACCGGGGGGCGGGATCTAGTGCCGTTTTTGGATCCCATGACCGGAAAAATCGAGCGGGTCCGGCGGGACGGGCCGGATACCGGTAATGCGGAAGCCTTTAACACCTGGGACGAATTCTGGAAGGCCTACCAGGGGCAGACCGACTATATTGTTCAAAAATGCGTGGACCTCTATGATCGCTCCGAATCACTCCGGGCCCGGTATTTCCCCACGCCTTATCTTTCCTGCCTGGTCCGGGGGTGTGCGGAAAAAGGCCTGGATATCACGCAAGGCGGGGCCGAACTCAGCTTCACCACGCTTGAGGCGGTGACCTTTGCCACCACGGTGGATGCGCTGCTGGCTGTCAAGTATCTGGTGTTTGACGAGAAAAAATGCACCCTGGCCGAGCTTGTCCAAGCGTTGAAAGACAACTGGGAGGGGCATGAAAAGCTCCAGGCCATTGCCAGAAACAAGGCGCCCAAGTACGGCCGGGATGATGATGCGGCGGATAAGATGGCCCGAAAGGTGATGGATTATTGGACCGAGGCGACCTGGCGGCACAAAACCCAGTCCACCAATAGGCAGTTCCGGCCCGGGATGCTCAGCTGGAATTACTGGGCGGGCGATGGATTCGTGATGGCCGCCAGCGCGGACGGCCGGAAAAAGGGCCAGTTTCTGTCCAATGCCATTTGCCCCTCAAACGGCGCGGATATCAACGGCCCGACCGCCAATGCCAACTCCGTGGGGAAAGCCCTGGGCGGCAAGACCGATCCGGATCAGGGAGACTGGGACGGTTATCTGAACAGCCTGCCCAACGGCGCAAGCCACACCATGACCTTCAACCCGGCCATCATAAAGGACCCGGAGCACAAGGAGAAATTCAAGGCGTTTCTGCGCGGATATGCGGAAAACGGAGGTACATCGCTCCAGGTGAATATGCTGGATCCGGACATGCTGCGCGATGCCCAGGAAAACCCCCAGAACTACCGGCACCTGCTGGTGCGCATCACCGGCTACAATGCCTATTTCACGGCTGTTGGGAAAGAACTGCAGAACGAGGTGATTGCACGGCTGAGCCATAGCAAATTTTAATCATTCATTCGGCTTGTCATTCCGAAAAGCGACAGCGACGAGGAATTTTCATGCAAAAGATTTCTCGCTGCCGCTCGAAATGACAATTCGGATGGCATCCAGAAGTTTGGTCGCATCGGGTTCAACTTCGATTACGAGAACGAGAACGAGAACGATTACGATCAGGAATGAAGAAGACCATCATGACCCAGGAAACCCAACACGCCACGGTGCTCGAAATTGTCCGCATGTCCACCGAAGACGGGCCGGGTATCCGCACGACGGTGTTCTTCAAGGGGTGCTCGCTTAAATGCGCCTGGTGCCATAACCCGGAGAGCATATCGGCAAAG
>DATGCF010000196.1:0-5974 GCA_035312245.1 Desulfosalsimonadaceae bacterium
CAACGGCGACCCCATGTGCTTCATCCATGTGCTGTTAAACGCCCTTGATATGAAGGAGAAGGGAAATGAGGCGAAAATCATTATTGAAGGCTCGGCCACCCAGCTGATCCCGGAGCTTGCCAAATCGGATCACCCGATGCATCAGCTATGGCAGAAGGTAAATGATGGCGGCTTGGTCGCCGGCGCCTGTCGGGCCTGTTCCAATAAAATGGGCACCTTGAAGGATGCCGAAGCCCAGGGGCTTGCTCTGCTGGATGACATGTCCGGCCATCCGGGAATGGCCGGCTATCGGGCGGACGGATATGAAATCATCAGTTTTTGATGGCTTCGCAAAAAGTCCAATATCTGTGTTGCGCTGCATCCCTCGGAATTTCACGTACTCCTATGTACGCTGCATTCCTCGGGATTTGCGCGCCTTGATCTTGAACTTTTTTCTTTGCCATCCTGACTTTGCGGCTGTTAGTTTTTTCAAAAATATTATAAGACCAGATCCTCGATAAAGTCGATCAGCTGATTGAGATTCCGGCAGGCGCGGACCTCGTGGCAGTAGGCTTTATAGGTATTCATCTCGCTGTCGCCGGTACCCCAGAATTCCTCGGGTTCGGGATTTAGCCAGACCACGCGCCGGCATTTGGCCCGCATCTCTTCCAGCAGCTTTTCCCGGGGGTTGTGGTAGTTGGATCGGCCGTCGCCCACGATAATCAGGGTGGTCCGCTTGTTTAAAATATGCAGATGGTCGCGGTGGAACTGGTGGAAGACCTCCCCGTAGTCGGTGAGCGAATCAAACGGGATGTCGGTGTCGGTCATCACCTTTTCAATGGCCTGATTGACCTCATTTTTTTCAAAAATATCCGTTATGTTTGTGGGAAAGCAGACAAAGGCGAAGCTCTTTACGTCGCTGAAGCAGTCCTGGAGGGAATAGATCATGTTCAGCATAAACCGGGCCGCGGACCAGACCGACCCGGAAACATCGCACAGGGTGACGATTTTGGCCTTCCGAAGGGGCCGATCCTTGAACTTGAGCTCTATCGGCACGCCCTGAAACCGGCCGGCATATCGCAGCGTTTTTTTGACATCCAGCATGCCTTTGTTCCGGGAAGCATACCGCCGGGTAACGGCATCCTTTAGTTTCCGGATGAGCTGCTCGATGCCATCCCGCATATCCTGAATTTCCGCCGCAGTGAGCGAACCGAACGGCTTTTCCCCAAGGTCCGCATAATGGATGTCGTGGGTTTTCACCTGCTGCAGGGCTTCGTTGTATGGTTTGGTCTCCTCGGTCAGCATCCGGTTGGCCGTGTTCAGCCGTTGGTTTAGATGCTCAGTGGCCTGTTTGCGGCGGCCGGATGCAGGGATGTCCGGATTTTCTTTTAGAAGCTCCCGGATCTGTCCTTTGGCCTTGTTTAAGCGGAGCATGATTTCCAGCCGGCTGGACAGCTGGCCCAGATTGGATTTCAGCTGGTGCCGGGGCGTCTCCGCCTGTGTTTCCACCCGCTGGATTTCTTTTAAATAGGCAATGGGGTCACCGGCCAGAAAATCCATGATCGCCTGATCCAACGGATTGTCTTCCATGCGCTCGGCCATCTGGTTTAGCAGTTCAGTTAAGTCTTTGGATAGTGGGCCATCTTCCGGGTGGTCGGGATCGGCCGCGAGATCCTGCCGCATTTCATGAAAAAATAGGTGATATAGCCGGTCAAAGTTTTTCTGCTCCCGCCGGCTTTTGGCGAAATTGGTCCGAAGGGCGGCTTTAAACTGGTTTTCATCCAGCAGATCAATCAGTTCAAGCTGCCCCGTGCAGTCGATGAGCTCTGCGGTGGATACCCTAAGGTCCGCCTCACGGCAGGCAGCAGCAAATTTTAAGATGAGATCCAGCATCGGATGAAATTATTGAAAAAGACTGTCCATGTGGGCGCGCACCAGGGTCGTATCCGCCTGGTATTTGCATATCACATTCAACGTGTCGGATAACACCTCGGGGGAGAGGTCATTGACCTGAAGGATCATCAGCGCCTGAGCCCAGTCCAGGGTTTCAGATATGCAGGGGCGTTTTTTTAAATCCAGATCCCGGATGCGGTTTATCATATCCACCAGTCGATCCACCAGCCGCTCTTGGATGCCGGGGATTTTGAGCTCAACGATCCGCTTTTCCAGGTCCCGGTGGGGATAGTCAATGTAGAGGTGAATGCACCGGCGCTTCAGGGCATCGCTCATATCCCGGTAATTGTTTGAGGTGAGAATGACCAGGGGAATATGCCGGGCTTTGCGGATGCCGATTTCCGGGATGGAGACCTGGAATTCGCTTAACAGCTCCAATAGAAAGGCCTCGAATTCCGGGTCGGATTTATCCACCTCATCCACTAAGAGCACCACCGGATGGTCCGCGGAAATGGCCTGAAGCAGGGGACGGGCCAGCAGAAACCGCTCCGAGAAGAAGGCATCCTCCTGCTCGGCGATCCGGTCCACTGCTTCAGCGATGGAGCCGGTGTCCGCCAGCAGGTCGTTTATTTTCTCCTTAATCATCTGGGTATAGAGCAGCTGCTTGGCATATTCCCATTCATAGAGGGCCTTGGCTTCATCCAGGCCTTCATAGCACTGCAGCCGGATTTTATCCCGGTTCAGGCACCGGGCGAGCGCCCGGGCCAGCTCGGTTTTGCCGGCCCCGGCCGGTCCCTCCACCAGGATTGGCTTGCTGGTGGCCACCGCCAGATAGACCACTGTGGCGATTTCCCGCGACGGGATATAATTCACCGCTTCCAGTTTTTGTTGAACGTCCGCAACGCTTTCAAATGCCATATATTTAAATCCTTTACGAATTCATTTCCATAAAAGTAAAATATTCTATGCGGCATCGCCGCTCAATGTCAATGAGCTTTGCCAGCGCATTGTTAAAATCCGTGTCATCGCAGGTAAATACCCCGTGGCCGTAGACGATAACCCCGGGCGCATCACAGATGGCGTTCGGCACCGTATGGCAGAGCCCGTATTCACCACCGCCCACCTCGCCGGAGACAATCGGAATATTGCCGCACGCCTTTCGATCATAGGGGCAGAAGCGGTGGCATTCGCCCCGGTAAGGGCAGTCCGGGATATCGCAGGCCATGGATAAAATAACGGAAAATCGGGGATGGCCGTGGAGGATGGCCCGGCATCCGGTTTGCCGAATGACCTCAAGATGGGCCGGCAGCTCACTGGATGCATTGCCCGGCACATGCGAAGGATTGTCGGTGGCACAGCGGGTGATGCCATCTTCCAGGGAATCCAGAAACGTGCCGCTCTGACTGATATAGAGGCGATCCCCCGAGCGGTAGGAGATGTTGCCGAAACTGGAATCTACCAGCCGCATATCCACCACCTGTCTTCCGGCTTCATAGATGGCCGGAAGAATCTTTTCTTCCCCATCAAAGGGGCCTTTGGCTAATTCGCCGGTAAATTCCGGCAGCGGGTCCAACAGCCTGCGCACGGATTCTATCATTTGCCGGTCAGCCCGGGTCATTCGGCCGGTTTTTCGGGCGATCCGCAAATCAATAAAGAATTTGACAAAGCAGGCAAAGCAGACCGAAGACAGGGTGACGTATGCCTTTTTTAGGCCACCCGGGCTCACGGTCAAAATTTCGCCGCCGGGAAGAATAACGCTTTTACGATTTTTCAGTATTTGGGCTAAATGCTCTGGATGCATCGCTTCGGCGACCGGCAGATCATGAAGGAACAGCCGGGTTTCACAATCCTGAGGATAGATGGTGCCTGACGCAGCTTTGGCCAGGTAATCGATAATGGACGGGTAGGGGGCAGCCGGCCGCGCCTTGATCAGCGCTTGAATCCCCAGCATGCCGAAAAGCGGTTCAAGCAATGCAATATCAGGGGCCTCCCGGCTCCAGCAGGGGGCCGGGTCCGTCGGATCGGCAACCGCCATCAATACCTCCGACGGCGCAGCCAGGCCGCTTCGAATGAAACGGTTTTTATATGCGTCAAACGGCGCTGTCATTTCATCGGCTCAAGAGATTTAATGTTTTCAGGAAGGTGCGTAGAAAAAGTTTCCTCAGTTGGCAAATATGGGCAGCGGCGGCTGGATATAGGCCTGATAGGCTTTGCAGCGTGCCTTATAGCGGCAGTTCCGGCAAACCGCGATATGTTTGCGCGGCTGCCCTTTTTTATGCGGGCAGATGATATAGTCGCGATGGTTCGTTTTCATGCTTTCTGTTGGATATCCCTAAATATCTTAATCGTACTCAGTCCCGCATGAGCTGGACGGTACTCGTACTCGTGCTCGTACTCGAAAAAATTAAAAGCCGAGTACGAGCACGAGTACGAATCTGAAACACTGAAACCTAATCCGTCAGATTACGGGCCGCTTCCCGCACCCGGGGGTCGTTATCCTTTGCCAGAGCTTTTAAAATTTTTTCGCTTCGTGGATCATTGATCTGGGCAATCGCGTAAGCGGCTGCCACACGGACCTGTGAGGAGCGCATCTTTCTGAGGATACCCCCCCGTTTGGCTCGCAGCACATGCTGAAGCGGCAAAATAAAGGCGGTATCCCCGATTTGTCCCATCGCGCGGCAGACCGCGGTCATCACCGCTTCGTTGTCGGATTGATCAAGGATTTGCATCAGCGTATCGCCGGCCTCCGGGTCCTTTAACCGGCCGAGCAGGTTGATGGCCGTGGCGGCGGTTTCCGGATTTTCCCGGTGGGCCAGTTCAATGAGTATTTGGCGGATATCCGGGCTATTCACTCGTTCCGCCAACCGCCCGCCGGCCCGGCGCACCACCTTTTTCCCGTCCGATAGCGCAAACGATAATTCCGCCTGAATCTCAGGGGTTACCGCATCGATGACGTCAAGGATACGGGCCCGGTCCTCGGCAAAGTGCTCCCCGGTAAGCGCCCGTTTGACAGCAGTCACCCCGTCGGGCCCCTGATGTTTGAGCAGCTGTGCCGCCAGCCGGCGAATCCGTATATCGATGTCCTGTTTGATGATATTTAACAGATAGGGGCGAACGGCCGCGCCCATGCTGCTCAAGAACTCAAATGCGGCTTGCTGCTGCTTTTGGTCTCCGGCGGCGAGGCCATAGATCGCCGCCTCCAATACATTGGCCGGCATTTCAAGGGTTTTTATCTGGTTGTATTCCGGATGCCGTCTGATATGGACCATCACCCATGCGGCCAGGGCAAACTCGCCAAACAGAATAAAGTTTTCCGTCGCCAGATAGCAAATCCGGGCGATATCATTGAGGCGCTCCGGGTCGGTTTCTGTATCAAAAATTTTCATGAGCGCCGTGATGACAAACCGGATGAATGCGGCACTCGGTTTCCAGTCCCCTGGATTTAATATAGCCTCAAAAAGCCTGATGATCGCCTGTTTGTCGGGATCGTCCGCATTTTTGTACTCTATGCAAAGCCGGTCAAGGATCATTTGGGCATTGTCAAAGTCGCCGGTCAAAAACATGTCCCGAATCCGGGCCGGGAGGGTTTCGGGATCGATTTTATCCTCAGAAAGTTCTTTGCCGGCGGCTGGCGGATTTTCATCCGGCTGCCGGTCAGCTGCTTCATTCTCAATACTGGTTTCGTCATCGGCGGCTAAACCCGCCGGCAATAGCTCTCGAATCCCATATATCCCCTCATTCAGCCGGATATTCTGAAATTTGGGCGCATCTGCCGGCTCCTGACAGAAGGCGGCGTCCATATCTGTTTGACCGGCCTGACAGGCAGCGGCGATAAAGCGGGTCAGCTCATCGGTTGTCACCGGAGAAAAGAGGGTCATACTCTGCAGGCCCGCCTCAGCCAAAAATTTGATAAATCCGCTGGAAAGCGTTTCAAAGCCCGAGGGATCTATCTTCAGGCCATTGATCAAGAGCGCATTTTCCACCCGGGCAATGGTCATTTCCGTATGTTGATCAAAAAACGGCCTGAGCGCGGTATGGAGGTCCTGGATCGCCTCCGTTGCTACCGGCCCGTCAGCCGGGTAGAGTTTCAGTTTGTTGGCTG
>DATGCF010000197.1:0-2121 GCA_035312245.1 Desulfosalsimonadaceae bacterium
GGTGCAGTCGGGAGGCTGTTTTCGGCGGTGAAACCAAGAGATTAGAATTTGAGCATCCTAAAGACGGCCGCTGGCATGAGGCCATTCTTTCCCCGATATATGACGAGGGCGATACGGTGAGCCAGCTGGAAGCTCTGGTGATTGATATCACCGAGCGAAAGCGGGAGGAAAAGGCCCTTGCCGAGCGGGCGGCTTATCTGCGAAAAGAGAATGTGCGCCTGAAATCCTCCATGCGGGAGCGATTCCGGTTCGGGGACATCATCGGCAAGAGTCAGCCCATGCAGGCGGTATATGACTTGATATTAAATGCCGCGGCCACCGATGCCAATGTTATTATTTACGGGGAATCCGGTACCGGCAAAGAGCTTGTGGCCAAGGCGATCAACGAAAACAGCGACCGGCAGAATGAACCATTTGTGGTGGTCAATTGCGGGGCGATTCCGGAAACCCTTCTTGAAAGCGAATTTTTCGGATACAAAAAGGGCGCCTTTACCGGGGCAGAGCGGGATAAGCACGGCTATCTGGCGCTGGCAGACGGCGGCACCCTTTTTCTGGATGAACTGGGCGAGATCGGGCTTAACATGCAGGTTAAGCTGCTGCGCGTCATCGAAGGCCATGGGTATACGCCGGTCGGGGGGACTCAGCCGCACTATCCGAATATTCGGTTTGTCGGGGCCACCCATCGCAAGCTCCAAGAACTTGTTAAGTCCGGCGGCATGCGCGAGGATTTTTTTTACCGGATCCATGTGATTCCCATCCATCTGCCACCCCTGCGTGAGCGCAAAGAGGATCTGTCCTTTCTGGTGGAGCATTTTCGGCAGAGTTATCCCGAAGGTGCTGAGCTTCCGCCGATCACCGGGGAAATCATGGAGGCCATCTATCGCTATGACTGGCCGGGCAACGTGCGGGAGCTGCAGAACACCCTGCACCGGTATTTTACCCTGCACCAGTTCGATATCCTGAAATCGCCCGACGCCGGCCAGGCCCCGCCGCCAAAGGATGGGCCGGTTGAACTGGAGGCGGCGTTGGTTCGGTATGAGAAGGATCTGATCCTTTCAGCCCTTGTCAATACAAAATGGCACCGGGGTTGGGCGGCCACCCGCCTTGGCATCAACCGCCGCACCCTGTATAAAAAGATGAAAAAATATGGGCTTGATCGGTCCTAAATTGAGAACGATAATTCCCAAAAATTTTTATTCATTAATTTCAGTAAGTAAGCCTGGCAAACCCATCTCTTTGAGAACGATCGAACCCGTTTATAGCATCCCTCCTATTTTTCAAATTTTTTAAATTAATAAAAAAATCATTAAGTTATATTTGTTCCGCCTTTTGGCATGGGACTTGTAAAGAATAGGGGTAATTATTGTGATGGTTAAGTCATAAAGGCCCTTTAAATGGAAATCCTGATGGTAAAAGCGAACTCGGATTATTCCGAGCAGATGAAGAAACGGATGACGAGATGCGGCCATCATCTGGATGTGGCCCATGATTGTGAGGAGGCCGTTCGTCTAACCCGGTCAAATAATTATGCCCTGATGTTCGTGGATTTGGACCAGGCCCGCAAGACCGGCAGTGATGTGATTGAAAAGCTTAAGGCGCATCAGCCCGGATGCCGGATCATCGGCATGACCCAGGAAAATTCCCGGGCCCTGGAGCTTTCCGCCCGGCGGCAGGGGGTGATTTTTTACATGGTGCAGCCGGCGGATGACCAATATGCCGAAACCATCGTGCAATATGTATCCGGCCAATTAAAGCAAAAGAAGGAGGAATAGGTTATGAACCAGGATAGTGTCAATTATGACGTGCTCTCCCCTGTGAAATTTATCTGGCGGTCTGCTGACGTGTTTCGGGACAAGACCGCGGTCGTGCATGGGGATAAGTGTTATACGTATGCGGAGTTTTATGCCCGCATTAACCGGCTGGCCAGCGCGCTAAAGGCCGCAGGCGTGAAAAAGGGCGACAAGGTGGCATTCGTGGCCCCGAATATTCCGCCGGTGCTTGAGGCCCATTTTGCCGTACCCATGATCGGGGCGGCGCTTGTTACGGTGAACATCCGGCTGTCATCGACTGAAATTGCCTATATTCTGAATCATTCCGAAGCCAAAGTGGTGGTCGCAGACA
>DATGCF010000198.1:0-20012 GCA_035312245.1 Desulfosalsimonadaceae bacterium
GGTGTAAGGTTTAGGGTGAAGGGGAATGTTAAAAATCAGTGCCTTTAGCCACGCAAAAAAGTACTTATAGGTTCTTTTCCGGGGCCCGGCGGGGAGGCTTGCAAAGAGGATGGCATGATCGCGTACCTTGAAGGCGAATTATTAAAAAAAGAGATCGACCGCCTGATTCTGCTGGTCAACCATATCGGCTACGAAGTCCTGGTGCCCGCCTTTGTGATGGAGACCCTGCATGCCCGGTCTCTGGGGGATACCCTGTCGCTTCATATCTATTATCATCAGACCGAGCACCAGCCTAAGCCGGTGCTCATCGGGTTTAATTTGGAGGCGGAACGCGAGTTTTTTCAGCTTTTCATATCCGTTGAGGCTATTGGCCCCTTAAAAGCGGTCAAGGCGCTGAATATTCCGGTTCCCGATATCGCCAAAGCCATTGAATCCAAAAACGCGGCCGTGCTCAAGCGGTTAAATGGCATCGGCGAGCGCACCGCGCACAAGATCATCGCCACGCTGCAGGGAAAAATGGGCAAGTTCGCACTGATCCGTGAGGATGCGGTCCATCCGGCGGAGGCAGCGCCGGCGGCCGATGATCCGGCTGAGCAGGTGATAACGGTGTTGACCGGGCAGCTGGGGCACAGAACCAATGAGGCCAAACTCATGGTGGAGGCGGCCATGAAACGCAATCCCTCGATCGCCACACCGGAGGAGCTGTTTGAGGAAGTGTATCGGGGCGAGGCGATAAATGACGGATGATATTATCAAATATTCGGGTGAACCCCGCGGGATCGTAACGCCGGAGCCGCTTCCCATGGATGAGGCCCCGGATATTATCTCGCTTCGGCCCGAGCGTCTGACCGATTATATCGGACAGAGCGAAGTGATGGAAACCCTAAAAATTGCCATTCAGGCAGCCAAGCATCGCAATGAGGCCTTAGAGCACGTGCTCTTTCACGGCCCGCCGGGGCTTGGCAAGACCACCCTGGCCCATATTATCGCCAATGAAATGGGCACCAATCTGATGGTCACCTCAGGCCCAGCCCTTGAGAAAGGCGGCGATCTCATCGGCCTGCTCACCCATCTGGAGACCGGGGATGTGCTGTTTGTGGATGAGATCCACCGCACGCCCAAGGCGGTCGAGGAACTACTGTACCCGGCCATGGAGGATTTCTGCATTGATGTGATCTTTGATAAAGGGGTCCATGCCCGGAGCCATCGGTTTCGGTTGAAACAGTTCGTGCTAGTGGGGGCCACTACCCGCGTGGGACTGCTTTCCGCGCCGCTCCGGGACCGTTTCGGCCTTTTTCGGAGCCTTGATTTCTATTGCGAGGCGGATCTGGAGCGCATCGTCCGGCGCTCTGCGGCCCTCTTAAATCTTTCGATCACGGATGAGGGCTCCGCCGAGCTGGCCCGCCGCTCCCGGGGGACGCCCCGGATCGTCAACCGCCTGCTTAAGCGGGTCAGGGATTATGCCCAGGTCAAGGCGGACGGCCGGATCACCATTGAGGTGGTTGAAGGGGCCCTGGGGCTTGAAGGCGTGGATGAAATGGGGCTTACGCCCCTGGACCGGCGGTATTTGAATACGATCATTCAGTATTACAAGGGCGGCCCGGTCGGGATCGATGCGGTTGCCGCCACCCTTCAGGAGGAGACGGATACGCTCGTGGATGTGGTGGAACCTTTTCTTTTGAAAACCGGACTGATTTTACGAACCTCCACCGGTCGAAAAGCTTCGGAATCCGCTTATCAGCATTTGGGAATCGCCGCATGCCAGTGATCGCCCTTTTGACCGACTTCGGGCTGTCTGATCCCTATGTCGGCATCATGAAAGGGGTTATTCTATTCATTTGTCCGCAGGCGTCAATTGTTGATGTTTCGCATGATGTGGCCCCCCAGGATATTCGCGAGGCCGCTTACCTGCTGGATGCCGCGTATCCGTATTTTCCGGAAAAGACCGTTCATACGGTGGTGGTGGACCCCGGGGTCGGCACCGGGCGGGCCATCGTTGCCGTGCAAAACGCCGGACACTATTTTTTGGCCCCGGATAACGGGGTGTTAACCAAGGTGCTGGCAGGCAGGGAACTGCAAGCCGCCGTTCGGGTTGAAAATCCGGCGTATTTTATTCAGCCGGTAAGCCGCACGTTTCACGGCCGGGATATTTTTGCGCCTGTGGCCGCGCATATGGCGGAAGGTAAATCACTGGACGCATTCGGCCCCCGGATTTCGGCTGAAGATATGGTCCAACTGGAGTTGCCCGCCGCCTATTTATCAGAGAAAGGGGAAGTGGCGGGTGCGGTGATCACGGCGGACCGGTTCGGCAACATGATAACCAATATCCCCGAGAACTTAGTCCAGCAGCTGGCGCCGGGTACAGATGAAAGCCGCCTGCAAGTTCAAGTCGGGGCATATGAGATAAAGGGCCTTTCTGCCTCCTATCAGGCAGTTTTTCCGGGCGAGCTGCTGGCCATCATCGGCAGTCGGGGCTATCTTGAAATTTCGGTCAACCAGGGAGATGCCAGGGCTTTTTGCGGGGTTGGTAAGGATGCGCGGGTGGTTGTAAAGGTGCAAGGTTTAAGGTGTAGGGTGTAGGGTTCAAGGTTTCAGTAGGGGTTTAGCATTTTTCCTGAAACCTGAAACCTATATTCACCTTTTTTTAGTGCCTACAAACACGCCAAAAGAGTTATTTTTAGCACTCGGCCCCGGGCTGGGAAGCCTGGGGGGAATAATTCTATGGAGCTTGGACTTGAAATAAGCTTATATAAAAGGCCCGATTCCTTTAAGTCCCACTTTTGAAAGGGGGATTTAGGGGGATTTTCTATCATTTGAGAATATAAATCCCCCCCAAAGGGAGGTTATAACAAACGCCTTTTACAAAATGGGATATGGCAAGGGGTGGTTATCACAAGTTACTTTCTGAAAAATGGCTGCCGCGGCATAAACGGCTGTTTACGAATTGGCTGACGCATCCCCGCCCGCTTCAAACCGGGGGATCAGGTCAGCCGGGTTGGCTTTAACCTTCTGAAAATTTTCAAACGTCACATCAGAAAAAGCGAGCCCGAGTTCGGATTTGATCTGTTCAAACATTTCCAGATAGTTCGTCAGGATCCGTTTCTGCCATTCTAATCCAAGGCGCGCCGCAAGCGGCCGGATCTCCGGGCCGGGCCCCTCGATTTCAAGGAAATCCCCATAGGGCATGGTATCCAGGCACAGCACAACATCGCCCAGTTTGTAGGATTCCCGGTATTTTTCATACACCTGTTCCGGATGAAATCCCAGGGACACAAGAATGTTTTGCATGGCTTCAAAGTCATCCACCGCCACCTCGTATTCCCGTTGGATTTTATACTCGTCTGACGGCTCCGGCGGCTCAGACTTATACGTGAGCGTTATCCGGTCCGCCCGGCGGAGGCGCAGCAGGGCTTTTTTTTGCAGAAGCCCGCAATCCTGGGTCTCATAGCGGATATTGGTTTCATTCGTCGATCCTAGGCGTTGCGGATTCAGGGATTTGATCTGATCCCTTGCGGCATCTATATCGGTAAGAAAAAATTTGACTTCGATTTCAAGTGACGACATGTTGTTTTCCTTGAATTGAATTTTACCTAATTCATCATGTGTCGAAAGCGGTGCATATGTCAATCCCGATTCACAGGGCGAGCCCCTGAAAAACATCAGTTTTTTCTTGACATGGAAAAGATTTTTCATTAATTGTTGCAAATTAATCTTTAGCAAGGAGTGGTGGACATTGAGAAAATATACATATAGTGCGAAACAATCGGATAATCAAGGGAAATGGCTGGTTGTGGATGCCCAAAATGCCGTACTCGGACGGTTGGCCAGTGAAATCGCCGCCCGCCTCAGGGGCAAGCATAATCCGCTTTTTACGCCGCATGTGGATTGCGGCGATTTTGTTATCGTCATCAATGCGGACAAGGTCAAGCTGACCGGCCGGAAAATGCAGCAGAAGATGTACTACCGTCATAGCGGCTATATCGGCGGATTAAAGGAGATAAACGCCGAGAAGCTGCTCCAGAAAAAGCCGGAGGATGTGATCCGGAATGCAGTTAAAGGGATGCTGCCGAAAAACCGGCTGGGCCGGAAAATGTATAAAAAGTTGAAAGTCTATGCCGGCAGTGAGCATCCGCATCAGGCGCAGCAGCCGCAAGCTCTGGAACTATAAAAAAATTAAAATAGCGGGGCAGTAATGGAAAAGGAAAACGTATTTTACGCCACCGGCAAACGGAAAACCGCGGTGGCACGCACATGGCTAAAACCCGGAAACGGTGAGATCGTGATCAACAACAAGCCGCTGGAGGAGTATTTTCCGTTGGCAGCCGCCCAGCGGATTTCCCGGCAGGCGCTGGAATTGACCAATACCACCGGCAATTATGACATCAAGGTCAATGTCAAGGGCGGCGGCACGTTAGGGCAGGCCGAGGCAGTCCGGCACGGCATCACCCGAACGCTTTTTTTGATGAACCCGGAATTCCGTCAGATCCTAAAAAAGGCTGGTTTCGTCAAACGCGACCCCCGGGAGAAAGAACGGAAAAAATACGGTCAGCGCGGCGCCCGGGCGCGTTTTCAGTTTTCCAAACGGTAATTCCCCATTTACATCTATATTTGTTCATCCAAAGGGCGAAGGCTGCAAGGCTTTCGCCCTTTTTCAATTCATTCCACCCTTAATTGCAATACCATAAACAAACCGAAGATTTGGATGTCCATATTGCGGCCGGGAGGAATGCGGATCTACTGAAGCATCCCATTGGCCTTGCAAAGCAGGCATCAAACATGCCATAAAGGCTTGTCAGCAGACAAAAAACCTTTTTGCCGGGTTTAGGGTATGGAGCGTCTCGATTATTTTATAAAGCGATTCTTGCTGATTGTGCCCACGTTTCTGGGCATCACGGTTTTGTGCTTTCTCCTGATTCAGTTTGTTCCCGGCGGGCCGGTGGAGCAGGCCATCATGAAAATGAAGGGCATCGGGACCGGGGAGACGGCTGTCGGCCAGGGGGACGCCCAATCCATTACCGAACAGCAGAGAAAAGACATTGAGGCCTATTACGGGTTTGATCAGCCGATCTACAAGCGCTATTACAATTGGCTGGTCAAGCACCGGATCGGCATGCAGATGGCCTCCTACAAATATCCCAATAAAACCGCCTGGCAGATGATCCGGGACAGGTTCCAGGTGTCCCTTATTTTCGGCTTGACGGGCTTTATCCTATCCTATCTCGTCTGCATCCCGCTGGGCATTGCCAAGGCTTTACGTCACAACAAAATGTTTGACCTCGTATCAAGCATCATTGTGTTCGTTGGCTATGCCATCCCGCCGTTTGCCTTTGGCATGGTTTTAAAAATGCTTTTCTGCGGCACGGTCGAGGGATTCTGGGATATCTTCCCCATTTCCGGCTTCCATTCGGAAAATTATGCCAGTCTCTCGCTTATTGGCAAGACCCAGGACATCTTTATGCACATGGCCCTGCCGGTGCTTTGTTATGTGATCGGCAATTTTGCGGTGCTTACCCTATTAATGAAAAATTCCCTGATCGAGCAGATCAGCCGGGACTATGTGCGCACCGTGGTGGCCAAGGGCGGCAGCTTTAAACGGGCGGTCTGGGGCCACGCGGTGAGAAATTCCCTGATTCCCATCGCCACAGGGATTGGGGCCATCCTTACCGTGATGTTTGCCGGTTCGGTGATTATCGAGCAGGTGTTTGAGATTCCCGGAATGGGGCGGCTTAGCCTGGAGTCTATTGTCGGAAGGGATTATCCGGTGTTTATGGGCATTCTGGCGCTTACCTCCATTCTTGGGCTTCTGGGCAACATCCTGTCCGATTTTCTGTATGTCATGATTGATCCGCGGATAAATTTTCAGGAGATTTAAGCCCCCGCATGCAGCAGGTTCAGTCCCTATGATGGCAAAACTGTTTCGCAATCCCATGGCCCAGAAGCGCTACCTGCGATTTAAATCCATGAAGCGCGCCTATGTGTCCCTGTGGATTCTTTTGATCCTCTATGGATTGAGCCTTTTTTCCGAGCTGATTTGCAATGGCGTGCCCTTGTATGTGCGGTTTAACGGGGAATCGTTTTTTCCGGTGGGGCAGTTTTATTCCGAGGATGTGTTCACCGGCAGCGGTAAGCACACGCGGCCGGATTACAAGGCTATCCGTCAGATGCCCGCATTTGCCGGAAATTCGGATAACTTCATGATTTTTCCACCCATCCCCTTCGGCCCCCTGGAGGATATTGACCCGGCGGACATATCGGTCTCAGAAAATGTCAAGCTGGTGCTGAAACCGGTGCCGCGGGTGGGAAGCGTGGATATAAGGAAGGATTTCTCTATTTCGCGAACCCGTTTTTTTGATTTTTTCCGCGGCCACAATCACAAGCCGACTGAGGAGATCCAGGTCGATCGGTATTTTTCTTTTCCCAAAGACTTGAAAGCGGCGATAGCCAAACGGTTTGCGAATAGATCCGTCGAATATCAGCGCTTTGAGGTTCAAACGCCATCCGGCCCGGTCAAAGTGGTGCTGCCGACGTATACACCGCGGCCGGCCCCGCCCGACACCATTCGCATGATGTTTCAGGAGGTTGTGGCAGGCGACCGGCAGGCCCAAACGCTTCAATTTAACCCGTCGCTTGAGCCTGTCCCGCCGGTGCCGGATATCTGGCAGCAGATTTCAGCCAGTGATAAAGCCGTTTTGCGCAGCATGCTTGAAAAGCGGCTGGAAGCGCCGGTGGATGATTATCAGCTATCCATTGATAAACGGCAGTATATCGCATCCTTTAAAAAAGAAACGGTCCAGTTTCCTTATCCTCCGGTTGCGGATCATCCCATGGGTATTGACAGTGCCGGCCGGGATGTGCTGGCAAGGATTCTTTATGGACTGAGGATTTCCCTGACCTTCGGCCTGATGCTGGTGGGCTCGACCATGATGCTTGGCATTTTCGCCGGCTCGGTTCAGGGCTATTACGGCGGCCGCCTGGATATCACGGCCCAGCGGCTGATTGAAATCTGGAGTGCCATTCCCTTTCTGTATGTCATGATTTTGATGGGCTCCATCTACGGCCGCAGCTTCATGCTGCTGTTGATCTGCTATGGGCTTTTTAACTGGGTGGGAATCTCTTATTACGTCCGTGCGGAGTTTTTAAACCTGCGCAAGCGGCCTTTTGTCGAAGCGGCCAAATGCATGGGCGCTCCCTCCTATAAAATTATTTTCAAGCACATTATGCCCAATGCCCTGGTGCCGGTGATTACTTTTTTCCCCTTCTCCTTGGTGGGGGCCATTGGCGCGCTGGCGGCACTGGATTATCTGGGCTTCGGTCTTCCGCCGCCAACGCCCAGCTGGGGTGAGCTTTTGTTTCAGGCCCAGCAGTACCGGTGGGCGTGGTGGCTGATTCTGTATCCATCACTGGCCCTTTTCATCGTGATGCTGTTAGGGGTTTTCGTTGGCGAGGGCATCCGGAACGCCTATGATCCGAAACAATATACGCGGCTGGAATAACCGGAAATGACGAGCGAGAAAAGAAACCGCAAACAACCCCTTCTGTCCGTCGAGAAGCTGTCTGTGACATTTAACACGGATGACGGCCGCTTCACCGCAGCGGAAGATATCTGGTTCGATATCGGCCGGGGCGAGAGCGTGGGCCTGGTGGGGGAGTCCGGTTGCGGCAAATCGGTCACCGCCTTGAGCCTCACCCGTCTGATCCCGAGTCCGCCGGGCAGAATTGAAAGCGGGGCGGTCGTTTTTGACGGAAGCGAGCTTCTGGCCATGGATGTGGCAACCCTTAGGCAAATCCGGGGCAATGCCATCAGCATGATTTTTCAGGAACCCTTGTCCGCCTTATCCCCGCTTCACCGCATCGGGCGGCAGTTGGTTGAAACCGTGCGGCTGCACCGGCAGATATCAAAAAAAGAGGCATGGGGGTTTTCTGAAGAATGGCTTCGGAAAGTGGGCATTCCGGACTCAAAGGAGCGCATGTACAGCTATCCCTATCAGCTCTCCGGCGGCATGCAGCAGCGGATTATGATCGCCATGGCATTGATGCTGGAGCCCGCCTTGATTATAGCGGATGAGCCGACCACCGCTCTTGATGTCACCACCCAGGCCCAGATATTTGATTTGCTCCAGGGCATGAAGAAGAATTTTACTTCGCTCCTGTTGATTACTCATGACATGGGCGTTGTCTGGGAAATGTGTGAGCGGGTGATTGTTATGTATGCGGCGCGAATCGTTGAGACCGGGAGCCGCGAGGCGATATTCCAAAGTCCGGCACATCCTTATACCATCGGGCTGCTCGGGGCGATTCCGCGGCTGTCCGCAGGCCGCCAGCGGTTAAAGGATATCCCGGGCCAAGTCCCCTCGCCATTTAATTTCCCAACGGGGTGCCATTTTCAGGAGCGCTGTCCCTATGCGTTTGATCGGTGCCGGCAGGAGACCCCGCCGCTCTATGACTGCGGAGACGGCCAAAAAGCCGCCTGTTTTTTACTGGATAAAAACGAGTAGGGTAATTCAACGATTTTGCGTCTTACTCTTACCCTTAATCTTAATCTAAAACATGGGCTAATTTAAATATTTGCTGAGTTTAACCGTTTTAGAGCGTTTTTATCTGCCATCGCAGGCTTTTAGCAGAAAGTTGTTTAAATAGGTCTTAGCAGACCGTCCTTATTGTCATTTCGGGCGACAGCGAGTCGTTTTGTTGCCCGGAGAGATAGGATGGATGCATGTTTTAAAATTTTCGGCTTTGGACAATTTGAATAGATTTGAAAAAATTAGAGTAAGATTAAGACGGAGAAAGCGATAAAAATATATTTTATGGCAGCTAATCATGCAGAGCAGGGCGGCAGTCCCCGGCCCCTACTCACGGTCAACAATTTAAAAACTTGGTTTCCGGTCAAGCGCGGCATGTTTTCGCGCCGGCAGGATTATATCCGGGCGGTGGACGGGGTGTCCTTATATTTATTGCCGGGCGAGACCCTGGGGCTGGTGGGCGAATCCGGGTGCGGTAAAACCACGCTTGGACGGACCCTGCTGGGACTTGAACCGGTGACCTCTGGTGAGGTTTTTTTTAAAGATCAGGCTTTGCATCAACTTCGCCGTAAACAGATGAATCGCCTGCGGCAGAAAATTCAGGTCATCTTTCAGGATCCCCTGTCCTCCTTGAATCCCCGAATGAGCGTCATGGACATTTTGACCGAAGGGCTTGTGAACTTCAAGCGGCTTGAGGCATCCAAAAAGGCGGATGCCCTGCGCCTGGTAAAAGAGGTCGGGCTCTCAGATGATGCCATATATCGCTATCCCCATGAATTCTCGGGTGGCCAGCGCCAGCGGATCAACATCGCGCGGGCGATTTCCCTGCGACCGGAGTTTATTATCTGTGACGAGGCGGTGAGCGCCCTGGATGTCTCCATACAGGCCCAGGTGATTAATCTTTTGATATCCCTTCAGGAGCGGCATCAACTGTCTTATCTGTTTATTTCCCATGACTTGAGTGTTGTCAGCAATATCGCTAACCGGGTGGCGGTCATGTATTTGGGGCAGATCTTCGAAAAGGGAAAAACCGCGGATATCATCCATAATCCGCTGCATCCGTATACCCGCATGCTGATCGCAGCAGTGCCGGTGCCGGGGAAGGAGCGGGCGCAGCGGGATGCTGAGATAAAAGGCGAAGCCCCGTCCGCCGCCAACCCGCCGTCAGGATGCCGCTTTCATCCCAGATGCCCGGATGCTATGCCGGTCTGTCAGCAGACGCCACCGGAACTGCGACGGTTTGATGACCGCGAAGTGTTGTGCCACTTGTATTGACGGGTTTTAGTTAAATATAAGAAACCATTGGGAACACAGAGAACCCAGGGGCATTATTTTTTTCTGTAGTGAGATTTTTAGCAATGTCTTTTAATCCAGAAACCGCTCAACAATAGTTATAAAAAAAGCGGTGAAGAGAAATGTTCTCTCCACCGCTTTGAACGTGCAGTGAGCTTTGTATTACATGAGGTGTTCTTCTTCTGATGGCTTATCCGGTTTGGTTTTCGGGTCGGCCGCAGGTTGTTCGGCTTTTTCTTTATTCTTCTGGGGCTGCGGTTTTTCAGTTTCTGCCGCCCCGCTTTTTGCCGGACATTCAGGCGGGGATAGCGGCTTTTGCGATGCTTCATCTCCTTCTTCGGAACCGGACATAGCCCTATTTATCTCCTGAATGCGGTTTTCCACGAGCTCCTTCTGCGAGGCAGTAACGGCCAGTTCTTTGGCCTCTTCCAGATAATCCAGTGCCTTGTCATAGCCGGCGGGCAAATCCTGATCCGCCGCTATATCGGCCTTGTATAGCAGAAAGGTAAATTCAATGTGGTTAAGCCGGTTTTCCACCCGCTGGATTTGTTTTCGGGTAATGGCATATTTTTTGGCCTTTTTCAGTTCCTTTCGGATTGCCTCGAAATCGGGTATTCCGGGTTTCTCGGAAAGTTTTTCCGCCCTTGTCATGTAATAGTCAAAAGGAAGTTCATAGGCAGTCTGTTTTGAGACCGCGCCGTTAACATCCTCCGGCGGTTCAACGCCGTTGAGAGTGATGACCTTGTCCTTTCCCCTGGGGGAGAAGTCGCCCTTCCAGATTTCTGCGCCATCTTTGCCGGCTTTGATGTAGTATTTGCTTGAATTCAAGGCGCTGGCCAGGATGATGCACGCAAAAAGCGCGGCAATGCATATAATCAAAATTTTAAGGCCGCTACCCATGGGTTCTCTGCCATCCTGGGGACCGGATGGCGGTGGCGGGCCGGGCGGTTCACTACCGCCTCCGCCGGGAGGCGGTGGTGACGGCTTGCCGGGTGTCTTCGCCAATGGAGAGTCTTCCGGTTGTTGGGGTTTGGGCTTTTCAGCCGCCTTTTTCTCTTCTGCCTTGGGCGCCTCCTGAGCCGATTTTTTTTCGGGTTCGGCGGCGGCCTCAGGCGCTTTTTCTTTTTCAGGTTCAGGCTCGGCTGGTTCCTGCGGCTGTTCGGTTTCGGCAGCCGGTTCAGTTTGTTCAGCCGGGGCTGCTTCCACAGGCTCTTCAGCGGCAGTTGCTTCGGCTGTTTCAGGCTCTGCAGCTTCCTCCGGTTGTGAAGCTTCGGTCTGAACCTCGACAGGTTCCGGTTCAGCCGGTTTCTCAGGTTCCGAAGCCGCTTCCGCGGGGGCGGATACTTCGGGCTCTGGCGGTGGTTTGGGCGTTACCTTGGAGAGATCAAATTCGCGGAAAAGCAGTTCCCGGAGTTTATCCGGATCTACATCATCAGCAAAAGCCGGTGCCGCGAACTGGCCGGCAGTTTGTTCGGGCTCGGGTTTAAAGGGCTTGTCCGGCTGCCAGGCATCAAACCGTTTTTGAAGCAGTTCCTCAATGGAAACTTTCTTTTTCTGGCTTTTTTTCGGTGCTGCTTTTTTCTTGGTTGCCGGTGTTGCCGTCTTTTTTTTCTGGGTTTTCTTGGGTGCCGCCTTCTTTTTCTCAGAGAGCTCAAACTGTTTGGCCAGCAGGGCTTTTAACCTTTCCGCCGTTGCTTTATCATCGGTGTCAATTACCGGAGGGGCGGAAAAATTGGCAATTTCGGGTTCTGGTGTGTACATGGTATCCGGCGTCCAAGCCCCGAAGTCCTTTTTTCTTAGCGATTTTAAGGTCGGTTTTTTCTTGCCGCCGGATTTTTGGGATGTGTTTTTCTGGGTCTTTGCGTTTTCGGAAACGGATTTTTTAGAAGTGCTTTTAGCTGTAGTCTTTTTTTTGGTGCTTTTTTTCTTTGACGTTGATTTGGTCAGGCTTTTTTTTCCCATAACCCCCTCTTTTACAATCATCAGAGATTTGATATGTGTGTTTTCGTGAAAAGCGGATTAAACTCGATTACAAGTCCATTTATATATAAAATGAGGGGGTCTTTGTAAACAGTTTTTATGCCGCAAAGGATTCAAATTATTAATTTTATTCCAAATGTTTTAACTATTCACCGCCGGCAGAAAGGGTGGTTGCCCATTGACAGTGTATCATCTTCTGGAAAAAGAGAAACTGCTTTTAAAAACCCTGCAGAAATTTACTTCGCTGATGGTTGCCTTTTCAGGTGGTGTGGACAGCACCTATCTGCTTTATGCCGCCTGGCATGTATTGGGTGATGAGGTTATTGCGGCCACTGCCGTCTCGCCGATCCATCCCGCAAAGGAGACGGCGGCCGCCGAAGAATTTTGCCGGGCCAATGGAATTCGGCAGGTTTTAATTCCTACCGATCCATTTAGTTCTTCTGAATTTACTAGAAACGCCAAAGATCGATGTTATGTCTGCAAAAAGCAGATGTTTGCGGCTTTTTTTAGAGAATCCGAAAAGATGGGGCTTCAGCACGTTGCCCACGGGGTCAATCTGGATGATCAAAGTGATTTTCGGCCGGGCCTGCAGGCCGCCTGGGAAATGGATGTTTTAGCCCCCCTGGCGGAAACCGGGCTTACTAAGCAGGATGTCCGCGACCTGTCCCATAGGGCCGGGCTTGACACATGGGACAAACCTGCCTCCGGATGCCTGGCCACCCGAATCCCCTATGATGTGGAAATTACCCGAGAGGCTCTGATGCTGATTGAAAAGGCGGAAAAAGCCCTGGCTGATGCCGGGTTTTCGCAGTCCCGCGTGAGATACCACGGAGATTTGGCCAAAATCGAGGTGCCGCCTGATGATATGGAAAGACTTGCCGCACCTGAAGTCCGCGCTAAAATTGTCAAACAAATGCGCCAAATCGGTTTTCTGTATGTGGCCCTGGACTTGGAGGGCTATCAATCCGGTCGTTTGAACCGGCGGATTCAAAAATAACAACACACCTATTATCGTTTTCTAAGTAACTTAATAGTTTAAGGTATCGGGTATAAGGTGTAAGGTCAATGAAACCAAACCTTTATACTTTAAGTAGTTCACGGTTCACAGTTCACAGTTTACAGTTCAATGTTATACAAACTTAGTGCCTCAGCGCCTTTAAAGTTATTTATAGGCTCGGTCCCGGGCGCCCGGCCCGGGGGAATACTTCCAAGGAACTCAACAATATATGTATTTATTCCGGAAGCTTCCGTCACTGTCATTTCGAGGAGCGCAAGCGACGAGGAATCTTGGAATATAAGATTTCTCGCTGCCGCTCGAAATGACAGTATGGTCGGATTTTCAGGGCCTTTTTGAGTTACTTTTTTTAAAAAATGCCGTGGCGGCGGCATAAACCGCTTTTTAGAAAATTGACGCTCTGCCACAATGTATTATCTTACCCTGAGACAGACGATTTGATAACTATTAACCGATAAGCATGAGGTGACCAATGAATCGGATTGATAAAGACACGCTGGCAGAGATTGAATTTCAGGTAAAGTGGGACAGCAATGAGGCTGAGCATACGGATACATCCCTGCATCTGGTGAATTTTTGGCGGGATATGTTACCCGGGGCATTATACGAGGAACTCATGGGCGCTGCATCCGGAGACCGGATAGCTGTTCGATTTGCGCCGGGAAACGGCGTATCCGATTATAATCCTCAAAACAGGCATCACTTGAAGCGGCGGCAGTTCAATGAGGAGATGGCAGAACCCAGATACGGCCGGTTTTATCCAAAGGGTGTGTTGCGCGATCTTTATAATGTCTTTCCCCAGAACGTGCAGCCTGTCCGGTGCGTGGGTGCGAACCCGGATGAAGTGGCTGTGGATTTGAATCATCCCCTGGCCGGCCGCGAAATTGAGGTAACCGCTGTGGTGCATGATATTTTTGACAAGCCTTTTGACCGCGGCGGCAAATGTAAGGAAATGCTTGAGACTATCACTGAAGGGCCGGGCATGCAGGCCCGCTACAATGGCGAACCCACGGATTTTCTGGCTCCGGATGCTTTTGTCCGGGGGGATGAAACCCATGATGCCCGGTTTTACGAAAAACCCCGCCTGGTCAATCATATTGATGATCGGGCGGTTGCCACAATTTCCGGCCTTTACGGGCAGATCCTTAGCCCGGAGATGCGGGTGCTGGATTTGATGAGCAGCTGGCGGTCTCATGTTCCCGAAGCTGTCATGCCTCGTAAGCTGGTCGGCCTGGGAATGAATGCGGAGGAGCTGAAGGAAAACCCGCAGCTTACGGAACATGTGGTTCATGACTTAAATGCGAAACCTAAGCTGCCGTTCGATGATGCCTCATTTGACCGGGTGATATGTACGGTGTCAGTGGAATATATGACCCAGCCGGTGGCGGTTTTTGATGAGATTGCCAGAGTTTTGAAGCCAGACGGCATACTGATGCACACGTTTTCCAACCGGTGGTTTCCCCCCAAGGCGATAAAACTGTGGACCGAACTCCACGAGTTCGAGCGCATGGGGCTGGTGCTTGAATACTTCCATCAGTCCGGAAAATTTAAGAACCTAAATACCTTCTCCACCCGGGGGTGGGACCGGCCGGAAACCGATAAGTACTACCCGGATATGCCGCAAGCGGACCCGGTCTTTGCGGTTTGGGGGCGCAAGGCCGCATGAATTCGTAGTTTCAGCTTTGGTAAGTATATGATATAAAAATGGCCCGGCCACGTGCCGGGCGTTTATCATTTCCTAAACTCAGGCATTTGTTAACTGATATCGTATAGGAGCCAAAAGCGATGCCCATCTATGAATTTTACTGCAAGGATTGCCACACGATCTTTAATTTTTATTCAAAAACCATCAATACCACTAAGGTCCCGACGTGTCCGAAATGCCGGAAAACCGAATTAACCCGTCAGATATCCCTTTTTGCCGTAACCGGCCGGGCGGAAGAGGGCGGGGATGAAGATTTTCCCATGGATGAATCCAAGATGGAGAAGGCCATGGAATGGATGGCCCGGGAGGCTGAAAATGTTAATGAGGACGACCCCCGGCAGGCGGCCAACCTGATGCGGAAATTTACGGATATGACCGGTGTTGAACTCGGCCCCGGCATGCAGGAGGCATTAAGCCGCATGGAAGCCGGCGAGGATCCCGAGCAGGTCGAAGCCGAGATGGGGGATAGCCTTGAAAGCGAGGAGCCGTTTATTATGCCGGGCACAAAGGGGATTAGAAGCCTTAAAAAGCAGCTGCCGCCCCAAAAGGATGAAACGCTTTATGAGCTTTAGGTTTTGCCCCTAATACCTAATACCCAAAACCTAAAACCCGTGAAGCTACATATTCCGCCGGTATTTGCCGCCGACCTCGAAAAGCGCCCGGGTGATCTGGCCCAGGGTGCAGTGGCGAACGGTATGCATCATCTCGGCAAAGATGTTGCCGTCCGCCAGAGCGGTTTCCTTGAGCCGGCGCAGGGCCTCGGGCGCTTTTTCCTTGTTTCGTTCCATAAAGTCATTGCGCCGCTTTAGCTGGGACTGCTTCTCGCCCTCTGTGGCCCGGGCCAGTTCCAGGTCGGAGATCGACCCGCTCTGATCCGTATTGGGGCTTAGAAAGGTGTTGACCCCGATAATCGGCAGCTCGCCGGTATGCTTGAGCTGCTCATAATAAATCGATTCTTCCTGAATTTTGCTGCGCTGGTAGGCCCGCTCCATGGCCCCGCGGACGCCGCCCCGGGCGGTGAGACGGTCAAATTCCGCAAGCACTGCTTCCTCCACCAGGTCGGTGAGGGTTTCGATAATAAAGCTGCCCTGGTTCATGTTCTCGTTTTTGGTCATGCCGAATTCCCGGTTAAGGATCATCTGGATAGCCAGGGAGCGGCGCACGGACTCTTCGGACGGGGTGGTGATCGCCTCGTCATAGGCGTTGGTATGCAGGCTGTTGCAGTTGTCGTAAATGGCATAAAGCGCCTGCAGGGTCGTTCGGATATCATTGAACTGGATCTCATAGCTGTGAAGGGATCGGCCCGAGGTCTGAATATGGTATTTGAGCCGCTGGGAGCGCTCGTCCCCGCCGTACATCTCCCGCATGGCAACAGCCCAGATCCGGCGGGCTACCCGGCCGATGACGCTGTATTCCGGGTCCATGCCGCTTGAAAAGAAGTAGGAGAGATTGGGCGCAAAACTGTCAATCGGCATGCCGCGGGAGAGATAGTACTCCACGTACGTAAACCCGTTGGCCAGGGTAAATGCGAGCTGGGAGATGGGATTGGCGCCGGCCTCAGCAATATGGTAGCCGGAAACCGATACGGAATAGAAATTCCGGACATTGTTGTCGATAAAAAACTGCTGGATATCACCCATCATCTTTAAAGCGAAATCCACTGAAAAGAGACAGGTGTTCTGACCCTGGTCCTCCTTTAGTATATCGGCCTGGACCGTTCCCCGCACTTGAGAGAGCACATCTGCCCGGATTTTTTCCGCTTCATCCGCACTGGGCGCGCGCCCGTTTTCCTCGCGGAACCGGTCAATCTGCTGGTCAATGGCGGTATTAAAGAACATGGCGAGCATCATGGGTGCCGGCCCGTTAATGGTCATGGAAACCGAGGTGTTGGTGGCGGCCAGGTCAAATCCGCTGTATAAGATTTTAACATCATCTAAGTTGCAGATGCTTACCCCGGAGGTACCTACCTTGCCGTAGATATCCGGCCGGGTATCTGGATCAAACCCATAGAGGGTGACCGAATCAAATGCAGTGGAGAGCCGGTTGGCCGGGTAATCACCTGAAAGCAGCTTGAAGCGCCGGTTGGTTCGGGTGGGGTCGCCCTCACCGGCAAACATGCGCGTGGGGTCTTCATCCGTTCGTTTCAGCGGGAATACGCCGGCGGTAAACGGAAACCGGCCCGGGATGTTTTCCTTTCGCATCCAGGCGTAGAGCTCGCCCGGATCCTGGTATTCGGGAAGGGCAATTTTAGGCACCCGGGTTTTGGATAAGGATTCCACATAAAGCGGCTGCCGGATCTCCCGGTCACGCACGGTATACACCAGTTCATCCTGGGTATAGGTGTTTTGGATCTCCTCCCATTCGGCCATGGATTGCCGGGCGGCCGGATCAACCGAGGTTTCGGCTGCATCAATGGCCTGTTTAAGTTTCTCCATAAGGGCATCCGTATCTCCGGCGAGCGCCGCTTCACCGTCAATGGCGGCAGCGGTCTCCTTTAAATGCCATGCCTTTCTCAGGGCATCCGCCTGATTTCGGGTATGGGTATGGTAGGCGCGAAGGGTTTCTGAGATCTCGGAAAGATATCGATTGCGCTCCGGCGGGACAAAAATGGTCTTGGTGCTGGAAACGCGTTCCTTTACTTCAGGGATGTCTTCGGCGAACTGAAGACCGGTCTTCTCCGCAATGGTTTTGATGAGAAACCGATACATGGCGGTCACGCCGTCATCATTGAATTTTGAGGCAATGGTGCCGAATACCGGCATTTCTTCGGGTGATATGTCAAACGCCTTGCGGTTCCGCTGCACCTGTTTGCGGATATCCCTGAGCGCATCCTCGCTGCCCTCCTTGTCGAATTTATTGACGATGATGATGTCCGCATAATCGAGCATGTCGATTTTTTCAAGCTGCGAGGCGGCTCCGTAATCGCTGGTCATGGCATACATGGACACATCCGTGAGGTCGAAAATATTGGACGCGCCCTGGCCGATACCCGCGGTTTCAGCAATAATTAAATCAAAGCCCGAGGCTTTGAGGACGTTAATGGCATCCGGCAGCACAATGGGCAGTTCCGTGTTTGAGCTCCGCACGGCAAGGCTTCGCATGTAAACCCGCGGGCTATCAATGGCATTCATCCGGATCCGGTCGCCCAGAAGGGCGCCCCCGGTTTTCCTCCGCGTGGGGTCACAGCAAAGAATGCCGATATTCATGTCCGGATGATGATGAAGGAGCCTGACGATCAGTTCATCGGTGAGCGATGACTTGCCGGCGCCGCCGGTTCCGGTAATCCCCACCACGGGAATGGTGTGCTTGTATAAGTTCTCAGCAAGTTCGGTTTTAATGGCTTCAAATTCCGACTCACCGCCATGGGCCGATATTTCAGCCATGGTGATCAACCGGGCAATGGTGAGCGGATATTCGGGTGATAGATGGGTCACATCAAATGGATTGGCTGTCAGCGGGGAGAAATCCATATGCGACATCATATGGGTGATCATCCCCTGAAGACCCATCTGAGAGCCGTCCGCCGGGGAATAGATCTTGGTGATCCCGTAGGCCTCGAGCTCTTTTATTTCATTGGGCACAATCACCCCGCCGCCGCCGCCGAAGATTTTAATATGTCCGGCCCCCTTTTCCTGGAGCATGTCATAGAGGTATTTGAAAAACTCCATGTGGCCGCCCTGATAGCTGGAGATCGCAATCCCCTGCACATCTTCTTCCAGGGCCGCATCAACGATTTCCGCCACCGAGCGGTTGTGCCCCAGATGAATGACCTCCGCTCCGGAGTCCTGCAGAATCCGGCGGATGATGTTAATGGCAGCATCATGGCCGTCAAACAGGGAAGTCGCCGTAACCACCCGGATGGGATGGGTTGCTTGATATACATCATCGGTTGAAGCCATTGCTCCTCCTTTAATCAATTGATATTTGCCAGTTTCGGGAAGATGGCAGGTCATCTTTATAATCCGGCGCATACCACCACCAGTCATTGCGCGCCAGCGGATCATAGCATTTTGTCTCCTCATTAAGCCGGATATGCGGGGACCTTTCCAGTTCATCCCGTCCGCACCGCAGCAGCCGATCACAGGCCATGATCCAGCCGATGATCGGCCCGTGTTTTTCAATGGCGCGGCGGCTGTATTCGGAACATCCCGGATGCATGGGGCAGGTGCCGGCGCGAAGGGCACTGAGATGATCCAGCGGGCCGCGATAAAAGTCAATGGCAGCGGTCAGGGGGCCGGCATGGCTGCCTTTTTCCGTATGAAAATGGCTGCACCCGCAAAGCATAATGACAGCGGCCGTCATAAGAAATATGCTGAATTTATGGGAAAATTGCATAATCCATTTTTTACGAAACCGTCAGTCCTGACGGATTGAAAAATTTCCGCGCAGCAGAAAGTCCACCGCCATTGAGATGAAAAAACCGAAAGTGGCCACCAGAATAATGGTCGCCCCGGACGTGAGATCAAACGTGTAAGCTATCCAAAGGCCGGTTAGGTTAAATATCATGGCAAAAAGGGTGGCCAGCACCATCATCATCAAAAGGGAGCTTGAGTATTTTTCGGCAATAAACGGCGGGATGGTCAACAGGGCAATGACCAGAATCAGCCCCACAACCCTTATAATAATAACAATGGAGACCGCAATCAATCCGATAAACAGGAAATAGAGAAGATTCACCGGTACCCCCCGCAGGGAGGCGAACTCATGGTCATAGGAGATGGCCAGCATGTCCCGGTAAAAATACGCGGTGGCCGCCATGGTCAGTATGCTAAGCCCCAGCATCCACCAGATATCCGAACTTGGCACAGCAAGGATGCTCCCGAAGAGAAAACTCATGAGGTTCACGTTGTAACCCGGAGTCAAATCAAGCAGTATGATGCCGATGGCCATGCCCACGGCCCATAGGACCCCGATAAAGGTATCGGCCCGGCTTTTGGCCTTTAATACCACGGCGGTCATGACCATGGCCGCCACCAGCGAAAACCCCAAGGTGCCGACAATGTAAGGGATACCGAAAAAAAAGGCCACACCGATGCCGCCGTAGGCCGCATGCGCAATGCCGCCGCCCAAAAACACCAGGCGGTTGACCACCACAAATGTGCCGATGACGCCGCAGATCAGACTGGCAAAGAAGCCCGCAAAAAGCGCATTTCGCATAAATTCAAACTGAAGGGCGTCGATCATGGCTGGTCCTTATGGGTTTTTAGAATCCGGTGGGGCACCCCATGCGCAATCAGTTCAACCGGACAGTGATAGCCGCTTTGAATCATCTCTTCGGTAATTTCCGCATCATCGTGGTAATGCACGTTTTTGTTCACGCATGCCACTGAGGAGACGTAACTGGAGAGCACCATCATATCATGGGTGACCAGCAGGATGGTTTTGGTTTTATTGATTTCTTTAAGAATGGCGTATAGTTCCGTGCGGCCGGCATTGTCCAAACTGGCGGTGGGCTCATCTAAAATCAGAATATCGGGGTCTGTGGCAAGGGCCCGGGCGA
>DATGCF010000199.1:0-7177 GCA_035312245.1 Desulfosalsimonadaceae bacterium
TGACAGAACCGCATCATCTCCGCGTCAGATTTGCCCTTAGGGTCAAAATCCGATCCGCCTTTTCCCCCGCCCATGGGCAGCGTTGTCAGGGAATTCTTAAACACCTGTTCAAACCCCAGAAATTTAATAATACTTAAATTCACCGACGGGTGGAAGCGGATGCCGCCCTTAAACGGCCCGATGGCGTTGTTGAACTGCACCCGGAATCCCCGGTTGACCTGAACTTCCCCCTTATCATCCATCCATGGCACCCGGAAAAGGACCGCCCGCTCGGGTTCGACAATTCTTTCGTATATGCCGGCTTTAACAAATTCCGGATGTTTTTCCACAGTGGGGGCCAAGGTGTCCAGCACTTCGATAACCGCCTGGTGGAACTCATTCTGGTTGGGGTCTGTATGCTTAACTTTCCCAATAACCTCTTCAATAACAGACATTCATGCGCCTCCTTGATCGTTAACTATTTATTTAAATTAAGAATACAACAATCCTATAAGCAATGCTTTACTCGTCAGGGGATCGCCGGAAAATATCCTGCCGGCGGGCAGGCAGTGAAGGGGAGCGGGCTAATCTCTTACAATGTAGATCTGCCCTTTCCGAACTGTCCGGGTTTGCGGGCTATCCGGGTTTTTTTTGAAATAGTGGACGTCATACTGATGAACGCCGTCATAGCCGGAAAACTCGTCTATTAGCTCAGCCAGGCTGTCAAACCCGCTGCCAAAAAGCGGCAGTTTGGAAAAATAGGGGCGTTCATTGCGGAAATCGGTAAGCACCGCAAAATGAAGGGGGAACAAGGGGTCTCCCATAACCAGAAGATATTTTTCATCGGATTGCGTGATGTGGTAATCCCATGGCACGTCTTCGGCGCTTACCGGCGTAAAATGTTCCTTTAAGATGGCTGCGGCTTCCTGCGCGTCCACATCCTGGAAAGACATCAGGTCCGGGCTGTCAAAATAGCAGAGGGTATAGAGGGCGATGCTGAAGCTGCTGATCTGTTCATAAACCGGATCCTCCCTGTCACACATCATCATGATCTCTTTTATTCTTTCGCATATGCGAAGTCCTTCGTCGCTCATGTCAGACCCGTTTGCCATAAGTTCCCGGACCGCGAAGCCGGAAATCGATATATCACTTACCTGATCCCTAAACATGAGATAACCTCCTGTGTTAAATATAAATTGAAAAGTCAGTCAGCACCTGGCCTTCATTTGGCGGCAGCATAAAAAGCGGCTGGCCGGTATTTGACTGTCTACAATGCAGGGAGTGTGCCGTCAGTGATCGTATCCCTGCTTTTTTTATAACGCATTAAAATGAATAGAAAAATTTTTATTTCGGCAAGGCCGGCCAACAGGGCTGGAATTTGGCTCGTGGTTGGAATTTAGTCAGCAAAAACCTGAAGAAAGAAGAAGATGAACAGGGCATGCCCTGTTTAAGCGGGCAAAGGGTGATTTACATGGGTGTTTAAGGTTTGAACAGCAGCAATAAAATTTGATCAGGGCATATCATCAATCAATGGATGGATTGGGGTTTAGCTCCTGTTCGGTGTCAGGAGGGTGTTTATCGGATTGTCTTTTTAATCGATGCCTCAGTGTGTTGCGGCTGATGCCAAGCATTTTTGCGGCCTGAACCTGGTTGTTGTCGCATTCTTCGAGCGCTTTGGTGATCAGCGTCTCCTCCACCATTTCAATGATATTGGCATGCGCGTCCTGTACCGAAAGGCGAAGGATTTCCGGGACAATTTCTTCCAGCTTATTTTTAAGCCCGTCAAGAAGCTGCTCGTGCCGCGCGGCGGTGGCCGGGCAAGGGGGCGCTGCCTGGGGTATCATTAAATTGCCTTCCGCCACTACATCGCCCGTGCTGAGTAAAACAGCCCGCCGGATGCAGTTTTCAAGCTCACGGACATTTCCCGGCCAGGAATAGGCGCGAATCTTGTTCATGGCGGCTTCGGCCAGGTAACAAACCGATCGGTCATACTCCAAAGCAAACCGCCGTAAAAAATAATTGACCAGCTCCGGAATATCTTCGCTGCGATCCATGAGCGGCGGCAGATGAAAAGAGATGACATTTAAGCGCCAATACAGGTCTTTTCTAAAGGTACCGGCTTCAACCGCCTTTTCAAGTTCCTTGTTGGTGGCGGCGATGATCCGGACATCGATCTGAACCGTCTGGGTGGAGCCCAGTCTTTCGATTTCGTTTTCCTGCAGTACGCGCAGCAGCTTGGCCTGCAATGCAATCGGCATTTCCCCGATTTCATCCAGAAACAGGGTGCCGCCATGGCATCTTTCTATTTTGCCGATATAGGTTCGGTCCGCGCCCGTAAAAGCCCCCCTTTCATGGCCGAAGAGTTCGCTTTCAAAAAGCGATTCCGGGATGGCGGCACAATTGACCGCCATAAAAGGCTTATCTTTTCGGCGGCTGTGATGATAAATGGCCTTTGCCACCAGTTCCTTGCCGGTTCCGCTCGCCCCGGTGATAAGCACCGGCACGTCTTTTTCTGCAATCTGGCCGATCAGCTTATATATTTCCTGCATCTTCCGGCTGCTGCCGATCAGCTGCAGCGTGCTTTCCTGTATGGATTTTTCAAATGGTTCCGCAGATTCCGGCAGACGGACGATCTCCTTCATCTGCCGGTTCACCTGAAGGGCCTCGCTGACAATCCGACTTAAGTCTTTACGCTCAAACGGCTTGACAAGATAATCGTATGCGCCCCGCTTCATGGCTTCTATCGCCAGTTCAGTGGTACCGTAGGCGGTCATGAGAATGACGGGCGTTTTTACCTCCACTTCCTTAATGGCACTCAGCGTATCCAGACCATTTAGCTCCGGCATCTTGTAATCGAGCAGGATCAGGTCAAAGTCTTCTTCACCGATTTTTTCAATGGCACAGGGCCCGTCTGCGCAGGTGGTTACCGAATAGCCCTTTCGTTCAAAAAAACGGCTTAAAAAATGGATAAGCCCTTGGTCATCATCAATTAGCAGAATTTTTTCCATCGGCTTCACATAATGGTTGATTGATATTTAAAGGCAGATAGATAGAGAAAGTGGTGCCGTAATGGAGGCGGCTTTTTACCCGTATGACACCCCCGTGGTTTTGAATCGTATTGAATACAAGCGGCAGGCCCAAGCCTGTGCCGGAGGCCTTGGTCGTAAAAAACGGTTCAAACAGATTCTCTATTTGTTCTTCTGCAATGCCTTGCCCCGTATCAGAGATATCGATTCTCAGGCAAGGGGTCATTCCGTCATTTAGGGAGAAATGATCTTTCACCACGATGATTGAAAGGCTGCCCCCGGATTCCATCGCTTCCAATGCGTTAACAAAAAGGTTTACCAGGGCTTCCGCCAAAAGCTTTCTGTCCCCGTGGATCGGCGGCGGCGATGGGTCCATTTTGACGTCCAGGGTGCACTCCTGGCGTTTGATCATCGGTCTCACCATTATCAGCACATCTTCCACCAGCGCTGCAACCGAAATTTCTGTAAAAATAAGGTCCTGGGGTTTTGTAAAGTCAAGAAACCGGTTGATGGTGGCCTCAATCCGGCTGATCTGCTGCATGGCGATTTGAAAGTCTTCCTCATCTTCCGGCGAGATTTCGCTTTCCGCCTGCATGGACTCCATGAATAGTTTCAGTGATGTCAGGGGGGTCCTTATTTCATGGGCGACAGCCGCCCCCATGCGGCCGATGGCCGCGAATTTTTCTGATCGCTCGGCAATCAGTTTGGTTTTTTTCAGGATCAGATCCGTTTCCTTGAGTTCGGCATCCTTCAGATCCACCTTCTGCTCAAGATGATTTTGACGTTTTTGAAGCTTTGTTGACATATCCTGGAATGCCCGGTACAGCATGCCGATTTCATCCCTGCGGTTGACTGTCACCATCGCCCTGTCAAATTTTGCTTCTCCGATAATCCCTGCGTATTTGCTCAGATGATGAATCGGCCGGACGATATGATAGGAGATGATCCAGGTCAGCATCAACGCACAGCCGATAAAGAGCAAAAGGGTCAGAAAGACCATGCGTTTCAGGGTGTCCGCACTTTGGAAGGCCTCCTCGCGGTCTTGCTCCACCACAATATACCAGTCTGTGCCGGCCACCTTCATCGAGGTGCCGAGTACCTCGATCCCCCGGTAATCCAGATAGGGTTTGCTTGGATCGCGCTTCTCAAAAATATTCCTGAAGCTTTCTGACTGTGAGATATTTTCCGTTAAAATCCGATGCGGTTCCTTGTGCGCCAGAAAACGGCCATCCTTATCCACCAGGTAACATTCTCCCGTCTCGCCCAGTGATAGATTCAGAATATGGAAGATAATCTTGTTTGTGCCGACGCTGCCATAGACGGTGCCGGCCAAATCATCGGACGGTCCCGTCACCGGCGCGGCAATAAAAAATGTGGATTCATTGGCCTCAGGCGCATGCGTGATGCTGGACATGTAAAGTGTGTCCCTTGCGACGTATGGATTTTTTCCATCCGCATGCCATGGCTCCATCTGCCCGCTGGTGCGGCAAACCAGATGGCCGTCCGCGGAAACGACTAAAAGGTCTTTATACACCCCATATTTATCCTGAATAAGGTCCAGGTAGGGTCTAATCTTTTTAGCCTCCATTGATTGGACCAGGGATGTCCCGGCGATGACTTTCATATCCGCTTTACGTTCATCCAGCCAGCGCTCAAGAAGCGCCACTTTATCGACAGCCGCATTCTCCAGCTGCCGCACGACCATGCTGACAATCAGGTTTTCCGTGGTTTTAAGCGAAAACCCCCCGATAATAATAAGGGGCAGGAGCGCGAGGATAAGAAAAATAAAAAGGACCTTGACCCTCAGATTGAGGATCTGTTTACCGCTTTTTGAGCCAGTGCTGCGCTTTTGTTTTTTTTTCAGCAAGGAAATCCTTTCAGGTGTTCTTTTTTAAACCTTTTTCCGCATATGTCATAAGCGCTTTTTTAGCGTTTTGGCAGTGCGATCAGAAAAATATATTGGCGATTATGCCGGCAAGCGGGGGGAAAATCAGAACCAAACCCAAGCGTAAAAAGGTAAATCGGTGGCCGATGATAGCAAGTTCGAACATTGTGGTGATGACCCCCCACAAAGCCCAGCCGGTGACACAGGCAACGGCGGTGCCCAGCCCCGCGCCTGCCTTGAATATCGTGGCGATGATGGGAAAAGCGATATAGGGCCCTCCCGGGATCAAGGCGCCCCCGATGCTTCCAATAAAAATGCCCTTCAAACCGGCTTCTTCACCCAGCCAGCCCTTAATCAATTCCGGCGGAATGACCACTTGCATAAATCCGGCCAGGATAAAGGCGATGAAAAGCAATGGTGCGATATTAATGAACGTATTACCCGCAATCCGAAAGCCGTTTTTATGGGATCCGTCGCCTTTTTTATAGGCGTAGGCGGAGGCGGCGGCCGCCAAAATGATTAAGATGATAAAGGCAATAATCACGTCTCTTCACCTGTTCCCTGCATTTGCCGGATCTGATCTCTTACCCTGTCGGCATAGCCGCTAAAAAAGGTGTTGGCCATCACGCCGACGATGAGCGGAAAGATGAAGGTTACCACATACCGGATCAAAGTCAGCTTCGGCCCCAGCAAAGCCACCTCCATCGGCAGACGACTCAGGCTCCACAGGTTTTTGGCCACCACAAATGTCACCACCGTGCCGATTTCAGCACCAGATAGTAAAAAGGAGGCGGCAACCGGATAAAAAATATAGGGCCCCCCGGGGATCAGGGCGCCGGCAATCCCGCCGAGCATGATGCCTTTCAGACCGGAATCCTTGCCCAGCCATTTATTGACAGTCTCTTTGGAAATCAAGACCTGAATCATGCCCGCGAGTATAAAGGCGGCGATCAGCAGGGGGACGACCCCGATTAACATCTTTCCCCCCGCCATGAGCGCCTGCATGATTATTTCCGGGCCTTGTTGGAGCACTCCGATAGCGGCCAGCAGTATCGTTATCCCGGTCATTGCGAGTACCGTGTTTTTCATTCATCCCGTTCCTTCCTATCGAATATATCAGGCGTAACTTTTACCGTCTTCAAAGCGCTCCATTTGTTCAAGCAGATTGGAATCCTTCACATCATAGAGCAACGTCGTAATCATATGGGTCAGGGCGAACGCATTCAAGAATGCGTCATTCTTACAGATGAGCCGCAACCGGGCCATTTGATTTTTCGCTGTCACCAAAATCACCGAATTTAATTCCGAAATCACCCGATCCACGGCATCCGTATTTCCATTATGCAGCCAATACATATTCAGATACATCCGGTTGACGATCGCCTCTATTCCCAACACCGGAATAATCCCGGTAAAGTATTTCCAGTACTTCCGACCGACCCGGCAATAGCCCATCAGGCTAAGCGTGGAAATGTATCGCAGCACGCGCTGCATAGAGGTAAATGAGAGATGGTGCAATTCTTTGTTATCTCCCTTGTAAACAGCAGTTGCGTCATCAAAGGAGTTGTAACTGTCCAATGCATCAAGCAGCGGCAAGACGGGACGCAACGCGTCACAGAAATCCGCCTTTTCCTTCATCGGGCAGAATTCGCAACGCTGAAATTCAACCGCTTTTTTAACTCCGGGCGGGATTTTGGTCGGATCGGCCCAATAGGCGCTTGTGGTTTTTTCGATGTTTTCCCTCGTCAATTCGATCCGGGTATTATCTTTTAGGGTGACATATAAACCAGGTTGTCCATGGTCGCCCGATCTGACGGTTAATGTTTTTTCCGGGTCGCTCATGCTAAGCTCCTTTCCCATTTTTTGCCTGTTCTGAAAGGGCAGTAATGCTTTTTTTAAATGGTTATTTTAAAAACTCGCAATATATGCCTCGTAAGTCAAGGTTTGAAACCGGATGGCTTCGCAAAACGTATAGTATATTTGTTGCGCGGTATCCTTCGGGTTCACCGTTCACGGTTCACAGTTCAAGGTTTACAAGACTCAGCGCTTTTGGCTTTGGAAAAGGCTTATAAAAATGGCAATTTCCGCTAAGGCCCCTTCAAAGGGGGATTTAGCGGGACTTTTCATCATGGCCCAATACAAATCTCCCCAATCCCCCCTTTTTCAAAGTGGGGGTGCGGCATGGCTCACGGTTTACAGTTTAAAAACTCAGTGCCTTAGTGCGTTTGAAGTGAATTTTAACCCTCGGTTCCGGTCTAAGGAACTAAATATTATATATTGCTGTTCC
>DATGCF010000200.1:0-6838 GCA_035312245.1 Desulfosalsimonadaceae bacterium
CGATCCCCGCGGCATGATCACGTTTTTTGAAAAATTAAACGCCCGGCAGACCGGCCGGCATCTGCCGGACGGGCTAAAGAAGCGCCTTGAATTTTTAAGCACCCATCCGACAACGGATGAGCGGATCGCCCGCCTGAGGCAAAAAGCGGCCGAACTTTCAGAAAAAAGAAATTTCAGGCAGTTGGAGATAGATGTTGACCAGCTCAAGCAGTGCCTGCCGGATAACGGCGGCTCAACAACAGAGCTTTTACCTTAAGCCAACCGTGCTGAAAGAAAGGAAAAAACGCTTATGAATGTGACTCTAAATGGCGCGCCGTCATTTGCCTACCTCCATGTGGATTTGGACCCGGGGGAATCCATCCTGGCCGAATCCGACGCCATGAGCAGCATGGCCGCGGATATGGACATGAAGCCCCGAATAAACGGCAATTTTTTTTTCGGCCCTGGGGAAAAAGCTCTTTGGCAAGGAGTCGTTTTTTATCAATGAATTTATCAATCAAACCGATCAACCGCGCCGGGTCACGCTCACCCAGCGCACCCCGGGCGATATCCGTGGGCGGATATAAATCCCTGTTTTTTTCCGGCGAAGGCCTGGTCTGCCGGTTTTCCGGCAAAGTCCGGGTATGGATCCGGACCCGTCAGGTGCCCGGCTTTATCACCTGGATAAATCCCTTCCGAAGGGTGCAGAAGAAGAAGTCCTAATTTTTAAACCAGTTTCACTCGGAGGTTTGTATATGGATATCAATTTGCCATGGGGAAAGGATTTTTTGGCAGTTTCCCTTCCGGATGCCTGGCAGGTGATTCTGCCGGAGCGTGCGGATATGTCCCGGCCGGCGGGCAAAAGCGAGGCGGACCTGGTGGCGGAAGCTCTGGCCAATCCGATCAATGCCCGTCCAATTGCCTCAAAGTCCCTTGCCGGCAGGCGGATTCTGATTGTGGTAGATGACAATACCCGGCCCACGCCGGCCCACCGGTTCTTTCATTTGCTTCTGGACCAGCTGACAGGGGCGGGGGCGGATCCGGCAGCCATCCATGTGATGCCGGCGCCCGGCATCCATACGGCCATGACCGAGGCCGAGATGGCGGAAAAGATCGGCGCGGGAAATCTTGCGCGGGTTTCCTGGTCCAACCACGATGCCTTTGATGCGGACACCCACCATCACTTCGGCACCACCCGGCGGGGCACGCCGGTGGTACTCAATAAAAGACTCGCAGAAAGCGATGTCATCATTGTGGTGGGCATGATCGAGCCGCACTTGTGGGCGGGATTCGGTGGGGGATTGAAAAACATTTTTCCCGGGCTTGCCTCGGCCGAGGCGATTGGCCACCATCACGGCATGATCGCCGAACCGCCGTATCTGTTTAACCGGGTGGGCCTTGCGCCGGAGGAGAATCTGTTTCGGCAGGACCTGGAGGAAATCCGCAACTTCATTGACGCAGATATTTTCTGCGTCAATGTCCTCTTGGATGAAAACCAGGAGATTACGGCCGCGTTTGCCGGTGATCCGGTTGACGCGCATCGGGCCGGCATCGCATGTAATGTCAAAAATGCGGGCATTCGCCTGGATGAGCCGGTGGATGGGGCAATCGTTAATTCTTACCCCATGGAGATCAACTTCAAGCAGAGCATGAAGTGCGTGGGCAACTCGCTGCCGGCGCTGAAACCGGGCGGGGTGGTGATGGCGTTTCTCCGGGCCGAGCGCGGCCTGGATGACATACCGCTACCGGACAAACCCCCGCCGCTGTTCGCGCTAAAAACCATCCTGCGCCTGATCGGCAAATCCAATGTCATGAAGTTTTTAAATGTGGTCAAAAAAGGTTTGAACGTGGAGGAGCGGTTTCTCACCTACTACTCCATGCGTCTGATCCGTGAGTATCAGCTGTTCTGCTACGTACCGAGCCTTTCAGCGGAGGAGATCCGGCACCTCGGGTTTTTCCGTAACTGCGACACCCCACAGGCGGTTGTTGACAGCGGCGCGCGGAAGCTTAAAAAGACCGCCCGGGTGGCGGTATTCCCGGACGGAGGCGCGACGTTTCCAAAAATGGAATTTAAATGAGCCATTGGATTTTTATCATTCTCGGCCTCGCTGCCGGAGTTTTTGTCATAAAGATCGCCTATGTGACGGCCATAGCCATTTCTATACGCACGACCCAGGGGGCGCTCTATGTCTCCACTTCGCAAAGGCGCATCCGGGCGGTATTTGATGAACTCGACTTAAAGCCCGGCCAGGTGCTGATGGACTTGGGCTGCGGGGACGGCCGGGCGCTTCGGGCGGCCCGGAAGCGGTCTGATATCTCCGCCATCGGCTATGAAATCAACCCATTGGCCTATGTGAAGGCAAGAATTTATTCGCTGGGGGCGGGCATTGATATCCGGTACCGAAACTTCTGGCATGAAGCCATTGATGCGGCGGACGTCATTTTTTGCTATCTGTTTCCAGATGTCATGGCGGAACTGGCAGAAAAGCTCAAGGCTGAAGCAAAGCCCGGGGCTGTGATCGTCTCCTTTAATTTCCCGATCCCGGCCTTTACACCCGTCAAGGTGCTGCGGCCCGCGGGCGCGCGTCAGAATGACCCCATCTATTTTTACCTGATGCCCGCCTGATCGGCCAGTTTTTCATGCACGCGGGTATTGGCTGTCGCAGCTTCCGAAATGATCTGCGCGATCAGATCGGCCACTGTGGGGGTATCGGAGATTATCCCGGTGGCCTGCCCCAACAGCAGGACCCCGTTTTCACAGTCGCCGGTGTCCAGGCTTTTCTGAATCGGCTGATAGGCATTGGCCATCCGGGCCAGCTGGCTTGAGGTTTTCGGCCCGGCCGCCAGAATGCCCAAAAGCATTTTAAGCCAGGAAAATCCAAAGGCCCGGGCCGCCTGCCGCGAAGTAAACAGGGCGCGGATAAACGGGATGCGGTTTCGGATCAACCGCTCTGCGCCCTTAGATTGCATGGCCCGGCAGGGAAGTCCGTCGATACGGTTGGAATAAAGGGTGTCATGCACGCTTTTTTCTGCTGCGGTCTGCTTGGTCGTCGGATGCACCGGGCTCTCTTGGGTATTCATAAACCGCGTGCCCATGGCAATCCCGTCTGCCCCGAGGGTAAGGGCCGCGGCAAGCCCCCGGCCGTCTGCAAACCCACCGGCTGCGATGACCGGAATATCAACCGCATCCGAAATGCTGGGGACAAGGACCAGGGAGGTGACATCCCCGCCGTGGGCCGCTGCCTCATGGCCAGTCACAATCAGGGCGTCCGCCCCGTCCCGTTGGGCGGCGATGGCATGCCGCTGGGTGACCACGGTGGCAACCAGTTGACCGCCGTAGGCATGCACGCCGTCTGCCAGTCGGTCGCCTTTGCCCAGGGAATAATTGATCACCGGCACTTTCTCGTCAAACAGGATCCTGGCCTTTTCATCCGAGCCCGGGAAAATAAGCGGCATATTGGCGCCGAACGGTTTATCCGTCAATGAACGGATGTTACGGACCGCCTGTCGGGTCTGGTCAAAATTTAAATTCCCGGTGGCCAGAATGCCGAGGCCGCCGGAATTGCTGACCGCGGCAACCAACTCGGGCGTGCTCACCCCGGTCATGCCGGATAAGAGAATCGGGTAGCGGATCTTAAACAGTTCCGTAATGCGGGTTTTCATCGGCACTTTTTCTGAAACGTTTAATTGTGCGGCTTGGGTTACCAAATTTTTTTATTATGTGGCATGAAAGTGTTTTGCGTTCAAGAAAAGTTTACGCCCAGACCGGTAAATTGATAACTTTATCAAAAAGATAGTAAAAATGTATTGGCATATGTCAGCACCTTTTATAATGTATATTTTTTATGATCTGCTTTCCTGCTGGAGTGGTGATGAAAGCCGTAACATTTCAAAACCAGACGATTTCCATGATCGATGTCCCGATTCCGGAGGTATCCGCGCATGAGGCGCTGGTCAAAGTTTTGATGGCCGGGATTTGCGCCACGGATGTTGAGCTGTTCAACGGCTATCAGGATTTTCAGGGGATCCCGGGGCATGAATTCGTGGGCATGGTGGAAAAAGCGCCCCAGGCACCGGAACTCGTTGGCAGGCGCGTGGCTGTGGATATCAATATTGGATGCGGCCAGTGCCTGAAATGCCGCACCGGGGACACCCGGCATTGTTCCTCGCGCCGGGTCGTGGGGATCCGGGGAAAGGATGGCGGGTTTGCCGAGTATTGCGCTTTACCGATCGACAATTTAAGGGTGCTCCCCGATAGGCTGGAAACCATTCATGCGGTGTTTGCCGAACCTTTGGCTGCCGCGCTTGAAATTGCCCAGCAGGTCCATATTCGGCATGACACAAAAATCGCGGTCATGGGGGACGGCAAAATGGGGCTTTTGTGCGCATTCGCCCTGAATCATTACACCACCAATTTAACCGTGCTCGGCCGGCATGCGGATAAACTCGATATGGCCGCCAGGCAGGGGATCAGCATTACCAATACCGCGGAAGTGGATCCCGAAAAACTGGAAGATCGGTTGAAAGGGGCTTTTGATCTGGTGGTGGAGGCAACCGGGAATCCGGATGCGATTAACCAAGCTGTTCAACTGGTGGAACCGGAAGGGACCGTTGTGGTCAAAACCACCTCCCATCAGCCCTCGGAAATGAATCTGGCGGCAGTGGTGGTCAACGAAATCAGTCTGGTCGGCTCCAGGTGCGGGGATATCGGGTTTGCGGTTAAATGCCTGGCGAACCAGTGGGTAAATGTGGCCCCGCTGGTGGATACCGTTTATCCGTTTGCCGAATTTGAAAAGGCCTTTGAGCATGCCATGCAGCCGGGGAGCCGAAAAATCCTGGTGGCATTTGAATAAACAGGCAGAGAAGGAAAAAATCCTATGGCCATTGATTTAACTGAAAAAACCACGGATTTTTCCCATCCTGAGCTCAATCAGCAGATAACGGCCATCGGCGGTAGTTACCTGTTTATCAAAGAGGAGAGACTGCCCATAAATGGGGAAGAAGTGTTGTATCTGCTGGGCAATGCGATTTTTGACTCCTCCTGCTGCGGATTCGGAGGATGCGCCTATGCCATGGTGCCGGGGGTCATCCGGTCATATCGATACAGCACCGATGATGCCGGCCGGCCGGTTTCCCAGGTAGCCGCCATCACCGATCCCCAGCTTCAGGAAAGGGTCAAGGCCCTGATCCGGCAGAAGCATCTGGTGCATCAGGTCAACTTCCTCTAAATCGAGCGCTATTCAAGCCTCGGATATGCTGCGTTTCAGATTAAATGATCCGTGCATTCCTGCCATATATTACAGGATGAAAACCGAATCCGTAATTATAATTTACCGAATTTTAGATATGCGCCGTAATCCCTTAAGAATCAAGCATGCCCTTGAATCCTAAAAAAAGATTTATCAAGCCCGTGTGTGATCCCAAAAACTCTTTATGCAAGCAATTGCAACGCTCAGGAATCTCAAATAGAAAAGGCACTAATCCGGGACTCTGATCCATTGGACGCTACCCACCACATGTTGTGCTTCTCATTACAGCCGCATAGCTGTCAGTCCCTTTTTAAAGTGCTCAGTCCTCTGTCTAAAATTTCTAGATGGAATTCTGGCAAGTTATGCTACGAAATGTTTGGTTTCAAACGTGTAGACTCAGGCCTGTATTCTGTACCTTTAATTTCTTTCCGGTCATGGGCATAAAAAATAGCGGCAGATAAGATTCAGGAATGGGTGGAGTCAGTCTTCATAGATTTCAGTATCGGTAGCAATTCGGGCACATCGTCTTGAATTATGCTCCAGAGGGTGTCGTTGTCGATGCCGAGATATCCATGAATGAGCTGGTTGCGGGTGGCGATGACCATCCGCCAGGGGATCTCAGGATGGGCAGCGCGAACATCTTCAGGAATGTGGGTTGCGGCTTCGCCGATTAACTCCAAGTTGCGCAGGGTGGCGTCATATGTCATCCCGCTTACCTCGAAACCTGCTTGGTCAAGACCTTCAGTGTAGGCCAGGACTTTTTCAGCAAAACCGATCATATCGTCGAGGTAAAAACGCCATTCACGTTTGCTGGTATCAGACATTGACCCGCTCCCGTTCGATATAAGGGCGCAATTCGGTTCGCAGGGCCTTTTCGGTCACCAAATCGACCGGGCAGCCGAGAAGGTCCTCCAAGTAAAACTGTACACCAAAATAGCGCCTGGAGGTGGCTGGACCGTCAAAGGCTACTAGTATATCAACATCACTGACACTGGTTGCATTGTCACGTGCAGTGGAGCCGAATAATGCCAGCATAGTCACTCCGAATCGGGCCTGCAATTCGGGTTTACTGTGGCTCAGCAGTTCAAGGATGCGCTGTCTATCCATTGTTCAATCCTGAAGAGATGGTTCTAAAAATCTTCACACTAACGAAATCATTATGCGCGCTATGGCCATTCAAGTTTACACAATATTATAACATCTGCTATTCGTTGTACAAGTTAAATTGACAGTTAAATTGTCAGGGTATGAATAAGGGCTTCTCTGGAACTATCGATTGGAACCAGCATTATACGCAGGAAAGGAGACATGATCATCTTTAGGCCAGACTGAAGAACTCCGGCTATCTTTGCTAACCATTAGTTCGGGTTGACATGGTGAAGTCAAACACTATACGTACTCTCTCAGTTTTTAATTCGACCACAATATATTGTTCTGGGCCTGTTAGATGCCTTTTTGATGAAAAATAAAATTCATCAACCCAAATCCATCAGTGGCGTGGCCTCATGGTTATCTTTTTTTAAAATACAGCACGAGGCTTTTACCCAGTATCGGATTTAGCAGGGTATCCATGAATCGGGTGGTTTTTGGTTTTTGCATGATATCCCAGG
>DATGCF010000201.1:0-3493 GCA_035312245.1 Desulfosalsimonadaceae bacterium
TATTTTCGCCCTGCCCATGAGCCTCCGGTTAAACCTCCAGGGCAGGGACTCCATACTGGCAGCCCCGTTGGTTCTGGACCTGGTCCGATGGATGGCCGCGGCAAAAAGGGCCGGGTGCGCCGGGCTTGTCCCGGAGCTGGCGTTTTATTTCAAGAAGGCGCTCGGTGGCGCTGCTGTAAGCTTTCAGGATCAACTGGCGGCCCTTGAAGAACTTGAAAAACACTGTAACACCTAAATTGAGCGTTTCAATTTTTTGAAGATTTAATTTTTATCTTATTTTTAGGATATTGAATCATTTTTTAATCAAAAAATTTGAAACCCTCCGGGATTTCCAATTTCACCGCATCTACTGCGTCAAATGATGTCTCGCATAGACAACTATCGCTCGACATCATTTTCCTTGTATCTGCGGTAAACTTGAAAATCGCTAAATTTAGGTAACAGTCAGTTGACCAAGGAGTCCTAAATGGTATTCGGCTACAGCACCAATGCATTTACCCAGTATGGGCTTTCGGAATCTCTTGAGAGGATAGCCGCCCTGGGTTTTGCAGGGGTTGAGATCATGTGTGACCGGCCGCACCTGTATCCGCCGGATTACGATCAGGCATCCATCGTGGAAGTTAAAAATATGTTTAACGCCCATCACCTTAAGGTCACTAACCTGAACAGTTTCACCCTTTTTGCCGTAGGCGATACCTATCTGCCCTCCTGGATCGAACCCGAAGCGGACCGCCGCCAGGTACGCATTCAACATACCCGGCAATGTTTAGAGATTGCCAAAACCCTGGGGTGCCGGAATATTTCGATTCCCCCGGGCGGCCCCCTGGCCGGGGGGAAGCGAAAAGAAGCCATGGCCCTTTTTCATCAGGGGCTGGAGACAGTGATCCCTCTGGCTGAAGAGCTTGACGTAAAACTCCTGGTGGAGCCCGAGCCGGATCTGTTGATCGAACGAACCGCTGAATTCAAAGAGTTTATCAAGGGCGTCCACTCACCGCAGGTGGGCATTAATTTTGACATCGGCCATTTCTTTTGTGCCGGGGAAAACCCGGCGCATGCCATGGAGGAGCTATTCGAATGGCTCGGCCATGTCCATCTGGAGGATATCGGGCAAAGCCGGATACACCATCATTTGATTCCCGGGGACGGGGCCATTGATTTGGCGGAAGTGTTTCAAACCATGAAAAGGCTTGGTTATACCGGCGATATCACCCTTGAGCTTTACCCCTATGCCAACGGCCCGGAAGCCGCTGGCCGCGCCTCTCTTGCCTATATTCGTCCCCTTTTTGAAGCGGCGGGGATGGATATCTCCTGATGCCTCCCGCTCAACCCAATATCGATAACCGGGAAATCCATTATTTTGAGCATCATGCCGAGGACTGGTGGCAGCGAAAAGGAAGCCTTAAAGCGCTTCATGACATCAATCCGCTGCGCCTCGACTATATTTCCGCGCGCACCGGGCTGGACGGCAGGGAGATCCTGGATGTCGGCTGCGGCGGCGGCATCCTCTCCGAGGCGCTGGCAGAATGCGGCGGCCGGGTGACCGGGATCGATCTTGCCCCCTCAGCCCTTTCAGCCGCCCGGGCGCACCGTGAGGTTTCGGGGCTTTCCATCGGGTATCGTCAGGCGACGGTGGAATCAATCGCCGCCGAGTCTCCGGGTCGATTTGACGTTATTACCTGCATGGAGCTTCTGGAGCACGTCCCGGATCCGCGGTCGATTCTTGGAGCCTGCGAGCGCTTGGTAAAGCCTCATGGGAGTATTTTTTTATCAACCATCAACCGGACCTGGTTGGCCGGGTTGATGGTTATTTTTGTGGCCGAATATGTTTTGCGTATTGTTGAAAAGGGTACCCATCACTACCGGAAATTTATCCGCCCCCGGGAGATGGCGGAATGGGCCGGTGAAACCGGCCTGGCAATACATGACTGTACGGGGTTTCTGTACTTGCCCTTCTTGGGCCGGGCCTGCTTCACGCGGTTCGCCCCGATGAATTACATGATGCATCTGAAAAAACCGAATAGTTCCTGACACAACTTAAAACCGCCTTAATCTTAAAAGGAAAAAAAGGATCAGGGGGTAAATGAAATTATTCCATATTCCCCGGTGGTTTGACCGGGACAGCCGGGAGAAAATGTTTGATGAATATGTTGAGGCCTCAGGCACCGCCCATTTTGGTTTTAGACAAATGCGCCGCGAGGAAAAGGAAAAAGCCGTGCGGGTGCATTTCAACCGTGTGGCGCCCAAATATGACTTCATGAACACCTTTTTAAGCTTCGGCATCCATTACGCATGGAAGCGGACTGCGGTGCGCATGATGGATCTAAAGCCCGGCCACCAGGTGCTTGATGTATGCGGCGGCACCGGGGATCTGGCGGTATTTGCCGCAAGGCGCATCGGCGCCGCCGGGAGTGTTTTCGTCTATGACATGAACCGGGCCATGATGGAAGCGGGCCGAAGCCGGGAGGTGAACAAGGCTTATCATCATCGCCTGCATTATGTTCAGGGGGATGCGGAACGCATATCGTTACCGGATAACCGGTTTGACGCGGCCATGGTGGGATTCGGCATACGGAATCTGACCCACCTGAAAAAAGGCTTTATCGAAATGCACCGGGTGTTAAAGCCGGGCGGCAAAATCATGTGCCTGGAGTTCTCAAAACCGGTGAACCCGCTGTTTCGATCTTTGTACGACTGGTATTCCTTCCATGTCATGCCGCTTTTGGGCAGCCTTCTGGCCGGCTCCAGCCAGTCCTACAGCTGTCTTTCAGAGACCATCCGGATGTTTGCCACCGCTCTTGAGCTTAAAGAAATCCTTGAATCCATCGGCTTTGTATCGGTCTCCTACAAACGCCTGACCAACGGCATTGCCGCCGTTCATGTGGGCCAGAAACCCATTTTATCCTAAAAAATAAATATCAGCGTCGTGCAAAGCATGCAAAAGGGGAAGTAGCTGGCCTTGTTGAAAAGCGCCATGGCGGTTTCCCGCTGCTTTGTCTGATAAAGTTTGAACGCTGGCTGGAGCAGCAAAAGAAAACCGATCAGAAGCACCAGCGGCCCGGCCGCAATATATTTAAAATTCGGATAGCTCAGCAAAAAAATGGTCATGCCCAGGAAAACCGCGATTCCTATGCAGCCGAGCGCCAGCGCGGCAGATTTCTCCTCGCCCAGCCGCACGGGGATGGTTTTGGCCTTAAACCGTCGGTCCTCTTCAATATCGGTCCAGTCCGCCGGAATGTTCTGACCCCCGATTTCCCAGAAAAACAGGAACAGAAACAGCACAATCATAAAAATCGGGTCAGGATGCGGATCAACGGCAAAGATCGCCGCCAACGCCCCCATGTTTTTGACAAAACCGCTGACAATGGCGCGTAAGGGGCTGACCCGCCAGAGCAGGCAGTAAACCGTTTCCAGGCCCGCACCGGCCAGAAAAATCAAAACACAAACCGGGTTCAACAGGTAGGCGCCCACGAGTGCGACAGCTGACCAGCCCATC
>DATGCF010000202.1:0-2396 GCA_035312245.1 Desulfosalsimonadaceae bacterium
CGGGACTGAGTACGAGGAAGTTACTTAGAAGGCGATGCATAAATAAATTGAAAATCACGCAAAAAAATAATAATTAAAGCTCCAAAATGAAAAACTAAAAAACTGGCGAACAATCATGTTCAATTACGTGCGCGTGCTCACCTATATGCTGGTGTTTCTGCTTCCCGCCATGGCCAACCTCGTGGAGCACGGGGGGAGTGTCATTTTTACCCTATTGACGGCCTTTGGCCTGGGTGCCTGGTTCAAGCGGAAAACCCGGCCCGTGTTCAGCCGGAATGAAAAAATTTTAATGCTCATTTTCGCCGGCTATTTTGCGGTCTGCCTGATCTTTTTTCTGCTAAACGGGCTGTTCTCGCCGGACATCCCCATGGACTGGGATCTGGACCATGAAATCCGGTTTCTCGGATTTATCCCGATTTTTTATCTGCTGGTTTACTGGACCGGCATGAAGGACTGGGTCGTCTGGTACGGCCTGGCCGCCGGGGCCCTCTGTTCCATTTGCTATGCCCTGTTCCAGGCCTATATGGTAAAATCCGGCACCCGCGTGATCGGCCCTTACAATCCCATCGCATTCGGCGATCTGGCGCTGGTTTACGGGTTTATGGCGCTATCCGGTATCCGCTACTTTGCCAAACGCCACGGCCTGTTGATGATCATTCCGATACTGGCAGTGATCGGCGGGCTTTTAGCGGCCTTTCTCTCCGGCACAAGGGGGGCGCTGCTCGCCATCCCGGTGCTCACCCTGATATTTCTCATCCAGTTGGGCAGCTTTAAATATACCTGGATCTACCGGGTTGTGACCGTATTGGTGATCGCCCTCTCATCTGTCACCTATACCCAGTTATCCGGGGTATCGATCGATGAGCGGATCCACGACGGCATTAAAGACGCCCGGCTGTTTTTCGCCGGCGAAAGGGAAACGCTGAAAGGTGAGGAAGCCTTCCGGCTGAGGGTCTGGGATGAGGCGTGGGAGGTCTATAAGGAGCATCCGCTGCTTGGCACCGGCAGAAAACAGTACCTGGAAACCGTGCGCGAGGGTTCGAATATTCAGTGCGCCCACCTGCACAACATGTTTCTTGAGTTCCTGGTCAACTACGGTATTGTCGGGTTGGCCGCCCTGCTCGCCGTTCTTTTGGCGCCTCTGTTTTTGTTGATCCCGGTCATTAAGCAGAACTACCGAAAGCCCCGAATCGCTGACACCGCTTTTTCCGGTATTAACCTGGTGGCCGCCTTTCTGATTTTTTCGCTGACCACCTGCGTATTCTACAGAAACCTCTATATCGCTTTCTATATTGTCATCCTGGCGGCCCTGCTCACCCTTATCAAGCATAAAACCACCGCATGAGTGCAGCCAATGCCCGGAGCGAATCTGCAAAAAACCCTTATTTCAAAAAAACCGAAAACCGTGGTCATTTATCCTCGGCCCAATGACGCCTCTAATGACACGTTCGCGGCGACGGCCGTCAAATACCTTAAAGGGGATTTGCCGGGCATTGAAACCGTCAAAGAGTTACGGCATGATTCCGGGTCGCTTAAAAAAGGAAAAATTAATGGCCGCACCTGTTTTTTTAAGGAACTTAAACCGCGAAACCGGCGGGATGTGGCCAAAGCGGCCCTGGGTATCCGCCCGCTTTCCCGGGCGCTTCGGATCTTTTGTGGCGAGCGCATTTTAGCCCGCCATGGGCTTCAGGCGCCGGCGTTTTGTTTTGCCATTGAAAAACGGTTTGCCTGGTTTTCCCTTTCAAGCGTTCATGTGAGTGAAGCGGTGGCCGCCATTTCAATAAATGCCTGGTGCCGGCAGTTTTCCATGGATGATCCGGGGATTGCCCCAAAAAAACGCCGCCTTGTTGTCCAACTGGCGGTTGAGGCGGCCCGGCTCCACAAAAACCACATCTATCACGGGGAGATGAATCTGAACAATATCCTGTGCCGGGAAAACCCGGATGGCTCATTTTGTCTTTACTGGATTGACAATGAACGGACAAGAAAGTACAAATTCTTCCCCTATGGCCGTATGGTCAAAAATCTCCATCAATTAAACCGCAACCCGGGCTGTTTTACCCTGCATGACCGGCTCCGATTTTTTATCATCTACTGCCAGCACATGGGCATTTATGGCGGGAACCGTCGAAAATTCCTGCACATGATGGAAAAACGGTTTGATAAAAGCCGAAGCACTGAACAAAAGGGACAAACAATAAGATGACCCCCATCCGCCTGCTCTGCATTGTGAATCGAAATGATCTGGTTGAAACCGAGCTCTTCATCGGACTCCGGCAAAAAGGGGTGGAGATAGATGTCATCTGCAACCCCCATGGCCCGAATTTCAAACGGCTTGAGGCCTCCGGCGTGCCGGTTGTGCCGCGGCGGTTTACCGGCCGATTCGATCCGGCGGG
>DATGCF010000203.1:0-2501 GCA_035312245.1 Desulfosalsimonadaceae bacterium
AAAAGCCGGGCTGGAGATATCCACCAATGACCTGGAAAGCCATTATCTGGCCGGAGGCGATGTGATGCGCGTGGTCCAGGCCCTGATTGCCGCGGATAAAGCCAATATTGATCTTTTGTTCAACCGGGGGGCGGCCATTGACCTGGCCGGCCGAAACGTGCTCGAGGCCGTTCAGATGAGCGTTAATCCCAAGGTGATTGAAACGCCCATGGTGGCGGCCATGGCTAAGGACGGCATCCAGCTGAGGGCCACTTCCCGGGTAACGGTGCGGGCCAATATCGACCGTCTGGTCGGCGGCGCCGGCGAGGAGACGATCCTAGCCCGGGTGGGCGAGGGCATTGTCACCACCATCGGCTCCTCGGACAGCCACAAAAACGTGCTGGAAAATCCGGACAGCATCTCCCGCCGGGTACTTGAAAAGGGCCTGGATTCGGGAACCGCCTATGAAATTTTATCCATTGATATCGCGGATGTGGATGTGGGCAAGAATATCGGGGCCGAGCTCGAAACCGACCGGGCCGAGGCGGACAAGAAAATCGCCCAGGCCAAGGCGGAGGAGCGCCGGGCCATGGCCTATGCCGCAGAGCAGGAGATGAAGGCACGAGTCCAGGAGATGCGGGCAAAAGTCGTCGAAGCCGAAGCCGAGGTGCCCCTGGCCATGGCCGAAGCCTTCAGAAGCGGCAATCTGGGCATTATGGATTATTACCGGATGAAGAACATTGAGGCGGATACTACGATGCGCGATACCATCGGCAAGACCGAGGATGGCAAGGAGTATCCGGAAACGCCGGATACTGAAGAATAATGGCTTATTGGGCGCAAGTTTGAATACCGGCAGCAGTATTTTTAGATCGTAGGCTTTGATTCGTACTCGTACTCGTGCTCGTAATCGAGAAATTTTAATGTCGAGTACGAGCACGAGAACGAGAACCGTCCCGCTCTCGCGGGACTGAGTACGATAAAATAAAGAGGATGCTTTAAATGAATTTTGAAATACTGTTTTTATTCATTATTGTAGGGATCATGCTGTTTACCCAGATCCTCAAGCAGGTGGCCCGGAAAACGGCAAAAGGGGACAAAAAGCCATCATCCGGCTGGAGAAAAGGCCTGGAGAATCTGTTGGAGGAATTCAGGCAGGAGATGGAGGGGCCGAAAGAGCCGGTCGAGACAGCGGACAGGCCGGCGCGCCATCGATCCTGGTGGGAGGATTTGATGCCTGAAGAAAACTCCGCTAAGCAGGCTGAAAGCGAACAGGTTTCAGCGGAATCAAAGGGGAAGGCTGTAGCCTCCGAAGCAGCCGCGTCTGCCGAGAGGGAGAAACAGTGGCAGAAACGGGGCTTCAAAAAATGGGAGCCCAGATCGTTCGCCCGGGAAGCGGCGCCTGAAAAGGCCAAGAAGGTGCCGCGTCCGGCAAAACAGGAGCGGCTGTCCCGGCAGGATCTCCGCCAGGCGGTGATCTGGTCAGAGATTCTGGCTCCGCCCGCGGGTCTCCGGGGCCCCAAAACTTAATATACAAAAACTAAAGGTTCTCATATGAAAATAGAAGTTTGCGGAAAAGGCGGGAGCGGGAAAAGTACGCTGGCCGCCCTAATGGCGCAATCATTTGCCCGGGCCGGATTCCGGGTGCTGCTGGTGGATGCGGATGAGTCGAATATGGGCCTGCAGCACGCACTGGCCGGCACTACGGCGCCGTTGCACCTGATGGATTATCTGGGCGGCAAGAAGGGGTTTAAGGAAAAGCTTAACGAGAAGATGCTGATGGACAATCCGGCGGGCATTTTTTCCGGCAAACAGACAATTGATGATCTGCCGGCGGATTGTGTGGCCAGCGAAGACGGGGTGGAGTTCCTGGTGATCGGGAAAATCCATCATTTCGGTGAAGGCTGCGCCTGCCCCATGGGGATTTTATCCAAGAAATTTCTGGCAAGCCTTCAAACCCGGAGCGGGGAGGTCGTTCTCGTGGATACGGAGGCCGGGGTTGAGCACTTTGGCCGGGGAATGGCCGGAGAGGCCGATATCGTGCTAGGGGTGGTGGATCCCACGGCGGAATCTTTCCGCATGGCGGAAAAAATCACTGAAATGGCGCAGAATGCCAATGCGGCGGCCTATTTTGTACTGAACAAGGTGGAGCCCAACATCGAAGAGGCTATGTTAAGCCATCTGGATGGGGAGCATGTGATCGGCCGGATTCCCAAGAACAATGAAATTTTTTTAGACAGCCTGGAGGGCCGGATCCTTTCCGCCCGGCTGCCGGAAATTGATGCGGTATGCCGGGAAATCGGCACCCGGCATGGCTTGATGGCCGCATAAAGCCGTCTTAATCTTAATCAAAAATGGCTCAACTGCCTTGTAATTCAAAACAAATGTGCAAAACCATTTGTTGACAACCTAAAACAATGCTTATAATAGGTTCATAAATAAATAATCCCGTTGGGGGTGTTGCTGCGCAACTGAGAATCCGATGGACGGATAACCCTTGGAACCTGATCAGGATAATTCCT
>DATGCF010000204.1:0-3382 GCA_035312245.1 Desulfosalsimonadaceae bacterium
GGCGGCATAAACCGCATTTTACGAATCAAGATCAACCCCGAGCTTTTCGGCCAGCCGGTCGATCAATACGACCTGCCCTTTATGGAGCTTCTCTCTGGCCGCCCCTAATGAAAACCAGCCGGCCCGGTCCACCTCCGGAAAGCTTTTGTATTTGCCGGAGTTGGGCGGCCATTGCATCTCAAAGGTATTGCTCTTAATTGCGGCGGGATCGCAGTCGCCTTCAACCGCCCAGACATAGATGATTTTCCGGCCCGGCTGTTTGATCTCCCCCAGGTTAATGAAATCCCCGGTCACGGGCATGCCGGTTTCTTCTTGAAATTCCCGCTTTGCGGCTTCCAGCGGCGCCTCCAAATCATCGAATTCCCCCTTGGGAATGGACCAGGCGGCTTTGTCCTTGCGCGACCAAAAGGGACCGCCCGGGTGCACGAGAAAAACCTGTAATTTCATTTCCCGGAACCGATACATAAAAATTCCGGCGCTTTTTTTAGTCATTCAGATGGCTCGAAAGCGAGAGCAAGAGTAAGATTAAGAGTAAGATTAAGATTAAAGAGTAAGACGGTCCGATATTTCCGGAAGCCGGCAGTTTGACACGCGATTTAACGGCCCCTATATGTAAGATAAGCACATATTCACCTATAAATCAACCTTCAGCTAAGGAGAGAATGAATGCAACCCGCTGACTACACGCAAATTCTATCGAATGCCATCCAGCGTGAAATCGAAGCCCAGAATTTTTATCAACAAGCGGCCGAGCAGATGGCGGATGGACACCTAAAGGATCTCTTCACCAGCTTTGTCTCGGAAGAAAAAAAGCACGAGAATATTCTGAAAGGATTTCTGGATGCGGTTCCGGATTCCCTGCCGTTTGAAGAAAACCGGGATTACCGGGTGGCTGAAACCGTGGAAAGCCCCCGGGTCTCTTCGGACATGGCGCCGGCGGATGCCTTTGCCCTGGCCATGAAAAAGGAAGAAGAGGCCATGAACCAGTATAACGCCCTGGCCGACGGCTGCACCGATCCCCGGCAGGCCGAGGTCTTCCGCCACCTGGCCGCAATGGAGCGGGAGCACAAGCTTAAAATGGAAAACGCCTTTGTGGAAAGCGCGTTTCCGGAGGCGTGGTAGGCGGAAAACCCGTCTTCCTCGATGGCTGTTAAAGACTTCTGCTGATCAGGGCAGAAGTTTCCGGATTAAATCCTCGCATTCCTGCCGGGTCATAATCCTGGGCACCGGATAGTCGGGATGGGCCTCATCCAAGGCGCGCTTGGCGATCAAGGGAATGTCCTCCTCTTTGAGTTCCTTGATGTCGTCCGGAAGGCCCATATCTTTATTCATGGTTTTTATTTTTTCGATGAAGCGGTGGGAAAGGGCCTCCGCGGATTCTTCTTCGGTGCCGATGCCGCCGGCGATCGCCAGGCGGGCCAGTTTTTGCTCGGCGTCTTTTCGGCAGAACTCGAGAACATAGGGCAGGATAATCGCGTTGGCCAACCCATGGGCCACCCCATAAAGGCCGCCCATATTATGGGCAATCGCGTGAACATAGCCCACATACGCCCGGGTAAAGGCGGTGCCCGCATAAAAAGAGGCCAGGGCCATGTTATTTCGGGCGTCCAGATTGGATCCGTCCTTATAGGCGGTTTCAAGATTTTCAAATATCAATTCCGTGGCTTTCTCGGCATTTTCATCCGTGAACTTATTGCCGTTTACCCCGATATAGGCTTCAACCGCATGGGTCAGCGCATCCATGCCGGTGGTGGCGGTAATGTGCGGAGGCAGCCCCGCCATTAGTTCCGGATCCAGGACCGCGATTTTTGGGATAAGCTTAAAATCGTTGACGGCAAATTTTTCATGGGTATCCGCATCAGTAATCACCGCGGCAATGGTTGTCTCAGAGCCGGTCCCCGCAGTTGTGGGCACGGCAAAAAACGGCGGAATGGGCAAAAACACCCGAAACATGCCCTTCATTCTCCGGACGCTCAAATAGGGGTTTGAAATACGGGCCCCGATAATTTTGGCGCAGTCAATAGGGGAGCCGCCCCCAAAGCCGATAATCCCGTCGCACTTGTTCTCCTTATAGAGCTTCCGGCCTTCCTCGACATTCTCAATGGTGGGGTTGGGCTTCACCTCATCAAATATGGTGTACTCCACACCGTTTTCGCTAAGCGCGGACAACAGCCCTTCCGGGAGCTTCAAATCCATCAGAATCCGGTCCGTAACCACCAGCACATGCTTAAGCCCCCGGATTTTTATGTTTTCGGCCAGTTGGCCCACACTGCCCGGGCCGGTCAAAAGCGCCGGCACCGGAAACGGAAAAACCCCGGCAACGACCTTCATCACCCCATGCTGGGCCCGATAAGCCTTTTTCTTTAATGTCCAGATCATCGTTTTCTCCCCCATCAACGCCTAATTAATGAAATCTAAAACCATTTCAATTTTTGCCATGCGGGCAATCCACATTCGGATATCAAACCCGTGCGTCCGGCGCAACCGGATTTCCAAAATCAACTTATTGCCGGCAGCACAAGCACCACCCGGGCACCGCCGGAGGGGCGGTTTTCCAGATGGACCGACCCCTTGTGCAGGGCGGCGACTTCCCTGACGATGTTCAAGCCGACGCCGGTGCTTTTTCTGCCGCTTACCCGGGGCCATTTCCTCTTCAAGCAGGCTTTCAAGGAGGGTTTTGGCAGTCTTTAACGGAAAACCGTTCATCGAGCCGGAGACATCCACTACAAATACGTATTCCCGGGCCGGAATCACGCGCGGGGTGACCCGCTCCGGGGGCTGGACCATCAGCGCAAAAAAACAATATGAAAGGAGGATGAAAAATAGATGAAAAGTGAACTTTGACTTCTAAGCAACTTCACGGGTTTTAAGTTTTGGGTATTAGGTTAATGAAATCAAACCTTTATGATTTAAGCAGTTCACGGTTCACAGTTCACAGTTCAAGGCTTAAAAAACTCAGCGCTTTTGGCTATGGAAAAGGCTTATAAAAAAGGGCAATTTCCTTTAAGTCCCCCTTTTTGGCAAAGGGGGATTTAGGGGGATTTTTCATCATGACATAATACAAATCCCCCCAATCCCCCCCTTTTTTAAAGTGGGGGTGCGGCATAGCTCGCGGTTTACAGTTTAAAAACTCAGTGCCTTAGTGCCTTTAAAGTTATTTTTAGGTTCGGTCCGGGGTGGCAGCCCAGGGGGAGGAACTGATCGTACTCAGTCCCGCTTAAGCGGGACGGTACTCGTACTCGTACTCGTACTCGAAAAATTAAAAACCGATTACGAGTACGCGTACGAGTACGAACAGAAAACGACCTTTTGCAAGAATGCCGCGGCGGAATCACTCGTTTTTTGCGAAGCCATCAGGATCAGGCCGAAAAATACCGGCAGA
>DATGCF010000205.1:0-19251 GCA_035312245.1 Desulfosalsimonadaceae bacterium
ATTCGGCTTTTTACAGTTTCAAACAAATGCATTTGAATTTCGCCGCTAAGGCGATTTATTCCGATGCGTCCATTCGTACTCGTGCTCGTAATCGGCTTTTGATTTTTTCGAGTACGCATACGAGTACCGTCCCGCTTGCGCGGGACTGATGCTGTTTGTGGGCGGGGATAAACCCCTGCCCCTACAAAAAATGCCGTTGGTATTAAGAAATAATGTAGGTAAGGCTTTATGTCCTCCCGGCAATAGGCCGGTATTTGCCACTATATTTATACCACATTGCATTTAGAAGCGTAAAAGTAACTTTTGTTATCGGGTAAGGGCACTAAGTTTTTCAAACTGTAATCCTTGAGCTGTGCCGCACCCCCACTTTGAAAAAGGGGGGATTGGGGGGATTTGTATTGGGCCATGATGAAAAATCCCCCTAAATCCGACTTTTACGAAAGGGGGGCTTAAAGGAAATTGCCCTTTTTTATAAGCCATTTCCAAAGCCAAAAGCGCTGAGTCTTTTAAACCGTGAACTGTGAACCGTGACCTACTTAAAGCATAACGAATTGATTTCATTCACCTAATACCTAACACCGAATACCTAATACCCGTCAAGTTTCTTAGAAAGGAGAACGTGGATTGTCAGAAAAAGACATAAGCGGTCTGGTGATTTATTCCATGGAGGGGTGCCCTTTCTGCCTTAAAGCCAAAGGGTTTCTGGTGGAAAAGGGCATCCCTTATACGGAAATTCCGGTGGCCCCGGGATCAGATGCCTGGGAGGAGATGAAGCAGGTCTCGGGCAGCGAGTATACCCCGCAGATTTTGATTAACGGGGAGCCCATCGGGGGATATGCCGATCTGGTCAATCTGTATGCCACCGGGGAGGTGACGGAGCGCTTGGGGCTGTCTTCTGCCGGTGAACCGGTTGATCTATACGATGTGATCATCATCGGCGGCGGACCGGCGGGTTTAAACGCCGCCCTGTACGCGGCCCGCAAGGTTTTAAAAACCCTGCTCATTACCAAACAGATTGGCGGTCAGCTAAGGGATACCTGGGAAATCGACAACTATCTGGGCTATTCGGGAGAGGCGCTCGAGCTGATCGAGAAATTCGAATCCCACGTGGATAACTATGATATACATAAGCGGGTGGGCGCAAGTATCGCGTCTCTGGATCTTACCGGCCGGATCAAATCGGTTAAAACCGATGACGGTCACACATTCTATACTAAATCCGTTATCCTGGCCATGGGCAAGCGCCCCAGAACCCTGAATGTCCCCGGCGAAATCGATTTTCAGGGCCGTGGCGTGGCGTATTGTTCCACCTGCGATGCTCCGTTTTATACGGATGCCAATGTGGCAGTCATCGGCGGCGGCAACTCCGCCCTGGAGGCGGTGATTGATCTGGACAAGGTCGCCCGACAGGTCTATATGGTTTCTTTGACCGAGCTGACCGGGGACCCGATCCTGCAGAACCGGGTGCGCACGTATTCCAAAGTACATCTTTATACGCGCTACAATACCATCCGTATCATAGGGGAGGAAAGTGTTACCGGCATTGAAATCGAATCCCTGGATGCCGGGGAAAAGACCCGGCTCGACGTGGAGGGGGTCTTTGTTGAGATCGGCCTGTTGTCCAATTCCGAACTGGTCATCGGCACCCTCATGACCAATCAACTGGGCGAGATCGTTGTGGACCTCGAATGCCGAACCGGCATCCCCGGGGTGTTTGCCTGCGGTGATGTGACCAGCGTGCCGTTTAAACAGGTCACCATTGCCGCCGGCGAAGGGGCGAAAGCCGCACTGGCCGCATACTCGTATCTGCTTACCGAGCGGTAATGGATGGGCTTGATATGAAAGACTGGCTGGACGGGCTTTATGAAAAGTTTAATCGCCGCCGATTTGTTCACCCCGACCCCCTGGAATGCCTCTATGATTATAATGATCCGGCGGATCGGGAAATTGTGGCGCTAATCGCCGCCTCCCTGGCTTACGGCCAGGTACGGCAGATTTTAAAAAGTGTCTCTGATGTGCTTTCCCGGATGGACGCCTCTCCGTATGCCTATCTGATGGAGGTGTCCGGGGAACGGATTCAGTCCGATATGGCCGGGTTCGTCCATCGGTTTGCCCGGGGGGCGCATGTGGCCGCCCTTTTAACCGGGATTCAGGCAGCCGTTAAAACGCATGGTTCCCTTCAGCAGAGTTTTCAAACCTGTCTGGCAGATGATGATTCGACCCTGCTGCCGGCACTCTGTCGGTTCGCCGAAACCCTGCGAAGTAACGGCGCGTGCGGTGAGCCGGGCCATCTGCTGGCCTGTCCGGAAAAAGGCTCCGCCTGCAAGCGGCTGAATCTTTTTCTGCGCTGGATGGCAAGAAAAGACCGGGTGGATCCCGGCGGATGGCCGGATGTGCCGGCCTCTATGCTCATTATCCCTTTGGATACGCACATGTTTCGCATCTGCCGAAAGCTGGGGCTGACCGCCCGCAATCAGCCCAATATGCGAACGGCCATTGAAATTACGGAGGGCTTCCGGCAGTGGGCGCCGGCTGATCCGGTCAAATATGACTTCACGCTGAGCCGCTTCGGCATTCGCAAGGAACTGTCCCGGCAGGCGGAGGAATATTTCGGCTGAGCCAGGATTTTGACAGTCTCGTAAAAAGCGGTTTGTGCCGCCATCACAGTATTTTTGCAGAAACTAACTCCAAAAGGTTCTGAAAATCCGTCCATACTGTCATTTCGAGCGGCAGCGAGAAATCTTTACAATAAGATTCCTCGTCGCTGGCGCTCCTCGGAATGACAGTGGCGGAAGGCTCTGGAATAACATCTTATATTATTTAGTTCCGTGGAAGTCGATTTTGAGATGGCAAAGCAAAATGTTCAAGATCGCGGCGCGCAAATCCCGAGGGATCCAGCGTATTTGTTCGTACGTGAAATTCCGGGGGATGCAGCGCAACAAAGATATTGGACTTTTTGTGAAGCCATCAAGATTTTTTGTTGACGCAAACCCATTCCAGTGGTATCGAATTCTGTTAATTCAAAGTTCGAAAATGTGGGGATGTAGCTCAGATGGGAGAGCGCGGCGTTCGCAACGCCGAGGTCAGGGGTTCGATCCCCCTCATCTCCACCATTTCCATAAAAATCAATGCCTGCCGCAGGTATCACTTGACAATATCGCCATCCAAGGATGCCGCAGACGATCGGAGAACCTGAAATGCCCCGCAATGCGGAAATAGAAAGAAAAACCAAGGAAACCCAGATTCTGGCCAAACTCGATGTTGACGGCATTGGGACCAATGAAATCAGCACCGGGATTCCTTTTTTCGATCACATGCTGGATTTGTTCGCCGTGCATGGGTTTTTTGATCTCACGCTGAAAGCTACCGGCGATGTAGAGGTTGATTATCATCACACGGTGGAAGATGTGGGTATTGTGCTGGGAGATGCCATCCGCCAGTCCCTGGGCGAGCGAAAAGGCATCCGGCGATACGGCTATGCCGTCACCCCCATGGATGATGCGCTGGCTGAGGTCACCATTGATCTTTCCAACCGGCCGTATCTGGCCTATCACCTGCCGGATGGCTTCCAGCCGAACTTCGCTGATCTGGCAACCGAATTTTTTCGCTCCATTGCCAATCACGCGGGGATGAATCTGCATGTCAACGTGCGCTACGGGCATAATGATCACCACGTCACCGAGGCGATCTTCAAATCCTTCGGCCGGGCCCTTGACCAGGCGGTATCCCTGGATGAACGTATTGACCAGGTGCACTCTACCAAAGGAAGCATTTAAATTTTTCCGGGCGGCAAATAATGATCATCATTCCGGCAATTGATATTAAGGGGGGTCGCTGTGTCCGATTGCTTCAGGGCCGCATGGATAAAGAAACGGTTTATTCGGATGACCCGCCCGCAATGGCGAAGCGCTGGGAAAAAGATGGCGCCGGACGCCTGCATGTGGTGGATCTTGACGGGGCGATTGAAAAAAAGCCCAAAAATTTGCCGCAGATCAAGGCCATTATCGATTCAGTGGGGATTCCGGTCCAGGTCGGGGGCGGCATCCGCGATATGGAGACCATCCGCATGTATCTGGAAAGCGGCGTGGACCGGGTAGTTATCGGAACAGAGGCGATCCGCAATCCGGATTTGGTCAGGCAGGCCTGCCAGGCTTACCCGGATCGAATTGTTGTGGGCATTGATGCAAGAAATGGCCGGGTGGCCATTGAGGGGTGGACGGAAACCACCGACGCAAGTGCCGTAGATCTGGCCAGGCAGTTTGAGGACAGCGGGGTGGCGGCGATTAATTTTACCGATATTGAGCGCGATGGCATGCGCACGGGGCCGAATATCCAAGAAACGCGCCGATTGGCTGAGTCCGTGTCCATTCCGGTTGTGGCCTCCGGCGGGGTATCGTCTTTGGATGATATCAGAGCCCTGCGTCCGCTGGCCGCATCTGGAGTGGTGGGTGTCATCATCGGCAAAGCTTTGTATGACGGCAATGTGGATTTGCCTGAAGCAGTGAGGCTTGTAAGCGGGGCTTCTAATTAACTTAATCGTACTCAGTCCCGCGCGAGCGGGACGGTTCTCGTACTCGTAATCGTACTCGAAAAAATCAAAAGCCGATTACGAGTACGAGCACGAGTACGAGTACGAATCAGCAGAGATAGAATTTTTAACAAAGTTCAGTGTTCAGTGTTCAGGCTTGCAAAATTTTGGCTCGCTCGTATAATGTTTCCTGAAACCTGAAACCTATTGTCCATTAACCCTGAAAATCGGTTAAATCTGTTTGACAGATTCCATATAAAGATTTAATTTATTTAGTTACGGTTAAGACGTTGCAATGGGGTGGTCCGGGCACGGACTGCCTGATTCTTTTCCCTGCCCATATTGTCGTCTGGGTGCACCAAAAGTGGAGTGCTTTTATTGGCGATTCAAATCCCGCAAGACAAGCTTGCTGAGATCCGAAATGCCGCTGATATAGTGGATATCGTCTCCGAGCGGGTGGCATTAAAAAAAACAGGGAAAGATTATTCCGGTCTTTGTCCGTTTCATTCCGAAAAAACCCCTTCCTTTACGGTTAGTTCAACCAAACAGATATTCCATTGCTTCGGCTGCGGGGCTGGAGGGGATGTTTTTGACTTTTTGATCCGGTTTGACGGCATCAGTTTTCCCGAGGCAGTGCAGGCGCTCGCCCGGCGGTGCGGTATTCAATTGCCGACCCGGCAGATGACCCCGTCAGAGAAACAGGAAGTTTCAGAGCGGGAAAAGCTCTTTGACATTAATAAAAAGGTTCTGGCCTTCTACCGGAACCAGCTGCTGCGGCAGCCGGCCGGGGAAAAGGCCCGCGACTATTTGGCAAACCGGGGGTTTAGCCAGGAAATTATCGATCGTTTCGGGCTGGGCTATGCACCGGAAGGCTGGGACAACCTGCTCCGGTTTTTTAAAAAAGAACAGATCCCGTTAAACTTGGCTGAAAAAGCCGGGCTCATTGTACCGCGCTCATCTAAAACCGGCTATTATGATCGGTTCCGCAACCGCGTTATGTTCCCGATCGTTGATGTGACCCGACAGGTCATCGCGTTTGGCGGACGGGTCCTGGATGCGGAGGCCAAGCCCAAATATTTGAATTCGCCGGAAACGCCCATTTACAATAAGAGCCGCTCTCTTTACGGCATTCACGCGGCCAAGGAGAAATGCCGGGAGACCGGCATCGTCTATATTGTGGAGGGCTATTTTGATCTTTTGGCCATGCATCAGCATGGTATTGCCAACAGCGTGGCTACCCTGGGCACCTCTTTAACTTCCGGGCATATCCGGATGTTAAGGCGCGGGTATGCGAACAAGGCAAGGCTGGTGTTTGATTCGGATACCGCCGGCATTAAGGCGGCGCACCGCAGCATCGGCCTGTTTATGAATGAATCCGTGGATGTTGAAATTATCGTGCTGCCCGTCGGGGAGGACCCGGATTCCTTTTTGTTTGCCCGCGGACAGGAGGCCTTTTTCGAGCATGCGGAGGCGGCAAAGGGGGGCATTGAATTTTTGATCGATTCAGCCGTCGATACCCATGGACTATCTATGCAGGGAAAAATCCGGGTGGTCGACGAGTTAAGGCAGCCGCTGGCCGATATTCGGGACGGTGTGGCCCGGTCCGTCTATATCCGGCATCTGGCCGAACGTCTGGGGGTTGATGAGTCGGCGATTCTGGAACGGGTGCGGACGGCCAGAAAACAGCAGGGCAATTCTTCTCAAAGGCAGGAACCGGGAGGCCAAAACTTCCGCTCGGAGACCGCTGAAAAGCCGTCTTTTGCGAAAAATCGGGTTGAAGTCCGGGTTGTGGCCATGATGCTTCAGTATCCCGAAATCGTACCGACCATTGAAAAACATCAAATCATTGATTATTTTGAAGACATACAGCTTAAAGAACTTGCAGGATTAATTTTATCCCATCCGCCGAAATCGACAGATGATATTTCTCAATTGCTGAATCGGATATCGGATAATTCCCAGAGGGAGCTTATCGCTTCGCTGGCGATGGGCGATGAGTGCTGGGATCAAGGCAGCTGCGAAAAATTGATGGCCCAGTTTAAAGCCAGTCGGAAACGTCGCCATCAGGAGCTCTTGGATCAGATCAAGACGGCCGAGAAAAACAACGACCATGAGTTGCTTTTCAAACTATTAAAGGAAAAACAGAAACAAGCGGCACAATCCGGTTGAAAACAGTTTTCTGTTCATAAAAGTATATCGTTTCAGGAGGTTTATTCCTATGGCAAAAAAAACCACTGAATCCCGTGGATCTGCCAGTCGAGACAAAAAAAAGGAAAAAATTGACGAGCTTGTGACTAAGGGCAAGCGGCAGGGGTATCTCACCTATGATCAGATCAGCAAAGTCCTCCCCCAGGAGATGATGTCTCCGGAACAGCTTGACGAGACGCTGATGTGGTTTGATGATCTTGATATCGAAGTGGTGGAAAAACACAAGAAGATGTCCGATTCCGAGAAAAAGGATGAGGGGGAAAGTGACAAACTCTCGGAGAGCGATGATGCGGATGAAGTCGCCAACTTTGGGGCAGTAACGGATCCGGTGAAAATGTATCTGCGGGAAATGGGGCTGGTGACGCTTTTATCCCGCGAAGGCGAAATTGAAATCGCCAAAAAAATCGAGGCCGGTGAACAGGAAGTGCTGCGGGCCATGCTGGAGACTACGCTGGGGATTGACAGCATCATCAATCTGGGCGAGCAGATTGCTGCTGGCACGCTTCGGCCCAAGCATGTGCTCCGGGATATTGATGAGGGCGACACGATTGTCGACGAGTCGATCCAGATTGAAAAGTTCCTTGAGACCATCGATCAGATCAAGCAGATCGACGAGGAAAACCAGGAGCTTCGGGAAAAAATCTTTTTCGAGGATCACCCTCCGGATGCCCGGCGGCGCGCCAAGCGGGCCATTCGGCGGCGGAACCGGAAAATATTCGATCTTCTTAAAGACTGGCGGCTTGAAACCGATGTGATCGATGAGATCGAGAAGAAAATTAAGGCCCAGGTGGAATGGTTCGACACCACCCACAAGGTGTTTTGCAAATGCGCGGCTGTATTTGATGCGCCGTTGAGCGACGTCCGGGAAAATATAGAGGAAAAGGATGAGGATGATTTCGTCAGTTGGGCCTGTACGTGCACCAGTATCGATAAGGGCGAGGTTCGGACCCTTTTCTATGACATTAAAAAGATTCAGCATCAGATTGAGTACCGGGAGCGTGAAATCAAGGCGGACACCCGGACGCTTAAACGCATCATGAGCAATATTGAGGACGGCCGGTTCAAGGCCAAGTCCGCCAAGAAGGAGTTGGTGCAGGCCAATCTGCGGCTGGTGGTCTCCATTGCCAAAAAATACACCAACCGGGGACTGCAGTTTCTCGATCTAATCCAGGAGGGCAATATCGGCCTGATGAAGGCGGTGGACAAGTTTGAGTACCGCCGGGGGTATAAATTCAGCACCTATGCGACCTGGTGGATCCGCCAGGCCATTACCCGGGCCATTGCCGATCAGGCCCGGACGATCCGGATACCGGTGCATATGATTGAGACCATCAACAAGCTGATCCGGACCTCCCGCTATCTGGTCCAGGAATTGGGCCGGGAGCCCACTCCCGAAGAAATTGCGGAAAAAATGGAGGTGCCCCTGGACAAGGTCCGCAAGGTGTTAAAGATTGCGCGCGAGCCTATTTCCCTTGAAACACCGATCGGTGAGGAGGATGACAGCCATTTGGGCGACTTTATCGAGGATAAGTCCTTTATGCTGCCATCGGATGCCGCGGTGAGCCTTAATCTCGCCGAGTCGACCCGCAAAGTGCTGGCTACCCTGACGCCCCGCGAGGAAAAGGTTCTCCGGATGCGCTTCGGCATCGGTGAAAAGGCTGATCATACGCTGGAAGAGGTGGGCAGCGATTTTGCCGTGACCCGGGAGCGGATCCGGCAGATCGAGGCCAAGGCCCTCCGGAAACTGCGCCACCCGACCCGGAGCCGAAAACTCAAATATTTTATCGAGTCCTCGTGATTGGCTGCCGGGGGGTATGGGCATTCGAAGCTTGACAAAGAGATTCTGACGAGATACCAAGAGGTGGCTTTTACATGCAGGTTTGGACGGATTTACGGGCCCATAGCTCAGCTGGCAGAGCCACCGGCTCATAACCGGTCGGTCCCTGGTTCGAATCCAGGTGGGCCCACCACCCGGCGAGCGGGTTTTTTTAAATGTTCGTGTGCCCGCCGGCTCAAATCGAAAAGAGACGATATGGGGCCTTATCAAAAAATAAGAAATAAAATGCATTAAAACAAAGGCGTGGGGGAGAAAACCCCACGCCTTTTTTAGTTGCAGCGCCGCATTTTTAATACGCAACCAATGGACGTATCCAAATGACCTTGGTATCTGATGTCATCGCTATAATGGACGAACTGGCTCCGCCGAAACTGGCGGAAAACTGGGACAATCCGGGGCTTCAGGCCGGAAGCCCGGCATGGCCGGTAAGAAAGATCATGGTGGCTCTAGATGCCTCGCCGGCGGTGGTAACCAATGCCTGCCAGAAGAATGTGGATCTTTTGATTACCCATCATCCGTTTATTTTCACGGCTATGAAGCAGATCGATTACAGCACGCCGCTCGGGCAGATGATTGAAACCGCAGTGAATCATCGGCTTTCCATTTTTTCAGCCCACACCAATCTGGACTGGACCGCGGGCGGTTTGAATGATCTGTTTGCCGAAATGATCGGCCTGAAGAATGTATCCGTGCTTGAGCCGGTGCCGGATGCTTCTCCGGAAAGCGGCCTGGGCCGGATAGGGGAGATTGCTCCGCCCATTGATCTCGCCGGCGTGGCCGGAAACATCAAGGCGGCTTTAGGCCTCCAGTCGCTGCGCGTGGCCGGCCCGTTCGATATGGTGGTCAGCCGAGCGGCCATTTGTACCGGCGGCGGTTCCGGTCTGCTCGATGCGTTCTTCGCGAGCAGCGCCCATGTTTTTATCACCGGCGATCTCAGGTATCATGACGCCCGCAATGCCGAGCTCTATCATCGCGGCCTGATCGATGTGGGCCATTTTGCATCTGAACATATTGTGGTTGACTTGCTTTGCAGAAAGTTAGCAGACGAATTGGCGGAAAAAGGTCATGACGTCTCTGTTATCGGTTCTGACAAGGAAAGCGAGCCGTTTATTAATTTTTAGGGATTATATTTATTGTCGTCCCGTTGACATTTATGCTATAAGCCGGATTTCAAAATTTATCGGCATTTGTTTGGCGAAGCGGCCGATCAAAAAGCGAATAACCCATTAGTTGGTTCGGGAATTTTTATATGGCCAGTCAGACCCTAAAAGAACAGATTGAATTGCTGATCGATCTTCAGGATAAGGAGATCGCGGCAGCCCGGATAGATGCCGAGCTTGAAAAGATGCCAGCTCAGATTTCGGCAATGAATGCCAGCCTGGCGGATATAGAAACTCGGCTCGAGGCGCAAAAGACCTCACTGGAAGCCCTGAAGAAAACTTACCGTGCCCAGGAAGCAGATATCCAGACCAATCAATCCCGCATTCAAAAACGGGAATCCCAGCTCCGCTCGGTTAAAACCAACCAGGAATATCGGGCCTTATTAAAGGAAATCGCCGACATCAAAGCCGCTAACTCCGGCATTGAAGATAATATGCTTCAATGCCTTGATGATATGGAAACTGCCGAAAAACAGATTGCCGAGCTAAACCGTGAATACCGGCAGGAACAAACACAGATAACCGAGAAACAGGCTGAGATGGAAGCCCATGCCGAATCCCAGCGCAAGGTTCGGGATCAATTGCTGGCTGAACGAGAAGAAATTATGCAGCATATCCATGCGGATATGCTTAAGCGATATAATTTTGTCAAGCAGCAGACCAGCGGGCTGAAGGTCATCGTGGCCGCGCGGGAGGCCATTTGCATGGGGTGTAACATGAATATACCGCCCCAACTGTATAATGAACTCCATCGCGGCGATGAATTGAAATTCTGTCCGCATTGTCATCGTATGCTATATGTCTTATAATAAATATTCGGTCGGCGGTGTCTGAACGATCGCTGGATACCATATCCGGAGGAAAGTCCGAACACCGCAGGGCAGGGTGCTCCATAACGTGGAGTCACGGCAACGTGAAGGCTAGTGCCACAGAAATAATACCGCCCCGCAAGCCTTCTTGTTATCCTTGGGTGGATAATAAGACGGATGCCGGGGTAAGGGTGCAACGGTGCGGTAAGAGCGCACCAGGTCCCCGGGCGACCGGGGATGCTCGGTAAACCCCACCCGGTGCAAGACCAAGTAGGGAAGCTTTTTAGGGTGGCCCGCCCAAAGCTTCCGGGTAGGTCGCAGGAGATAACGGGCAACCGTTATCCGCAGATGAATGATCGTTGGCCGCGTCAGGGCAACCGAGCGCGGCAACAGAATTCGGCTTACGGACATCGCCGGCCGTTAATTTTTTTTTCTAAACTGAAGGCGTAGAAGATGTTACAAATTGAGGATCTTGTCGTTAAGATCGGGGATAAAACGATTTTAGACCGGATTAACATGGAAATCCCTGAAGGGGAAACCCATATCCTGTTCGGCCCTAACGGCTCGGGCAAAACCTCCCTGATGATGACCATCATGGGATTTTCCGGCTATGAAGTGACCAGCGGCCGCATCCTGTTCAGGGGTGAAGATATTACCTATATGCCGATTCATGAGCGCGCCCGGCTGGGCATCGGGGTCTCCTTCCAGCGCCCGCCCACAATCGCCGGCCTTAAAACAAAGGATGTGGTTTCGCTGTGCGCGCGGGGACGGGATGTGGATATTGAATCCCTGGCGGATCAGGTGAATTTTTCCCAATTTCTGAATCGGGATGTCAACCACAATTTTTCCGGCGGGGAAATCAAGCGCTCGGAACTGCTTCAGCTGATGGCGCAGCAGCCGGAGTTGGTGCTTTTGGACGAGCCGGAATCCGGCGTGGATCTTGAAAATATCGTTCTTTTAGGCGATATCGTTAACACCCTGCTTGAAAGGGGGATCAAGTGCCCGAGAACCCTCAGCCCGAATCCCCATCGCCAGAAGCGCACCAAATCCGCCCTGGTAATTACCCATACCGGGCATATTCTTGACTATATTACGGCAGATCAGGGGCAGGTTTTGTATGACGGCCATCTATGCTGTTTGAAAAATCCCCGGGAAATTCTGAAATGGATACGGGAATACGGATATGAGGAGTGTGTTCGATGCGCGATAGTGTAGACAAGAAAAAATCCACCAACCTGGATTTAAAAAAATATAAGCCGTCGTCCGGTTCCCATCAGTATATCGATGATTTGAGTCTGGCAAACAAGGATGATTCCCAGCGCTGGATTAACGTGGGCGTTGACATTTCAGAACATAACCGGGCGGCGACATTTATCCAAAAAGACAGCTCCGTGATTCACTCCCAGGCCAGGACCGAAGAGATTGAAATGCTTTCCATCAGTGCTGCCCTGGAAAAATATGAGTGGCTGAATGATTATATGTGGCAGCATCTTTCCCCGGATAAGGATGCGTACACCGCCCAGGCGACAAAAATGCCGTATAACGGCTACTTTATTCATGCCAAGCCCGGCGCCAAAATTGCAGAGCCTGTTCAGTCCTGCCTTTATATGTCTGAAGACGGGGCGGTTCAGAACGTGCATAACATCGTGATCGCCGAAGAAAATTCGGAGATGCACATTATCACCGGGTGCGCCACGGCTTCGCATGCCATGTCCGGCCTGCATCTCGGGGTGTCGGAATTTTATGTTAAAAAAGGTGCGGTGGTTCACTTTACGATGATCCATGACTGGGGCGAAAAGGTTAACGTCCGGCCGCGCACGGCCATCCACGTGGAAGAAGGCGGGGTCATTGTCTCCAACTATATTTCCCTTCGCCCGGTGGGGTCTTTGGAAATGAATCCGCTGACCATTCTTGACGGCAAGGGCGCGGTGGCCCGTTTTAACAGCATATTGGTCGCCACCCATGATTCCTGGCTGGATGTCGGCTCGCGGGTCATGCTGAACCATCCGGATACCCGGGCGGAGATTATCTCCCGCGGCATCACCGCCGGCGGTACGATCATCGCCCGGGGCGAGCTTATCGGCAAAGTGGCCGGCTGTAAGGGCCACCTGGAATGCAAGGGATTGATTCTAAAGGACGGGCTGATGCACGCCATTCCTGAACTCCAGGGCTATGTGCCGGGGGTGGACATGTCCCATGAGGCGGCGGTCGGCAAGATAGACCAGCGGGAGATTGAATATTTGATGGCCCGGGGCCTTGATGAGGATGAAGCGGTGTCAACCATTGTTCGCGGCTTTTTAAATGTGCAAATCGAGGGTCTGCCGCCGGCGCTGGCCGCGGAGATCGACAGAGCCGTGACTGAAACCCAGCAGGATATGATGTAGGCAGCCATGAAGCTGGATAATCAAAAAACCGGTGCTTGCGACATTTCGTTTGCGGAAAAGGTACGCTTCTATTCCCATGACTATTTGAAATGTTTCCTGTATCTTTCCAAGTTTGATTCGCCGGAGAATATATTCTCCAAAAGTTTTTTTTCCAAGCTGATCACCACCTCGCACCTGCTTGAAGACTTTCTGGATTTTCACGGGGCCAAAAATAACTCCAACTGGTACTTTTACCGGGAGTTGACCGCCGCCATCCGGCATTTGAGCCTTGGCGGCTATTCGCAAAAGCATATCGGCAACCGGCTGGTATTCTATGACATTGACAGTAAAGAGGATTTCCGCGTTCACGGGGAATTCGTGCTCGAATTCATGACCCACGCGCTTTTGCATCTGGCGCCCATGGTCATCGAAGAAGCCGAGCGGTTAAACATTCAAATGCCGGAAACCGAGTTTTCTTCGGAGGATTTCCCCGGGGTGACGACTACTGAGGTGCTGGATTATGATTTTGAGGATGAGGAAAAGGATCTTCAGCGCAAACATCTGGTATGGGTGGCCAATGAATTTCTTTCAATTGCTAATGATTTTGACGCCTATGAATTCTATGATGTCTATGACCAGGAGGAGTTGAAAGATCTCGTGCCCAGCCGGGTCAACGAGGTGGAAATCCGGCGTTTTGAAATGCTGGTCCATAACCTGCAGTCCTCCTTTGACACCTATGTGATCCACGGCGGTTATCGCTACGGCAACCGGCAGCTGAAGCAGCTTCGGGCGTATTTTTCCGTGATTTTCCATCTTCTGCAGATTATGGGACGGCTGCTTCATTTTTACGAGCGCCATCTGATCGAGGTGGGGTATAAACAGGCCTATAAAAACGCCCGGGAGAAATTAAGTGAACTGGTGGACCCCGATATTTTGCTGGATTGCACCATAAACTACGGGCTTCACTATGTTAACCGTTATTTTTCCTCCGGCCGGGCGGTGGCCCGGGACATACTAAGCGAGAATGTTGAGCGCACCTCCATCACGGTCAATATCCCCCAGGATCTGGGCTTTCATGCCCGCCCGAGCCTTTTGGTGGCTAAAATTGTTCAGAATTACGGCGGTCAGGTGGATTTGATAGTAAATGGCGACCGTTTTGATGCGAGCAGTGTCCTGGATATCCAGTGGGCAGGCGGAAAAATCCAGAAAGAAAACATTCAGCAGGTGATCTTTGAGGGCGATGCCCGGGCGCTTGAGGACATCGAGGTCCTTGCCAGCGTCAATTACGGGGAAGATCGCATGGGCAAGGGGATACCGCTGCCCAAGAGCCTGCAGTATCTCAGATAAGAGCTTAAGGCAATGACGGGTGAGGCCATTGGGATCATCGTTGCCGGCGGCGAAGGCGTCCGCATGGCTTCCGGCATGCGAAAGCAATACCTGATGTTAAACGGCCTGCCCATCCTCAGCCGAACCATTCTTGCCCTTGCCGCTGTTCCCGAAATTCAAATCATTTATCTGGTGGTGCCGGAATCCGATTTTGCCTATTGCGAAAGCGAGGTTCTGGCGCCCATCGCTGTGGATCAGGCTATCACGCTGGTGGCGGGTGGTAAAAGCCGCCAGGAATCTGTTTATAAAGGGCTTTCCGCCGTATCCATTGATGCAGGCATTGCGGTAATCCATGACGGGGTGCGTCCCTTTGTTGAACCAGCCTGTGTTCGCGGTTGCATTCGGGCGGCAGGAGCGCACGGGGCATGCATCGTCGGGGTGCCGGCAACTGATACCATCAAGCAGGCAACAGCTGCCGGATTCGTGGCGCATACGCTGGACCGGCAGGCCCTGTGGGCGGCCCAGACGCCCCAGGCATTCGATTTGGGCTATATCCGTAAAGCCCATGAATATGCCCGAAGCAAAGGCTTCGCTGGCACAGATGACGCCTCTATTATAGAGCATTACGGGGGGACTGTGCGGATTATCCGGGGAAGTCCCTGGAGTATCAAGATTACCACCCCGGCGGATTTAAGGCTTGCACAATTGATGATTGATGCTGATTTTTTTAACGTGTAACCAAAGTCTAATGCCAAGGAGGGACCATGCAGGATCTGATGAACGTAATCAAGGAAAGGCGAAGCATTCGGAACTATGAGGACCGGGATGTCGAGGAAGACAAGCTGCAAGCCATTCTGGAAGCCATTCAGTGGAGTCCGTCCTGGGCCAATACTCAGTGCTGGGAAGTCGTAGTGATAAAAGATCCGGCGGTGAAGGAAAAGATTAAAGAAGACGCCGTGCCCGGCGCCAATCCGGCTTCAAAGTCGCTTACCCGGGCGCCGGTAGTGCTCGCTTTGTGCGCAAAGCTCGGGACGTCGGGGTTCTACAAGGAACAGGCCACTACCAAATTCGGCGACTGGTATATGTTTGATCTGGGTATTGCCGTCCAGAGCATCTGCCTGGCGGCCCATTCTATGGGGCTTGGCACGGTGATCATGGGCCTGTTCGACCATGGCAAGGCAAAGGCGGCGCTAAATGTGCCGGATGGCTATGAACTGGTTTCTCTGATTCCCCTGGGATATCCGTCCAAAGTGCCGTCTGCGCCCAAGCGCAAGGAAATTTCCGAATTTACCCACACGGATACCTTCTAACCAAAGAGTCCATGACAACTCTTTCTAATGAAAATAAAACTAAATCCGCCCGGGTCCGGGAAGTTGTCGAACTCCGGAGTCAGATCGAAGAGCTCCGGAGCATTGCCCGGCAGCGTGAAGCGGCTGAAATTGCCCTAAAAAAGAGCGAAGAGCGGTACCGCAGCGTCTTTGAGAATACCGGCACAGCCACCATCATAATAGAAGATGACATGACGATCTCCATGGTCAATGCCAAGTTCGAAATGCTGACCGGCTATTCCAAAGACGAAATCGAGGGCCGGATGAAATGGACGGACTTTGTCGTGGCCGAAGACCTGGAGCAAATGAAAGCCTATCATGTCAAACGACGCAAGGACAACCGGGCGGCGCCCACGGAATATGAATGCCGGGTATTCAACCGGTACGGCGAAGTTAAGGATATGTTCCTCCGGATTGATATGATCGCCGACTCCCGGTCAAGTGTGGCGTCTTTCATGGATATTACGGCATTCAAGCAGACCGAGGCGGCCCTGATGGAAAGCGAGCGGAAGCTCTCCAAGCTGATGGGCAACCTCCCGGGCATGGCCTACCGGTGCCTGAATGACAAGCACCGGACCATGAAGTTTGTCAGCGCCGGCTGCAATGGGCTGACCGGGTATCCGGCCTATGAGCTGATTGACAATTCCAACCGCACCTTTATCGATTTGGTGCACCCGGACGACCGGGCGCATGTGGATTCCCAGCTGCATGAGATTCAGGCGGCCGGCCGGCCGTTTCAGATGGAATACCGCATTGTCACCGCATCCGGGGCGGTGAAGTGGGTTTGGGAAGAGGGCGTGGGCATTGTCGCTGAAGACGGGGAGCTCCGGGAGGTGGAAGGGTTTATCTCGGATATTACCGAGCACAAGATGGAGGAGCAGCAGCTTCGAAAAGAGAATATAAAGTTAAAGTCATTTATTAAGGAACGCTATAAATTTGGCGATATCATTGGAAAAAACGCATCAATGCAGGATGTGTATGAACGGATTTCCAAGGCCGCGGCCACCCATGCCAACGTAATCATCTACGGGGAGTCCGGCACCGGCAAAGATCTGGTGGCATGGGAGATCCACCGGATGAGCGACCATCCGGACAAGCCCTTTGTCCCGGTCAACTGCAGCGCTATTCCGGAAAACCTTTTTGAGAGCGAGTTCTTCGGCTATCAGAAAGGCGCGTTTACCGGGGCGGTTAAAGACAAGCCGGGCTATTTTGATCTGGCCAACGGCGGCACTCTTTTTCTGGATGAACTGGGCGAGATCGGCCTGGCCGCTCAGGTGAAACTGCTGCGGGTGATCGAAGGGGGCGGTTATACGCCGGTCGGGGGAAACGCGGTGCGGCATGCGGATGTGCGGATTGTGGCCGCCACCAACCGGGATTTAAAAAAAGAGGTTCAAAATGGGCGGATGCGGGAGGATTTCTTTTACCGGATTCACATTATCCCGATTACCCTGCCGCCGTTGCGCGAGCGAAAGGATGACCTGCCGCTGCTCATCGAGCATTTTTTAAATGTTTATAAGGATAAAGGCGATGCCCCGAAAATTAACGGAAAGCTCCTCGGTCAGCTCTATAACTATGACTGGCCCGGTAATGTCCGGGAGCTTCAGAATGTGCTCCAGCGGTTTATTACCCTGAAGTCGCTTGATTTTCTGACATCTGCGGTGGCTGAATCCGACTTGCCCATGCCCGCGGATGCGGCTGACGAGGGCGAGGACTTTGAAACCCTGAATGATGCGGTTGAGCAGTTTGAAAGAAATATGATTTTAAAACAGCTTGAGGCCAACCGCTGGCACAAATCCAAAACCGCGGAACAGCTCGGCATCAATCGAAAGACCCTGTTCCGGAAAATGAAGCAGTACGGTATTTTTTAGCCCCTTTTTGTCCCATTTATGCCCCATCAAACTTTTATATATACATTACGATAAGTTATATTATATATCATTTAAGTTTTTGGGTTACATATGACCCATATCAGCCCTCCCGTACGAATCCTTTTTTATCCCTGATTGTTGCTTTTTGATGCCGGTTTTGTGACTTTCCGGCACGTTATTTTTTAAGTATATGATTTTATATTTAATTATATAATACCCTGCCTTTATCCGGTCGCCCGCCCGTTTTATGGTATGTGATTTGCATGTTATACAGCCTGCTTTTGATGCGGGCAGGACCAAAATTTATCTGACTGCCTTGCGTTTTTGGCAGCGAAGATTAACTTGCTTATTCCGCGGCCCATTTAGGGCATGGAGCGATAAAGGAGGAAATATAATGGTTCTTGATAAACTATCACTGCTCAATATCAGCCTGGTTGCCCAAAAGCCGGACACGTTGCCGACCGATTTCGGGTCGATGTATTATCTGTATCCCTCGGAGAATGAATACTCCGGATTTGAGGTTAGCGGCTATGTGGAAAAACTGGTGGATCGGGTAAAAGGCTATTTTAAAAAAGAGGATGAAACAGCTTTTTATAAAAACGATTTTTTTTGCTAATGCGGGGTTATTTTAAAAACTGACGGGTCATAACCTCCATTCACCTCAACAGGCGCCCGATTGGCTGGATTTAACCGGCCATCCCGGGCGCTTGTTTTTTCCTAGCCCTTTTTCACCGCCCCACTCCGTCTTAATCTTACTCTTACTCTTAATTTTACTCTAAAAAAACGATTCCCCGGCGATGATCTATTTATACGCTATCACCGGTGTTGCGCAGGCCACGGGCCAAACACCGGCAATGGCTTAAGCAAAGGACGTCGCTACTGGAAGGTTTAATTTCCCTGCCAGGCGGTAGAGAAGTAATTTTTCGAAATGAAAGATAGCTAAAAGGCCAAGATTGCATCATCCGTATATTTATGGTACGACACAAGTATCTGAAATTAATGCCAGAGGGGAGAAGTATGGGCTTTTATGTAAGGCAATGTCAACGGGGTTTTAGCTGTTCCATGAGCCCTGCCGAAACACGCCTATATATTTCTGCCTTGAGGTTCTTCCTAAGGATGGTGATGCCCGGGATGTGGCTCTAATGCTTCGTATCTTTGAAGAGTTACAAGAAAGAAAAAAAGATCTATTCCCCAATATTCGGTACTTTATTTTGGGGCATGATCTAAGGATAGATGGTGAAAACATACAATCGGACATATCATCTTAGCCAATAGGCGAAAAAAATAGGCTTATCGGTGTGAATAGGGTTCGGGTAGAGTAGAGGACAGGCTGGCCTGCCCGCTACTCTACCCGGAATTCAGTTGACTGGTGTTCCGCTGTCGCTACACACTGGCAGGTGAGCAGATCGTTAGGCCAATAATATACACATGAAATTTCAAATGACAGGGGTTTGAATGGAGAATGGACAATTGAACTGGATCGCCAATTTTATCTGGGGCATTGCGGACGACGTTCTGCGCGACGTCTACGTACGGGGTAAGTATCGGGACGTCATCCTGCCGATGACGGTGATCCGCCGTCTTGATGCCTGCCTGGAGTCCACCAAGCAGGATGTGCTCAAGATGAGCGAACAGCTCGATAAGGCGGGTGTTGCCAACAAGGTCGGCGCTTTGTCCAGGGCGGCCGGCCCGGACGCCAACCACGCTTTTTATAACGACTCGCCGTTTACGCTCCGCGATCTCCAGGCCCGCGCCAGGCAGCAGCAGCTCAAGGCCGACTTTGAGGCCTACCTGGACGGCTTTTCACCCAATGTCCAGGAGATC
>DATGCF010000206.1:0-5189 GCA_035312245.1 Desulfosalsimonadaceae bacterium
GATAAAATGGGGCGAAACGCGGCAGGTAATTTTAAAAAACATCCTGTTTGACGGCAAGCTCCCAAAATTTCTGGGATTTGATCGCGGCCCGGTAACGATTATCGGAAGTCTTGCCACCCCGCACCAGGGCCAAATTTTTGAAAGCGCGGGCCGGCTCACCACCTTTGCCCCGTCTTACCGGATGATCAAGGACATGGCCGAAGATCATATCCACACCAATATGGCGGTCGGCCCGTCAGACCGCCGGTTTTCCAAATGGTACTGCTCGGATCTTGCAAACTGGAAAGCCGGGATCTATAAAAACCTTTCCCCGGATGCCCAAAAGGTGCATCTATTTTAAATAGGGTTTTTTGTGGATCAAGGCGCATTTTTGGACTGTTAGCAGCCGGCTTAAAGGCTGTTAACCGACCCCACCCAATCCCTCCCCACTGCGTGGAGAGGGGTGAAAGGGGGCCATTGCGTGGTTTGGAATATCGAATGAAAACCGGGCGTGATACTTCCAAGTCAATGGATTGACTTTATGATCAATCCGCATTGCCGAGGCGAATGATGGATTTTCCGTGGATCTGTCAGCCGCATCGGCCCGTTTAACATCCCGCCTCTAATCTTTAAATCCCAGCCCCTGCCCCCGCTTTCCGATATCACCAGCGCCTTGACGATTGTCTGAAATTCGACAAGCGACAGGTTTTGATTAACATTAGGGTAGGAGACGGAAAACAGAAAGGGATGGCAAAAATGGAAAACAGGCAATTTAACGCATTTGTCGTATCCGCGAAGGATGACAAAACCTACAAGCGGGAAATCACCACCCGGACGATCGATGACCTGCCGAAAGGGGATGTGATCGTCAGAGTCTCGTACTCGTCGCTCAATTACAAAGACGCGCTGTCCGCTATCGGCAACAAAGGGGTGACCCGCCATTACCCGCATACACCGGGTATCGATGCCGCGGGCGTGGTGGCGAAAAGCGAAAACAATGCGCTTGAGCCGGGTGACGAGGTGATTGTCACCAGTTATGACCTGGGCATGGATACCGACGGGGGGTTTGCGGAATACATCCGCGTGCCGGCGGACTGGGTGGTGCGGCGGCCGGACGGGCTGACGCTTAAAGAGGCGATGATTTACGGCACCGCCGGGTTTACGGCCGGCCTTTCCGTAAACGCCCTGGTTCAGGAAGTTAAGCCGGAGGATGGCGAGGTTTTGGTCACCGGGGCGTCCGGCGGCGTGGGCAGCATGGCGGTCTCTATTCTCACAAAGATGGGATATCAGGTAGCCGCGGTTGAAGGGATGACTGAAGACCGGGATTATCTGTCCCGCCTCGGGGTAAAAGAAATCATTAGCAGGGATGACGCGGTGGACACGTCGGGCCGGCCGATCCTAAAGGCCCGCTGGGCCGGGGTTATTGACAGCCTTGGCGGGGAGATCCTGGCAACGGCCATTAAATCAACCAAACTCGGCGGCACTGTTACCTGTTGCGGCAATGCCGCTTCCGGGGACCTGCCGCTGACGGTATATCCATTTATTCTGCGCGGCGTCCGCCTTGTGGGGATCGATTCCCAGCACTGCGCAATGCCGCTCAGGAAGAACATCTGGGAAAAACTGGCCGGGGACTGGAAGCTGGACGGGCTGGCGGATATGGCCACCGACATCGGCATGGCGGATTTAAATGAGAGCATCGAACAGATGCTGCAAGGCCGAAGCCAGGGCCGAAAAGTGGTAAAAGTGACCGGGTGAATTCAATCCCCGTTCAAAGCGAATAAAAATGCAGCAGTGACATAACTTATGGAAAATGGAGGCAGCCATGCAGCTTAAAGACAAGACCATCGGCATTTTCGTTGGGCCCGGATTCGAGGATCTGGAGTTCTGGGTGCCCTATATGCGTATGATCGAGGAGGGTGCTATCGTTAAAGTGATCGGCACCAAGGCGGGCGAGACCTATCCCAGCAAAAGCGGGGGGCTGGAAGCCACCAGCGAAGTGGATGCCAAAGGGGTGACGGCTGACGAATTCGATGCGCTGATCGTGCCGGGCGGCTGGGCGCCGGACAAGCTGCGGCGGGATCCGAACATTCTAAAGCTGATACGGGCTATGAACAACGGGGGGAAAATCCTGGGATTTATCTGTCATGCCGGCTGGGTGGCGGCCAGTGCGGGCATCTGCAAAGGCAAACAGGCCACCGGCAGTGAAGGAATCAAAGATGACATGGAAAACGCCGGCGCCACATGGGTGGATGCCTCCGCCTTCCGGGAGGGCAACCTGGTGTGGGGCCGAGTAGTGGCCGATATTCCAAATTTCTGCCGGGAACTGGTGGCGGCGCTTGCGGGATAGATGGGCTTCTCCCGGGGGGAGGGAGGAAGCAGACGGAGATTAAGAGTAAGAGTAAGAGTAAGAGTAAGACGGGGATAAACCCGGGATTTTTGCAGCGGGAATTTAATTAGCTTACAAAAATTCCGGGCTTTAATTTTATCTGTCGTATTTCGTGTACATGACGCCGATGGCATCCGGGCCGGCATTGATGGTAATTGACGGGCCGAAATAGGCCTGATGGATATCCCGGCAGGTAAAATTGTATTGAAAGACTTCCTTCAGGCTTTTGACCACGCTCTTATCCCGGCCGTGCACAATGGCCAGCGTGATGGGCTTTTTGCCGATATCCGCCTTGATCATATCAAGCATGGACAAAATCATGTTGGGCTGCTTGCCGAACAGCTTTGTCTTTACCTCAAGCTTGCCATCCTCCAGCCCAAGCACCGGCTTGGCCCCGAGGGTAAGGCCGAGCATGGATTTAAATCCGCCGATTTTTTTTCTTTTCCGCAGGTATTTGAGCGTGGGAATGGTGAGGTAGGAAGTGGTCTGCCTCAGCATGCGGTTGACCTCATAGACTACGCTGCCGAATTCCATCCCCTTTTTGAACGCTTTGGCCGCTTCAACCACGGTCAGCCCGTAGCCCATGCTGCATGAACGGGAATCAATGATCTCCACCCGGCACTGATGATTTTGGAATTCTTCCTGCACCTTGAGCGCATTTTTATAGTTGTCGCTCAATTCCCCTGAACAATGGACAATCAGGATCTCATCATAATCCTGGGTCAGGCGCATATATCTCAGGGCGTAATCCTGATAGGAAATTGCTTCCGTATACATGCTCTTATACGTGTCATAGTTTTCATAAAAATCTTTTTTGCTGATATCCACACCGTCCCGGTACGTTTTGCCGTCCAACACCACATTCACCGGAAAGACCTCAATGCCGTACTTTTTGGCCGTGCTGGCTGGAATATCCGCCGTGCTGTCCGTGACCACCAATCTTTTCATGCATGACTCCCCGTATTTTCAGATTTTAAATCAATCCCTTAAAAAGAATTTGCCAAAACATGCTAATTACCATCAATATAAATTATTTTCAATTGCTTAATTAGGCGATTAGGCGCCGATGCATGCCCGTATCCGGAAATTTAATATTTGTTGCCTGTGCCCATGCTGCCGGATATAGTACCGATAAAATGAAAAATTGTACCTAACTCAATTTAGGTTGTATTTTTGCCCGTGCTTATCTTGTAACCATACAATTTCGTTTAACGCATACGGACACTGCGAGGAGGGAGGCCATGGCTGAAACGATATTTTTTATTCACGGCATGTGGGGCGGCGGATGGTACTGGGAAAACTACCAGCGCTTCTTTGAGGAAAGAGGCTTTACCTGCGTTGCCACGACGCTAAGGCACCATGACATGGCTCCTGGGGATACGCCCGATCCGCGGCTCGGGACGACCAGCCTGCTCGATTATGCCCAGGATCTGGCGCAGGAAATCGAAGCGCTCGGCGTAAAGCCTGTTTTGATCGGGCACTCCATGGGCGGACTTTTGGCGCAGATTATAGGCAGCCGGGGGCTGGCCAAGGCGATTGTCCTGATGACGCCGGCGCCGCCGGCAGGCAATGCCATCGCTTTAAAGCCATCTGTGGTGCGGAGTTTTTTCGGGATAATGACCAAATGGGGATTCTGGAAAAAGCCCATGCGATTGTCATTCAAGGCGGCGGCATACAGCATGCTGCATCTTTTGAATCCTGAAGAGCAAAAGGCAACCTATGACAGATTTGTTTACGAATCCGGGCGGGCGGTATTTGAAATCGGGTACTGGTTCCTTGATTCGACCGGGGCGGCCCGGGTGGACCCCGCAAAGGTTACCTGCCCGGTACTGACGATTGCCGGCGCAGAAGACCGGATCACACCGGCATCGGTCTCCCGGCAGGTGGCTAAAAAGTACGGCCCTGTCTCGACCTATAAGGAATTCGACAATCACGCGCACTGGGTGGTGGCAGAACCGGGATGGCAGGAGATCGCCGAATATACCGCCGACTGGATAGACAAGCTGTCTATTTAAACCCGGGCAGCCCGTCCACATAGCATTTTATCGGCATATCATTAAACATGGCGGCGAAACATTTGTTGCAGGAGATGCAGGCCGCCTCGGCGGTCTTTTTTTCCCTGAAACGCTTGACCAGAAACGGCTCCCGGATAAAGGGCCGGGACATGGAAATGAGGTCCGCATGGCCCCTTTCAATCACATCCGCCATTTCGGCCAATTTTCGCATCCCACCCACCAGTATCAGAGGGATATCGCCCATTTCCGGCTTGATGCGCTTTGCCGCCGCCAGGTTATAGGCCGGGACAAATGTATTGTCCTTTTTTTGAAACCGAAGTTTGACTTTGGCCACCGGCCGCATCCAGGCGGGGAGCCCCGCGGCCATCTCCGCCACCGGAATGTCGCCCCGCAATCCGTGAAACGTGTAATAGGTCCCACAGCTAACTTCTATCGCATCCACGCCGATTTGTGTTAACCACTTGGCGTAAAGCGCGGCCAGCTTCGGTTCAATCCCTTTTGCCGGCGTATAGTCGTTGGTATTCATTTTAACAAGCACCGGCATGGTATCCGGCAGCCGGCTTTTTATGCGCCTGATGATTTCAGCCGCGAAGCGGAACCGGTTTTCATCCGAGCCGCCCCACCGATCCTTGCGTTTATTGAAAAACGGGGACAGGAATTCATTGACCAAAAATCCGTGCGCCGCATGGATCTGAACCGCATCCGCGCCCGCTTCAGCCGCGCGGACGGCTGCTGCCGCAAACGACTCAATCACCTCTTCGATCATGGCCTCGCTCATCTGCCGCGCCTTATTGAGCGATACCGGATCC
>DATGCF010000207.1:0-7366 GCA_035312245.1 Desulfosalsimonadaceae bacterium
CTCAACCGCCGGGTTTATCCCATAGATCGAGCGGGCCGCCGCATTTACCTTTGGCATATCCAGAGTTTCAGTCATCGCAAAGCACTGCCGGTTCAAATTGGATTCCTTAAATATATCCGGATCAATCAGAATAAGGGCCCCGATGCCTGTTCGGGCCAGCAGCGCCGCGGCATAGCCGCCCAGACCGCCGGCCCCGACAACCGCCACGCAGGATTGGCAGAGCTTCAACTGATCAAGCGTGCTTAGGCCGCCTTGGTTCCGCAGATAGCGATACGGCAGGATATCCTTGGCCATCGCAAGCTCATAAATTTTCCGCAGATGGCACCCGTATTCACCGGCCAAATCAATGGCCCGCTGCTCAAACAGAACGCTTAATTCCAAGCCGGCATCAGTAACGATGAATTCGGATTGCCGCTCAATAGACGACTGGATGGTATCTTTTTGGTTTTTATCCGGCATTTTAACCTTTTCTAAAGCGGAAATAATGAATAGTATGAATATAATATTAAAATGGGAAGAGGACGATCCGCCGAATGCATGTTAATGTTCATTTATATGCCACCCTGGCAAAATTTCTGCCCGCGGACGCAACCGACAAAACCTGTCAGCTCGAATTTAAGCAGGACGCCACGGTATCGGATATTATCCACCAGCTGGGGATTCCGGAAAAATCCGTTAAACTGATATTTGTCAACGGCGTACACGCAGCCAAGAACCAACCGCTCAAGGATGGGGACCGGGTCGGCCTTTTCCCGCCGGTGGGCGGCGGCTAGTCTGAATGGATACGCACCCGCGCGTTGGCTTCCACGTTTAAAATCTCAGGCAGTTCCCTGACGTCTAGTTTTTCCCCGTCTACGCGGACCCCTTTAAATGAAAGCTCCGGATGTGCAACGAGAAACCGTCTGAGGTATGCAGCGGAAACCCGGATACCTGACATCAAGAAATCCGGCCCTATATCCTGGGCAACTTGATTGAAGAGTTTCAGAGTAATCTCAACGCTGCCTTGACCGCCATTGGCTTTGGTTTCAGGAATAGCTGAGCCCCGCATTTTGGCAAGCGGGCTCTGCCTTCGAAAAACCGCGCCGACCAAACCCGGCATGGCCGATGACAGCGCCAGCACATCACCGGTTTTGATCGTCGTATGATCAAAGTCATCCACCGCCCGGCCGTTTAAAAAAATGGTCTGCACCCGGGTTTCCAGATACCGGGCGTCCAGACCGATATGGGCTGTTAAGACCTTGCGGATGCTTTTCCCCGCCGGGGCCGGAACATGAAACCCGGCTGCCAGTATTTCTTGGAAAACTGACAGCCGGGCCGGGTCAACCGTAAGACATATGTCCAGCATATTTTCAGCCGTCACAATGCGCTTTCAGCAGGAGCCTGCTAGAAGTTATAAACCGAATCCAGCTCCTCATCCGATACCCCAAAGGTCACATCATGGGGCGGAAAGGGTTCTTTTTTGAAAAACTCGGGCAGCCGGTCATCTTTTGCCGTAAATCCGGCCCGCTCATTAAAATCCCGCTCCATGCGAAGGATCTTTTTGCCGAGTTCACTGACATCCTCTGCCGTCAGGCTCATATCGTAGAACGCATTAATCATGTCAATCATGGCCTGAAAGGTCTCCTCCTGATCCAAAATGGCAAAGGCGATAAACAGGCACATGCCGGTGGCATCCACCGCCGCAGTGGCTACCTGAAGGTTCCGGGATAACTCCACCTGCCCGGCGGGTTTTAAGGGGTCAACCGAGCCGCCGACGCTCAGCAGGTTGGTGGCCACGGCATAGCCAGCCGTGTGGTCCGCGCCCATGGTGCTGGTGGCATAGGTCACCCCCACGCCCTGCACAGCCCGGGGATCATAGGCCGGCATGGCCTGGTTTTTGACCACCGGTACCCGTTCGACGCCAAACACCTTGCCGGTCAGCGCGGCGCCGCTGCCCAGAATCCGGCCTAAATGCGTGCCCTTGCCGACTTCACTAACCAGGCGAATGGCCGCCTCAGCATCCCCGAACTCAGCCAGGCCGGCTTCCATAGCCACGCCAATAGTGGCCCCCATCTCAATGGTATCCAGCCCGAAATCATCATCCATCCGATCAAGCTGAGCAATGACATCCAGATCATCAATTCCGCAGTTGCCGCCATGGGCCCAGACGGTTTCATATTCCGGCTGTTTGGTCACGTAATGTCCGTCTTTATCATAATACGTGCCGGAGCATCGAATCACGCAACCCCGGTGACAGCCATGGGTGGCGCTGCCGCTGCCGCCCCGGCTGGTTTCGGTCTCCGCCTGGGTTTCCCCGCTGATACGAGTGCAGTTCTCAAACCGGCCCCAGGTAAAATTATGCGTGGGATAGGCGCCGGCTTCGTTGACCACATTGGTCAAGACATTGGTGCCATAAGCCGGAAGCCCTTCTCCGGTCACGGAATGCTCCCTCAGACCCTGAACGAATTTTTTATTTGCCGCCTTGAACGCATCCGGATCAGCCGGCTCGCGCATTTTCATGCCGGTGTCATCGAGCACGATGGCCTTAACCCCCTTGGCCCCCATTACCGCGCCAACGCCGCCCCTGGCAGCGTGACGGGTGGGCCGGGTTTCCATATCTGTGGCGGCCACAGTAGCCGCGGAAAGCTTCATTTCCCCGGCCTGACCGATGGAGATGCAGGTGATCTTATCGCCGTATGCGTCTTTCAGCTTTTCGACCAGATCATAGTTGCCCAGCAACTTAAGACTGTTGTCCGTTTCAATACTGACCCCCTCACTGTTAATCACGATTTTATAAAGGGTGTCGGCCTTGGGTTTTCCTTCAAGGACGATGGCGGCGTATCCAAGCCGGGCAATCACCTGGGCGGCCTGGCCGCCGGAATTGGATTCCTTGATCCCTCCGGTCAGCGGACTTTTGCATCCCACAGACAGACGGCCGGACATGGCCGCAGTGGTACCGCTCAGCATCCCGGGTGCCAAAACCAGCTTGTTGCTCTCCCCTAAAGGATGGCATAACGGCGGGACTTCAGATAAAATAATGGCCGACGTCAGGCCCCGGCCACCCAGGCCGGCATAATCGCCCATTGGTTCAACCAGGTAGGCCGGAGCGTTTTCCGCGCCCATATTGATACGAAGAATTTTATCCATAGAATACCTCCAGAGGATTGGGTGGGTGATAAAAATGGAACCGGCTCATGTTGTTATGCTATCTATATCAATAATATAGTCGTCATCAAATATGTCAAGCAATTGGAAATATGATGTCATTGGTTCTAGCGCCTTTGTTGCTGCGTAGATTGGGGTTCGTTCTTTAACCCCAACCTACAATTGGCCATTTTTCCGTTTGGATTAACCCTTGTTTGCTTGAGATAAAGTACTTATTATGGGAGTTGAGTTTGAAATGCGTTTGGAGAAATTAAACCATGCCCTTGAGCTTCTGCTTCGCGGGGAACCATTGGCGCCTGTTTTATCCCTTGTGCTGGATAGATGCCGCCGGCGGTCGGGCATTAACAACCAAACCGGCGCCATGATCGCCATATTAAAAGGCAGCGGGATCATCAGTCCAAGGCTCAGATCCAGCGGCCCGGCTGCAAATAAGAGGGCGCCGGCGCATGAAGTCCACCCGACGCTGGTAGAATTGATTTAAACACACGTGGAGGTATACGAATGACAGAACAAGCCCTGAAAAACCTTGAGACTGCCCTTAAGCCCATTTTTTCGGATGAAGAAGCCGGATACCTGGCACGTCTGCTCTACAGTTTCAGCCCAAATGACACCATATACTATGAGAATATCGACCTGCCGGATTCGCTTAAAGATGACTATATTCTGATGGCCTATGAGGAGCGATTGATTGTACCGCAGTCTTCCAGGCCCGGTGGGGCCTGGGAGGACCGGATGCTTCGGCTTGAATCCGGTGCCCTTTATATCATGCCCCGAGTGATCAGGCAACTCCTAGATTTGGCGGAAAGTACCGGCACATTTGATTCGGCCCGGGCCATCCGGCAGACCATGGCCGAGATGGACGAGGGTTCAATGAGCAATTTGCTCACCTATTTTAATAAATTAAAAGGACAGGCGGTCAGCTATAAGGTAGAAGGCGGACTGCTAGATACACTGAATCAGGAAACAAATCCGCCGCTTGATCTTCATGCGACCGTGGATCTGTTCGTGCTGCTTGGCATGATGAGTCCATGCACCCGCGGTCCGATTACATCCGGTCTGGTATGGTATGAAATCAATCCGTCGCTTTACTGGGGCGAATAACTTGAGGATAAAACCTTGGATTTTGATTGACATCCCCTTCTTCAATAGGCGATTCGACGGATGCACCGATTTTGCGTATTGACAGACGGCTTAAAAAAAGACAAATTAATAATAAATACGGATTAGCTGTTTGACCGGATGCAAAAACCCCTTTTCATTTATTACCGAAAACAAGGAGGATGATATGGTACTGGGCAAACGTTTTTTTGTGGTGGCGATTATTTTTTCGTTTTTGCTGCTGCCGCTTGGCGCAACCGCCATTGGACAGAATAGTCATGACCCGGGAACCGTCAGTTCCGGATATATGACCGCCGATATCGTGGCGGCCCGGCCCGTCGGCGTTGCCTCAACAATTCTGGGTGCCGCGACGTTCATCGTATCCAGCCCTTTCTCCGCACTGGGCGGCAATTTTGAATATTCATTTACCGAACTGGTCAAAAAACCATTCCTTTACACATTTAAACGGCCGCTGGGCATATTCTAAGCGGTTTCAATATATCCTCCTTTATGACTGGCCGGCCGCCTGAGCCTTAAAAGGGGCCGGCTTTGTCTGTCAGTTATCGCCCAACCGATGGCATCTAAACCCGCATGCAGCCAATGGACGCCGAAAACAAAAACCAATTGACAAAAGGCAGCGGCCAGCAGGAAGTTAAAGAAATTACCATCCCCAAGGAGGAGGCGGTTTTCTGGCTGGACAGTCGCGGCTATTGGCGGAATGACGGGGGGAAATTTCGCAAAAAAAAAATCATCGACCATTTCAATGCCGCGATTTCAAAGGATGAACACGGTTATTTCCTTTGCCAGCAAAAGGGCGATGTATTTGAAAAGGTCTATTTTCCCTATGAGGATACCGCGCTTTTTGTATTTGACGTTGATTTCGAAACCGGGGGCCCGGCCCCGGACATCACGCTGGTGTTGAATACCCGACGCAAACTGTCTTTAAATCCCCGCCGCCTCTATATCCAAAACGATTGCCTCTACGTCAAAGAAAATGATGACATCATCAAATTCACCGAGCGGGCCCTAATGAAGCTCTCGGCTGTTTTGGATGAAAAAAATGGCCAATTCTGTATTCACGCCAGCGGCAGCGAACACCCGATTCCTGAATTAGATTAACTTTTAATTGCGCAGCAGATCATGCAGCCTCGCACACCGCCGGTTAAAACGATCATCATCGATATCCCGCGGCCGGGCGAGGTCAATATCCACCAATTCTTTCACCTTTCCCGGATTTTTCTCCATGACAATGACCCGGTCCGCAAGCGTGACCGCCTCCCGGACATCATGGGTGACAAACACGATGGTATGAGAGAGCGCCTCCCAGAGCCTGAGCAATAGATGCTGCATCTCCTCCCGGGTCTGTGCATCCAGGGCCGCGAATGGCTCATCCATTAAAAGAATTTCAGGCTCAAGGATTAAAACCCGCGCCAGGGCCACCCGCTGTTTCATGCCGCCGGAGATCTCGCTGGGCAGATAATCCCGGAAAGCGGAAAGCCCCACCAGAGAGAGATACCGGTCCACCAGTACCTGACGCTGACGACGGGGGATGCCCTTGCCCTTTAAGCCAAACGCCATGTTTTCAACAACCGTCAGCCACGGAAACAGCGCATCCTCCTGAAACACCACGCAGCGGTCCGGACCGGGACGGGCAATGGGTTTGCCGTGCAGCCGCACCCAGCCCTCGCTGGGCTTTAAAAATCCGGAGAGAATATTTAAAAGGGTGGTCTTCCCGCAGCCGCTGGGGCCCAATATACAAAGCATCTCCCCTGGTTGCACGTCAAAGGAAACACCCTCAAGCACGGGTAAAAAGGACTGGTTCATCCGATACACCCGGCCCAATTCACTGATTTCAAGAATTGGCGGGGCTGAGGCCGGGCGGTGGGGAGATATGACTTTAAAATTGGATGTCATGCGGATCTCCGGGCACTTTTCAGGCAAAATTTCATGGACGCATCAAGCAGCTGATCGGACAGCCGGCCGATAACCGCGATAATGATAATCCCGACGATGATCACATCAATGCGGCCCACCATTCTGGCGTCCATAATTACCGCCCCCAGACCGTTGGTCACCCCGGTAAGTTCCCCTAAAACCAGGTAGGCCCATGAAATCCCCAGGCCCAATCGCAGCCCCGAAATAATATAGGGCATGGCGCTTGGCAGAAGGATTGCAAATGTGCCCCGCAAACTGCGAATTCCCATCATGGCGCCGGCTTGCAACAGGACTGGGCTGACCTGCCGAACCCCGCTGGCGGAATTGATGTATATCGGGAAAAAGGCTGCCAGGGCCACGAGAAATACCGTGGTTTTAAGCCCAATCCCGAACCATATCAAAGCCAGCGGCAGCCAACTGATTCCCGGCACCGCCCGGATGCCGTTAACCGAAGTGCTCAGCAGGCGGTCCACCACCGGCAGCCGACCGGACATCACCCCCAGCGGAATGCCCAGTGTCGCTGCCACGGCAAACCCCACGCCCACTCGTACCATGCTTGCCCCCGCGTATGTCAAAAAACGGCCCGCATACATGCCGTCCCCCGGGGAGCCGAAAATATAGGCATATCCGCAGTCTAATATGTCCACAGGATGCGGCAGCAGATAAGCCGGCAGGATCCGCATTTCGGCGACAATCAGCCATCCGGCAACGAACACCACTGGAATAATCCATGGCAGCAGGCGGTTTAGGGCAAGACCGCTTTTTTCTCGGTTATCCATGAAAGTCTTCTAAAAAAATTGAAATTATTTTTAATTATTCCAATAGCTTTTGCCGTTGTCATTCCGAGGAGCGCCAGCGACGAGGAATCTTATTGTAAAGATTTCTCGCTGTCGCTCGAAATGACAGTATGGACGGATATTCAGGGCCTTTTTGAGTTGCTTTCTGCAAAAATGCCGTAATGGCGGCCTAAACCGCTTTTTGCGAAGCCATCATTCATTGGACGAAAGCTCCGCCCTTACACGCTCGACAACCGACAGGTCAAACATCTGCCCATAATCCGGCTGTCCCTGGATCATGCCAAGCGCCGCCATACGCTCCCCCAGCGCTTGGGTCCGCCGGATGAAATCCGCATCCATATCCCAGGCAAGCTCCATATTGGCAGCCGCATTTTCCAGGATGGATTTATCCG
>DATGCF010000208.1:0-2548 GCA_035312245.1 Desulfosalsimonadaceae bacterium
TTCACTAGAGTAAGCCTAGTGATAACCTCAGGTTCTTTTCGAATTGTGTTTGATTTAAAATGTGTCATATTTACACTTACATTCCAGTTCGAAAAAATTCCGATTTTTAAACTGGAATGTTTGTACCGCATTTAAATCGCCTGGCATCATTATCGATCATTGATTTTATCCAAAAAAAGGAACTGCTTATGCCGATGTTTGATTTTTCGCCAAAAGCCATGAATCCGAGTGATGTCCTGCAGGGTACCTGCCGGCTGCCCTCCCGGGCAAAGCAGGCCTGTACGGGTTCCACGCCCGGCCATTTCAGCTTTGACGAGCGCATTGAGTACCTCCGGGCATACGGCAGTCACTGCATGTCTTTTTCTTTGCTGCAGCCGGGGATGGAATATTTTGACCTGCCGGGCAAGGGCTTTATCGCCTATATGTCAAAGTGGGGCGCCAAGATGGCGCTGGCGGACCCGGTATGTGATGAAAAAGATCGGGAAACCTTGATCGGCGAGTTTCTGCGCCACTGCCGAAACGTCGGTTTTATACAGCTTTCCGAGCCAATGGCCGAGTTAATGAACCAGGCGTTTGGCTTCTATGCCACCCAGTTTGGGATTGAAACCGTTGTGGATCTTGAAAACTGGACCATGTCCGGAAAGAAAAAGCAGGTGCTGCGAACCGCGGTCAATCAATCCCGGAAAAGGGGTGTGGTGATTCGGGAGGGCTGCGACGATACTTCCTACCGCGACCTATCCGACCACTGGATGCGCACCCGTAAAATCAAAAACCGGGAAATCGGGTTCTTAATCCGTCCCATGGAGATGGCGTACCAGCCCGACACCCGCAAATTTTTTGCCTATCTGGATGATGAGCTGATCGGGTTCATCTTTTTTGATCCGATTTACAGGGACGGCGAGGTTGTCAGCTACGTGCCCAATATCAGCAGGTTTTCGCATTCCTTCCGGCAGGGGATCTTTTACTCGATCATGACCCATGCCATGGAAAAGTTTAAAGCCGAAGGCATCAAGGAGCTTAACCTGGGCCTTTCCATCTTGATTTTAAATGATGATGACAGGCCCTATGAATCCCTTGTTCTAAAAAATATCGAGCGGCTAATCAGCAGGTATGGCAATTTTGTTTATAATTTCAAGGGTATTGATTTTGCCAAATCCCGGTTCCAGGGAAAGAATAACCGGTTTTACAGCGCCCACAAAGGCTTTCTGCCGGCGATCAAACTGATTTCGGTTTTCAAACTGGCCAATGTTTTCTGATAAGGGGGAGTGATGAAATACTTTGTAACCGGCATCACCGGGACCGTGGTTCCAGTGATCATTGAAGAATTGATGACCAAAGATCCGGACCCGCACTTTTATTTTGCCATCCGCAGCGGCTCGAATGGAGAGGATATCCGGTCGCGCTTTGAAAAACTGGTCGAGGCAATGGACATGGACCGGGCTGCCCGGGAAAAGCTCTCCGATCGTTCCAAACTGGTTGAAATTGATGTGAAAAAAGAGCGGCTGGGCATTGCCCCGGAAATGTATCAGGAGCTCGTCCAAAACACGGAAAAACTCCTTCACGGCGCGGCCGACGTGCGGTTTGATCAGCCCTATGACAGCATCCGGATTCCCAATGTGGAATTTACCGAGAAAATATACGGGCTGTTTAATGAGATTAAGCAGCATCGAAGATCCGCCGGCTTAACAGAGGCCACATTATATTACATCGGCACCGGCTATTCGTACGGCATTTACAAAAAGCCTATCCCTGAAGATTTCCCGGAGTTTCATCCGGGAGAACCGGACAACACCTATGCCCAAACCAAGGCGGAGGCCAAGCGGTTTATACTGGATAAGATCAATGAATTCAATGATCGGATCGTAATCTTTGAGCCCACAATCATCGGCGGCTCTGCCAAAACCGGTAAAACCAGGGCCTATAATCTGCATTATACGGTCATGATGCTGGGCTACCTGGGCAAACTCCCTTTTCTCACCACCCCCAAAAATACCCTGGACATCGTACCCGTGGACTGGGTGGCGGCGGTTGTCTCGGATATCATGGCAAAGGATGAGTTCCACCAGGGGATCCTGCGGCTGGCCAGCGGCGAGGAGGCGATCAGCATCCGGACCCTTCATGACGTGGGGTATAATTATTATGTGGAAAATAATCCCGTGCCGGGCCATGTGATTCCAAAGATCCGGTTTGTGCCGCGCTGGGCGTTTCTTTCGCTTGTGCTGCTGCAGAAAACACTCTACCGCGCGCTTTATTTTCTTACCCGAAACAAGCGTTACCGGAAACTAGTGAAGGGGATCAGCTTACTGGAAGGGTATTTTCCTTATATCACCGGGTATAAGAAGTTTGAAAACGCCAAGAGCCTGGCATTTATCGAAAAATACACGGACTGCAGCAAGGCGCCGCCGCTCCAGGATATCTATGATGAAAAGGGTAATCTGGTTGAAAAAGGCTATTTGGAAAAGATCCTGGCCGATACCCTGGACACCGGCTGGGGCGGGCTGGTCGATTTTGAGCGCCTGGAGCGAAAAACCGCGACGTACAAAAGCCC
>DATGCF010000209.1:0-3241 GCA_035312245.1 Desulfosalsimonadaceae bacterium
ATCGTAAAAAAGAATGGTTTGTGCCGGAGTAAATAAACGGTTTAAGGTGTAGGGTATAAGGTGTAAGGTTGATGAAACCAAGCCCTCAAACAGCTTCTTTAAAAATTCCGTTTCAGCGGCATGCGCCTTTATTAACGCCGCCGTCAAATTTAACCCATTGATACATAATAAAAATTATGTATAAATGAAGGTGTTATTGCCTTTCATCCGCAAACAATCACTCGCCGTCTGCCTGACAAAATGCCGGCGCATGGGCAAGGCCGATCGGATGTCTGAAAAACAGCTACCAGTCCGAAAGCGATTGCTTTTTTCGCAGTTTATTTACGCTGCCCTTTGGGGGCTTTGTCTGTTGATCATTGCCGGCTCCGCTTATGCCCAAGAGGTTTCAAAGAATGTCCTTCTCCTAAATTCCTATCACATGGGTTTCCTTTGGACCGATGAAATCACCCGCGGTGTGCAGGAAGCGATGAAAGCAAGCCAAGCAGAGCTTCACATTGACTATATGGATACCAAGCGTCAGTTCGGTGCGGTTTATCAGGATTTACTGACCCGGGTTTTGCGCCTAAAGCACGCCCGCCATAACTACAACACGGTGATTGTCTCAGATGACAATGCCTTTAATTTTGTCTGCGAAGACCGGGGGGAAATTTTTGGCGCCACTCCGATTGTTTTCTGCGGGGTTAATTACCTGCAAAAAGATCGGTTGGCCGGCATTCAGAATATCACCGGCGTCAATGAGCAGGCAGATATCGAAGCGAACTTCTCTTTGATCCGGCAGCTTCATCCGGACTGCGGTAAAGTTGTCGTTATCACGGACAACACAACCACCGGCCGGCGGATTCAAGAGGAGGTTCGAAGGTTCCGCAAGGCGCGGGCACATGAGATTTGTAATCTGGAGCTGCTTTATGATGTGAGTGTGGACGAATTGGTCGCATATCTCGACAACCTGGATAAAGGCACGATTGTGCTTTTTACTCTGTTTTTTCGCGATAAAAATGATGAGTTTCTGGAATATGACGAAGGAGCCGAGCTGGTTTCCAGGCATGCCCGTGTACCTGTTTACTGCGTGTGGGATTTTAGCTTTGGCTTTGGCATGGTCGGCGGATACCTGACGTCTGGTTTTGATCAGGGCTATGAAGCGGGCCAGAAAGTGTTGGCGGTTTTAAACGGGGCAGACCCCGCGTCGATTCCCGTTGACTTTGAATCTCCCACCCAGCTTCAGCTTGACTACCGGCAATTAAAACGCCACGGCATCTCACTGGCCAAAATTCCGCCGCGGGCTGAGATATTAAATAAACCGGTTTCTTTTTATGATGAAAATAAGAAGCTGATCTGGTCTGCGGTGGCCGCGTTCGGACTTTTGCTCATGGCCCTTTTCGGAGTGAGCTTTGGGTTGATCCGGTCCCGGCATGCGGAACGGTCAATCAAGGATTTCAAGAAAGCCATGGACGCCTCAAGCGATGCCATTGGCATGTTTACGCCGGCGGGAAGGTCCTTTTATCAGAATAAGACATTTGATGACATGTTCGGGGATATCGAGGATGACCCGCCAGCCCGGCTTTTTGTTAACGAGAGAGTCGGACGGGAGATTTTTGAAACCATGACGGCGGGAAAGGAATGGACCGGCGAAGCGGTCATGTATGGTAAAGACAATCAGGCGCGTGATATTTTTCTCCGGGCCTATCCTGTGGAAAGAGAGGGGCAAGTGGTGGCGCTGGTCTGCGTGCATACAGACATAACAGAGCGCAAGAAGAGTCAGGCTGAACTTCAGAAGATGGATAAGCTCAAAAGCATCGGCACATTGGCCGGCGGCGTCGCCCATGATTTCAACAACATCCTTACCGGTTTATTCGGCAGTATTACAATTGCCAGATTGCATCTGGAAAAGGGCCATCCGGCCTACAAATCCCTTAGAGAAGCGGAAAAATCCATGAACCGGGCCTCCAGCCTGGCCAATCAGCTTTTGACCTTTTCCAAAGGCGGCGATCCAGTCAAGGAGGATGCCAAACTGGATCGCTTTGTTGAGGAGATCGTTTTGTTCGATCTTTCCGGCAGTAATGTGAAGCCGGTTTTCAGTTTTGCCGATGCGCTTTGGTTGGCCCATGTGGATAAGGGGCAGATGCAACAGGTTTTTTCCAATCTGACGATAAACGCCAATCAGGCTATGCCCAATGGCGGCCATTTTTATATCACCATGGAAAATGCCGAAGTCGAGCATACCGATGCCCGAAAATTAGAGCCGGGCAAATATATCCGGGTGACCCTCCGGGATGAGGGCATCGGCATCGACCAAAAGCATCAAAAACGCATATTTGATCCATATTATACGACCAAGAAGGCGGGCAATGGGTTGGGACTGGCTACCGTTTATTCAATTATCGAAAAACATGGCGGCCATATCAGCGTGGATTCTGAGCCCGGCAGGGGGACGACATTTACGCTCTACCTGCCGGCCTCTGAAGAGGCGGTTTCGCTTGCAACGGCGGGGGGCGAAACCAAGGAGTTTGCGAGCATTCAAACCGGAAAAATCCTGGTAATGGATGATGAGGCCGCGATTCGACAGGTGGCCGCTGATATGCTGGGGGCAATCGGTTATGCGGTGGAAACCGCCCCGGAAGGCAGCGCCGCCCTGGAAAAGTATAAGCAGGCCATGAGCGCCGGCAAGCCGTTTGACGCGGTGATTATGGACTTAACCGTTCCAGGGGGGATGGGCGGGGCGGAAACCATAAAGTCGCTGCTCGCGATTGATGCTCAGGCCAAGGCCATTGTCTCAAGCGGGTACTCTGGTGATCCGGTGCTGGCTCATTATAAGGCCTACGGGTTCAAAGGGATTATTACCAAGCCGTATTCCATTGAAAAACTGCAGTCGGTAATTGACCAGGTGCTACAGGGATGACAATGCATTGTAGATATCCGTGATGGCCGTTTCAGAGATTTGAGCCACGGCTTTGCTCATGGCATCCACAAATGCGGCCGGGGTGTTTGCTTCACAGGGTTTTTCGATCGTATAGGTTTTCTGAAAGCAGATCTGTTCGGCAATGCTTCTTTTCTCGATATCAATCAATGTAATGGAAACTGCGGCCACGGCCTGCCACCTGTCCGGCCGGTCATCTTCATAGAAGGCTTCAAGATTCCCCACCAGGCGGTGGGTGGCTGCCTCCCCGCCGTTAAAAAAAACCGCCTGAGCAATGTCAGCCGCCCGAAGGTCACGGACCAGGCAGCCCGGCACCATCTGATCCGG
>DATGCF010000210.1:0-17117 GCA_035312245.1 Desulfosalsimonadaceae bacterium
AGGATAAGCGCTCGGTCCTGGATCCGGACCGGTGCATTGGCTGCGGTCAGTGCGCCTATCAATGCGTGAAAAATAATATCGAACTGGTGCCGGCCGAACGGACGGTTTACCTGCCGATGCTCAAAAGAGCAGAGGCCCGTATTTCAGCCTGAAGGCACTGAGGCACTAAGTTTGTATAACATTAAACTGTGAACCGTGAACCGTAAACTGTGAACCGTGAACTATTTAAAGGATAAATGTTCGGTTTCATTGACCTTACGCCTTATACCCGATACCCTTATACCGTTAAGTTACTTAGAAGGAGAAGCGGAATCCTTATTTTAAAAAAAGATTTCTTCTTCTATTGACAACCATGGACCAGCAGTTAACTTAAATATGAAGGCTAAGGCATTGTAACCTTCGCAACAATCCAACCAACCTCTAAAACCCCCGTCGGCATTGACCCCTTGTGCCGGCGGGGTTTTTTTTATGATGGCGTCGATAGTAACTTATGATTCGTACGCTTTCTCGTACTCGTACTCGTAATCGGCCTTTAAATCCCCCGAGCACGATTAAGAGTACGAGAACCGTCCCGCTCGCGCGGGACTGAGTACGATCAGCTCCTTGGAAGCGTTGTCTGATCTAAAAAATGCCGGTGATATTGACGAAAGCGAGTATCAGCAGATTAAAAGGCGGCTGATTATCGGGGAGGATTCGGCTTCCTGTCTGGAGTGACCGGGGGGGCAAATTACTGACCTATAAACTGGATAGGTTTTTTACATGAAAATCGTTATAACCAATGATGACGGCCATGATGCGCCAGGGTTGGAGGCGCTTTACCAGGCGGTAAAACCGCTCGGCGAGGTGCTCATTGTAGCGCCGGAAGCCCCGCAGTCCGGCGTTGGGCATAGCATCACCCTGAAAGACGGAGTTTATGCGAAAAAGGTAAGCGCCGATAAATACATCGTCCAGGGGTCTCCGGCAGACTGCGCCCGCCTGGGGCTCAAAGTGTTTGCCCCGGATGCGGAATGGCTGATATCAGGCATTAATCCAGGCGCCAACCTGGGGACCGATGTTTACCCGTCCGGGACGGTAGGCGCAGCCCGGGAGGCCGCCATTCTGGGGCGAAAGGCGATAGCGATCTCCCAATATATAGCCAGAGATCAGACGATTGACTGGTCGGTAACTCAATACCATGCTTGCCAGTTTTTGCCGGTAATTATGGAAAAAGGCGTGGGTCTCGGGCAGTACTGGAATATCAATCTTCCCCATCCCCTAAATTATGAGATTTTGCTGAAGCATCAATTCTGCGGGCTTGAAAAGCAGCCGCACGACTATGTTTTTCTCAATAATTCAGATATGTATTATTATTCGGGGAGCATTCACGACCGGCCACGGGCGGCGGGCAGTGATGTGGATATCTGTTTTGGCGGGCAGATTGCCGTGACCCTCATGCGGCCATAGGCATCAAAAAAAGACTTTAAATATGCATATCATGTGTTAAAGTTATGAACGCTGATCTTTTAAACGGATCAATAAAAAGTCCGGATTCCCAAAACCGTATTTGCACCGCAGCCTTTTTTTTAAACCTTTTAAATACTTGAGAAGACTGAATTGATTTATGTGCTTGGCGATTCCTTCCAAAATTATTGATATAGACACGGCCTCCAACATTGCAACCATTGATGTCGAAGGCGTCCGGCGGCAGGCCAGCCTGATGCTTGTCGCGGATGCCCGGGTAGGGGATTACGTGATCGTACATGCGGGTTTTGTCATCCAGAAACTGGATGAACAATCCGCACAGGAATCCTTAAAGCTGCTCCGCGAAGCATTTTTTTCAGATACGGAAAACAGCCAGTAAAATCGGTTCGGGAAAGCAGACCTTGCCGCAAAATTTCTATTCTGTAGTTTTTCATGAAAACCAACTTTGATAGGAGTATGGCGGCCCGGGCAGCCGGTGGTTCGGGTCCCCGAAGAATTGACATCGCCGGCATCGTCCAAGGGGTCGGCTTTCGGCCGTTCATTTACCAGCTGGCCCGAAGGCATGCATTAAACGGCCGAGTCGCCAACACCGCCTCAGGGGTGACCATCCATGCGGAAGGCGACCCGGCAAAGATTGAAGCGTTTATAGCGGATATATCCGCCAAGGCCCCGCCGCTGGCTCAGATCACTGATATTTCCAGCCGCTCCACACCGAGTGAGAATTGTACGGATTTCACTATTGCCAAAAGCGAGGCCGGTGCCGTCCGATCAACCCTGATCTCCCCGGATATTTCCATCTGCTCGGACTGTCTGGCGGAACTCTTTGATCCGAACGACCGCCGGTACCTGTATCCGTTTATCAACTGCACCAACTGCGGGCCCAGATACACGATTATCGATGATATTCCCTATGACCGGCCCAATACATCCATGAAGCACTTTAAAATGTGCGCGGCCTGCCAGGCGGAATATGATGATCCGGAAAACCGTCGGTTTCATGCCCAGCCAAACGCCTGCCCGGTTTGCGGGCCACAGGTGCGGCTGTTTGATAGCGAGAAGGCGGAAATGCCGGCCAGCGACCCCATCGCGGAAACTGCCCGCCTTTTGCGCAGGGGCGGTATTGTTGCGATTAAAGGGTTAGGCGGGTATCATCTGGCCGTTGACGCCGAGAACCACGAGGCGGTGCGTGCGCTAAGGCAGCGAAAGCACCGCGCGGAAAAACCGTTCGCCCTGATGTCCCTTGATTTGAAAAGCATTAGGCAGTATGCGCAGGTTGGAGATGATGAAGAAAGGATGCTCACTTCGCCCCAGCGGCCCATTGTTTTTTTGAAAAAACGGGCCGGCCATGGCATCTCCGCAGCGGTTTCCCCGGAGAACCGGTATTTCGGTGTGATGCTGCCCTACACGCCGCTTCATTATCTGCTGCTCGCCAATGGGTTCACCGCCCTGGTCATGACCAGCGCCAATTTAAGCGAAGAGCCGATTGCCATTGACAATGACGAGGCGTTTGACCGGCTTTCTCATATTGCCGACTATTTTCTGATGCATAACCGGGATATCTATTTGAGAAGCGATGACTCGATCATGCGCCATACCGGAGGCGCGGCCCGATTTATCCGCCGGTCCCGGGGCTACGTGCCAACTCCCATATTCCTGAATAAATCCATGCCGCCCATTCTTGCCTGCGGGGCGGAGCTTAAAAACACCGTGTGCCTGACCAAGGCCAACCAGGCGTTCTTGAGCCAGCACATCGGGGATCTGGAAAATATCAAGGCGTTTGATTTTTTCAAAAAGACCATTTCTCACATGAAGCGGATTTTGGACATTGATCCGGAGATTATCGCCTATGACATGCATCCCGGGTATTTGAGCACCCAATATGCCCTGGAGCAGAGAAATTCGACGCTGGTCCCGGTCCAGCACCACCATGCCCATATTGTGAGCTGCATGGCGGAGCATGGCATTGAGGGGCCGGTGATCGGGCTCTCCTTCGACGGCACCGGCTACGGCACCGACGGCCGAATATGGGGCGGCGAAGTTTTAATCGCCGATCTGGCGGGTTTTCAACGGCCGCTTCATTTGGCCTATGTTCCCATGCCGGGCGGGGCGGCGGCGATTAAAGAGCCGTGGCGGATGGCGGTGAGCTATCTCTTCGATACGTTCGGCGAAGATTTTAACAACCTGGATCTCCCGGTTTTCAAAATCAAGCCGGCCAATAAGATCCGCCTCATCAAAGAGATGATCGTAAAACGCATCAATTCTCCGGAAACCTCAAGTCTGGGACGGCTGTTTGATGGGGTGGCGGCCATTTTGGGCCTTCGTGATGAGGTAAGTTTTGAGGGGCAGGCGGCCATGGCGCTTGAGTTGCTTGCGCACGAGGAGATTAATTATTTAAGTGCCCATGATCTCTATGGGTATGATCTGACTGCCAATCATGTAAGGGAAATTTCCGTACGCCCGATAATTGCCGGCATTGTGAAAGACTTGGAAAACGGGGTGGGGCAAGGTGAGATCAGTACAAAGTTTCATTTAAGCCTGATGCGGATGTATACGGGCCTCTGCGACCGGATGCGCAGTGAAACCGGACTGAACCGGGTGGTCTTAAGCGGCGGGGTTTTCCAGAATGCCCTGCTGCTTCAGGGGTTGATCCATGGGCTTGAGCGGAAAGGGTTCCAAGTCTTTACCCAGCGCCGGGTACCGGCCAATGACGGCGGCATCTCCCTGGGGCAGGCGGTGGTGGCCGCCGAAAGCACCGGATAATTATTGGGGATTGGTAATTTTATGGTTTTATTCAAAAGAATCTTGTGTTATAGGATTAAACACTGATTATCAAAGTGATCTTTCTTTAACGGGCTTATCATATTCAGATGAAATATATTCAGGAATACAGGGATAGCCGGCTTTCCCGGAAAATTATCGAGCAGATCGCAGCAATCAGCCATCGGGATATCCGCATCATGGAAGTATGCGGTACCCATACGGTTTCTATTTTTAGAAACGGTATACGCACCGTGCTCCCAGCAAATGTCTCCCTGATTTCAGGTCCCGGATGCCCGGTCTGCGTCACCGATCAGAAAGAAATTGACACGGCAATCGCCCTGGCCGCCCAAGAAAATGCGATTATTGCGACCTTTGGGGATTTGATCCGGGTGCCGGGCACCTTCTCCTCCCTTCAGAAAGAACAGGCCGACGGACGAGACATCCGGATCGTCTATTCCACCTTTGATGCGATCAATATTGCCCGGCAAAACCCGGACAAGGATGTCATTTTCCTGGGCATCGGATTTGAGACCACCGCCCCGACCATTGCCGCCTCGGTTTTGGCCGCGAAAAAAGCCGGCGTTTCGAACTATTTTGTCTATTCCGCCCATAAACTGATGCCGCCGGCGCTTGAGGCCCTGATGAACCGGGAGCTCAGCCGGATTGACGGGTTTTTGCTGCCCGGTCATGTTTCTGTCATCATCGGCACGAAAGCGTATGGCAAATTTTTCGATAAATATCGTATTCCCTGCGTGATTACCGGCTTTGAGCCGGTGGATATCCTTCAGGCAGTATTAAACCTCACAGAGATGATTAATGCCGGTTCGCCACGGCTGGAAAACGATTATCCACGGGCAGTTACTGAAGCCGGCAATACAGAGGCGACAAAGATCATGTATTCGGTGTTTGAACCCTGTGATACCGCATGGCGGGGAATCGGAACGATTGCCGGCAGCGGACTGCAATTTCGCCCTGAATATGCGGGGTTTGATGCCAAAGCGCACTTTGATCCGGATGTGCCGGACGCGCTGCCCCCCAAGGGGTGCGCCTGCGGGGAGATTCTTACCGGGAAATTGACGCCCCCGCAATGCCCGCTTTACAAGACGAAATGTACGCCCATGAATCCGGTAGGCCCCTGCATGGTCTCAAGCGAAGGCACCTGCGCGGCCTATTATAAGTACCACGACTGAAGCCCAATTTTATGGATCAAACTAGAATTCTTTTGGATCATGGCAGTGGCGGTAAGCTTTCAAATGATTTGATCGCTGAACTGATGCTCCCGGTATTTGACAACCCGGTTCTCGCCGGTATGGAAGACGGCGCCACATTGGATATTCAGGGCTGCCGGATAGCCTTTTCTACGGATTCTTACACTGTTGAGCCGATTTTTTTTCCAGGGGGCAATATCGGTGATCTGGCCGTGAACGGCACAGTCAATGATGTGGCCATGTGTGGGGCCATTCCGCTCTATTTAAGCGCGGGCATGATTATTGAGGCGGGATTTCCAAAAGCTGATTTGGAAAAAATTCTGAAATCCATGGGAATGGCCGCCAAAGCCGCCGGCGTCCAGATTGTCACCGGGGATACCAAAGTCGTCGCGCAAGGGGCTGCAGATAAAATTTTTATCAATACATCCGGTATCGGATTGATTCCGGAAGGTGTGCGAATATCGGCCGCCAATGCCCGGCCCGGCGACAAAATTATATTAAGCGGCACCATCGCCGACCATGGCATGGCAGTGTTATCCAGACGGGAGGGGCTTGAATTCGAATCCCCGATTGAAAGCGACAGTGCGGCGTTAAATCTTTTGGTCGGCCGGATGCTTGATACATACCCGGATATTCATGTGCTCAGAGATCCGACGCGCGGGGGTGTCGGGACCGCATTGAATGAGATTGCGCTTCACGCGGAAACCGGCATTCGTATTTATGAAGATCAAATACCAGTGAAAGACAGTGTGGCCGGCATCTGCGAATTATTGGGCTTCGATCCGCTTTATGTCGCGAATGAAGGCAAACTGCTTGCTTTTGTCAACGGTGATCACGCAGAAACCCTGTTAAATCTTATTCAAACGGATCCCTTGGGAAAGGATGCTTGCATTATTGGCGAGGTGGTGCCGGATCATTCCGGAAAAGTCATAATGGAAACTGCTATCGGCGGAGAACGCATCATCGATATGCTGACCGGCGAACAGCTGCCGCGGATCTGCTGATACGGTTTTCTTTATTTATAAAGGGGTGTTTTAGGCATGTATGTTAAATGCAATGTTGCCTGACAGATGAAAGGAGAGGGTCAATGGATGAAAAAGAAAAGAAACAGGAAGAGTTTTACGAACGATTAGAGAAGAAAGGGGTCACGCGTCGGGACTTTATGAAGTTCTGTACGTTTCTGACCGCAACAATGGGGCTGTCGGCTTCATATGTCACCAAAGTGGCCAATGTGTTTGCCGCTCCCAAACAACGAACTCCGGTCATCTGGCTTCATTTCGCCGAATGCACCGGATGTACGGAAGCAGTTTTGCGGACGATGTATCCCTGGGTGGATGAATTAGTGCTTGAAATCCTGAGTATCGAATATCATGAAACCATTATGGCGGCCGCCGGCCATCAGGCAGAAGAAAACCTCCAGGAAGCCCTCAAGAAATATAAAGGCGAGTTTATCTGTGTATGCGAGGGCGCGATCAGCACGAAAGACGGCGGCGTATATGGCAAAATTGGCGGCCGGACGTTTCTGGAAGTGGCTAAGGATGTCGTTCCCAAAGCCAAGGCGACGATTGCCATCGGCCAGTGCGCGTGCTACGGCGGGGTCCAATCAGCGGCCCCCAATCCGGGCGGATTTAAAGGCGTAAAAGAGGCGCTTAATTTAAAGCGAACCGAAATTATCCATCTTCCCGGCTGTCCGCCGAATCCCATCAACATGGTGGGGACTGTTGCCAACTATCTGTTGTTTAACAAGCTTCCGAAGCTCGATTCTGTGGGCCGTCCGCTGTTTGCTTATGGTAAAACCGTCCATGATCAATGTCCGCGGCGTTCCCATTTTGAAATGGGGGAATTCGCCCCATCCATCGGATCCCCGGAAGCAGAAATGGGTTGGTGTCTGTATGAGCTTGGCTGCCGCGGGCCCATGACCTATAATAATTGTCCGACAGCTAAATATAACAACGGCACCAGTTGGCCGGTGCAGGCCGGGCATCCCTGTATCGGCTGCAGTGAGCCGAATTTCTGGGACACCCTGTCGCCGTTTTATGAACCCATGTAAAAAACGGTTATCAAAAATTACAACCCGTTTCTATAGAGAGGGAATGCTATGAGTAAGCGAATTACCATTGATCCAATGACCCGGCTTGAGGGTCATCTAAAAATCGACGTGGAGGTTGAGGACGGAAAAGTTAAAAACGCCTGGAGTTCGGGCCAGCTTTTCCGGGGAATTGAAATTATTCTTCAGGGACGGGATCCGCGGGATGCCCATCATTTCGTCCAGCGGTCCTGCGGGGTTTGTACCTATGTCCATGCCTTGACCTCGGTCCGCGCGGTAGAAGATGCTATTGGCATTGATATCCCGGAAAATGCAAAGCTGGTGCGCCGGCTGCTGCACGGGGCCCAGTTCATGCACGACCATATCGTTCACTTCTATCATCTGCACGCGCTTGACTGGGTGGATGTGGTATCCGCATTAAAAGCCGACCCCCAGAAGACGGCCAAGCTGGCCAATAACCTTTCCAATGCGCCCTGGGGCGGCACCACCTATTACAAAGGTGTCCAGGACCGGCTGAAAACCTTTGTGGAAAGCGGTCAGCTGGGCATTCTGAATAATGCCTACTGGGGTCACAGTGCGTATAAACTGCCGCCCGAGGCCAATCTGATGGCCTCGGCCAACTACCTTGAAGCGCTCCGGCTCCAAGCCAAAACCGCCCAGCTGCATGCGATTTTCGGCGGCAAGAACCCCCATCCGCAGTCCCTGGTCGTGGGCGGAGTTTCCTCGATCAAGGATCTGACTGCGGACCGGATCATTGAGTTCAAGTATATCTGGCAGGAATCCCAGGATTTCGTGAAAAACGTGTATATTCCGGATCTGCTGGCGGTTGCCTCCTTTTACAAAGACTGGGGCGGTATCGGCGGGACCACTAATTTCCTGGCCTGGGGCGATTTTGCCCAGAACGGCAAGGAGCCGGAGAGCTATCTGATGCCGCGCGGGCTCATCAAAGACAGGGATTTGAAAAATCCACAGGGTGCCGATCAGAAAAAGGTGACCGAGCATGTGACTCATGGTTGGTATGCGGACGGCAGCCCCAAGCATCCCTATGAAGGCGAAACCAAACCGGTTCCCGGCGATTATGATATGGAAGGGAAGTACACCTGGTTCAAGGCCCCGCGATATGAGGATTTATCCTGCGAGGTCGGGCCCCTGGCCCGGGTCCTGGTGGCCTATGCCAAAGGTCAGCCTGAGGTCAAAGAAAACGTGGATGCGGTTTTGAAAAAGCTTGACGTTCCGGCAAGCGCGCTTTTCTCAACCCTTGGCCGAACCGCCGCCCGTGGCATTGAAACTCTGATCATCGGCGAGGCTATGAACGGCTGGATCAATGAACTGGTGGAGAACGTGGGCCGGGGCGATAAAAAGGTCTACCAGAAATACGAAATGCCGGATGAAGCCATGGGATACGGATTAAACGACGTACCCCGGGGCGCACTGGGGCACTGGATCAAAATCAAAGACAAGAAAATTGCCAATTATCAGTATGTGGTGCCCTCCACCTGGAATTTCGGGCCGCGCTGCGCCAAAGGAGCGCTCGGACCGGTCGAGGAGTCTTTGATTGGCACCCCGATCGCTGATCCCAAAAAACCGTTGGAACTGCTGCGAACCGTGCACTCCTTTGATCCCTGCATTGCCTGCGGCATCCATGTGATCGATCCGGATTCCAACGAGGTTTATCAGGTTCGGGCGACTTAAATTTTTTCAACTTTATACCTTTTCGGTCCCCCTTTTAAAAGGGGGACCGAGGGGGCAGATTAAGATTAAATTTTAAAGTAAGACGGGAAGGATATGGCTGAATCGCATATTGTAATCATGGGCGTGGGCAGTATTCTGATGACGGATGAGGGGTTTGGCGTCCGTGTGATCGAGGCACTGGAAGAGCAGTATGAGTTTCCGGAAAATGTGTCCGTGGTGGATGGCGGGGTGCTGGGGCTGAATCTCCTTGGCGTCATCGCTGAAGCCGATCACCTGATTGTGGTAGATGCGGTTCGCAACGGGGGGGCCCCCGGGGACTTCTATCGATTAACCGGTGAGGCGATACCCGAGCGGGTTCGCGCTAAAAATTCTCTTCACCAGATTGATTTTCTGGAGACCCTGACGCTCTGCCAGGCAGTTGATGAGGTGCCGGAAACGGTTGTGCTGGGCGTTGAGCCGGAGGACATTGATTCTCTCAGCGTTGACTTGACCCCCACCATCAAGGAACGGATTGAGCCGGCCATTCAGATGGTCCTGGATGAGCTGGAAAGGCTGAATACCCCATATACCCGCAAAGTCCAGGCGACCTGACCCGGTAAACATTCCGTCTTAACCCCGTCAACCCCGTCTTACTCTTACTCTTACTCTTACTCCCCCCCGCCTCACTCCGCAATGTCGATTGAAACCACGTTTAGTTCATTTCCGGAAATAATATCCAATTCTACACTTTTGCATTCCGGGCATATGTAAACTGCTTCCTCCACTTCCCATTGATGGCCGCATGCGCGACATTTGGCAATAACCGGAATTTCATCAATATGAATTTCCGCACCTTTCAGCGGCGTGTCTTTGGCGGCCACCTCCATGCAAAGATTCAGGTTCTCCGGTACGACAGCCGCCAGTTTGCCGATTTTAAGGTTAATTTTCTCTACCCGGGAACCTTTCATTTCCGGAGGTATCGAGGACTGGGTCACTTCAACAATTTGCAGGGCAATTCCCATTTCATGCATGCTGGTTTCCTTAAAAGAGTCGGCCAAGGCACAGGCTATGCCTATCGTCGATTGTTTAGTGTACAGGGATGCATACCGCTTAAATTTTTAATTGTCACTATATTCTTCCCTGAAGCGGTTGCCAAGAGGTATTCGCAAGCAGGATGAACCCCGTTGGTGGCGATGGCGTCTATGTTTGTAAGAAGCTATTTTTTGAGTTATAATTGAAAAAAACGCTGGAAGAAATTTATAACTTTTGGAAAATGAGAAGGAGGTATGAAAATGACGGAAAAGGTGATTATCTATGGTAAAAGCGGTTGACCCTATACCCAGCGGGCTCGTGAAGCCTATAAGGGGCATGAATATGTCGATGTAAAAGCCAATAAAGATAAGATGGATGAGATGCTCAAGGTCTCGGGCGGCAAGCGCCAGGTACCGGTAATCGTGGACGGGCAGAATGTGTCAGTCGGCTATGGGGGGACATGAGGAGTTTAGACCTTCAGGCGGCTCTGCCTGAAAAGTTTTTAAATCACTGAAGGGTTTAAGGTATAGGGTATAAGGTGTAAGGTAAGTGAAACCAAACCTTTCGTACTCATTCCCGCGCGAGCGGGACGGTTCTCGTACTCGTACTCATACTCGTACTCGGGAATTTAAAGGCCGATTACGAGTACGAGCACGAGTACGATTATGACTCAAAGGACTTTCTGCAAAAATGCCGGAGTAGCGGCATTAACCACTTTTTACCCGTTTGAAGCATAGGGGGGCCACATTGCTTGGTCGCCAGCGGCCACGTGTCTATCCTTGCTCCGAAACCACCGTCGCTTTGTTGATCAATACCGGCGTGACCGGCACATCATCATGCATGCCTTTTCTGCCGGTGGGCACGGCCTTGATTTTGTTGACCACCGGAATCCCCTTAACAACTTTGCCGAATACCGTATAGCCCCATCCCTGGGGGGATTTGTCCTTGTGGTTGAGAAATGTGTTGTTTTTCACATTAATAAAAAACTGGGCGGTGGCGCTATGGGGATCCGACGTGCGGGCCATGGCCAGCGTATAGGCCTCGTTTGTCAGGCCATTATCCGCTTCATTTTCAATAGGCGGCTGGGTGGGTTTCTGCGTCATGTCCGGGGTCATGCCCCCGCCCTGGATCATAAAGCCGTCAATGACCCGGTGAAACAGGGTGCCGTCATAGTGTCCGGACTTTACATATTGAAGAAAATTGTCCACCGTTTTCGGCGCTTTTTCGGCAAACAGTTCAACTTCGATTTCCCCCATGCTGGTATCAAGCTTAACATTCATATTCAGACTCCTTTTTCTCGTTTGATTGCATTTGGGCTTACCCCTTACATCAGATTCCCTATATTTAAAAGTCCCTTTTTATTCATGCCCTGTCTTTTTGGTGGATATCGTCTAAATCCATTGACATCCAGGCGATGACATGTAATTACTCGTTATAACGAGAAAATAACTCCCAAAATTCTTATTTGGCTTTCAACCTATGCCGTATACCACTTATCAGCCGCACCTTTTGATTTTGGATGATGATCCAGTGTCCCTAAGGATGCTAGAGGAGGCATCGGAAAAAATGCCCCTTTTTTCACGTATTGCCGCCTGCAGCTCCAGTAGAGAGGCGCTGGATGCCTTGAACAATGAAGCGTTTGATCTGCTATTGCTTGATTATTCGGTGGATGAAAGAAACGGGCTGGATGTATTTGAGCTGGCCAAGCAGATGCATAGCCCGGTCTCCGGCATTTTGGTGACCGCCCATGACGAAAAAGAAGTCATTATTTCAGCCATGCAGGCCGGGATCCGCGATTTCATAGAGAAACCGATACAGCCGCATATCCTTACCAATTCATTAAATCGGGCCTGGGAGGAATTGGAGGCCCGCATCATCATGGAGACCGAAAGCCGCAACCACCTGGAACTGCTTGAGAGCCTGCCGGATATTGTCTATAAAATCGATATGGACGGCTACATCCAGTATATCAATAAGACCGTTGAGGAGCTCGGGGTCAGCCAGGAGGAACTCAGTGGAAAGCATATCACCCGAATTATCGCACCCGAAGACTACCATTCCCATTCGCTTCAGACGGTGTTGGATACATTCCGGGGTCAGCCGGATGCTGAAAATGATCCGCCGAAGCTTGTCAATGAGCGCCGAGGGGGTCCCCGACGCACACAGAACCTTCGCATTCGCCTGGTCAGCCGAAATCCCGAACAGGAAAATAATTTTCGGGAGGGGCAACTGGTCTCTTTTGGTGAAATCAGCGCTACCGGTATTCTGAAGGGCAGCGCGGTCACCGGCTCTGTCGGTATTATACGGGATATCACGGAGCGGGAACGGGAGCGCCGCCAGCTTAAAGAGGCACTTGAGAGGCTGCGGGAATCAGAGGCGGCGCTTAAAAAAGCCTACAATGCGAAGAGCCAGTTCGTCGCCAATATGAGCTATGAACTCCGCACCCCGCTTAATACCATCACGGGCATGGTGGATTTAATCAAGGATGCCGTAAGCTGCAAGGAACAGCAAAGCCGGCTTGAGGTCGTTAAGTCCTCGTGCCGCAGCCTGCAGTTTATCATGGATGACATCATGGACCTTTCCCGGATTGAGCTTAACCGGCTTAGGTTGGCCACTGTTAATTTTTCCCCCAATGATATTTTGCAGGATGTGCTGACCGTTGCGCAAAACCTGCCGGAAGCCAAAAATCTGGATATCCGGTTGGCCGTTGGGCAGTCGTCCTGTCCGGAACTTAAAGGGGATGCGGAGCGGATCAAACAGATTGTGTTAAATCTCGTCCACAATGCATTGAAATATACGGACAAGGGGTTTGTTGAAATCGGTATGGATTGCCGGTCAGTGGATAAACCCGATTATGTGCGCCTGATATGCACGGTCAGAGATTCCGGCATCGGTATCTCAAAGGATCGGTTGGATACGATTTTCGATCGATTCGAGCAGCCGGCGGATGAAGGGTCGAAGCGCTACGGCGGCAAGGGCCTGGGACTGGCCATCAGCCGCAAGCTGGCCCGATTGATGCGGGGCGATATCCAGGTGGAAAGCGAACCGGGCCGGGGTTCTTCATTTACTTTTGCCGTTGTTCTGCCTAAAGCCGGCGATACGGCCCAAGCCGAAGCGGATGCGGGCATGGTTTCCTGCTCCGGCACAGCGCTGGTAGTTGAAGATAATATGACCAATCGCGCCGTTTTAAAAGGTCTGATAGAGGGTCTGGGGGTGCGCGTGGATACCGCGCAAAACGGCCGGGAAGCACTCGATAAGGCTCAAAATCAGGCGTATCCCATCATCTTTATGGACTTACAGATGCCGGAAATCGATGGCATGGATATTTCCAGACGCATCCGGGAATCCGGCGGGCCTTGCGCCGATACTTTTATTGTGGCACTTACGGCGGATGTCGAGGAACATACGATCGAGTCCTGTCGCGAGGCCGGAATGAATGAATATCTCCCCAAACCGGTGGGCAAACACGAAGTCCGCCGGATTTTTCAGCTATTTGAAAAAGGACCGGCCGCCGACGACAGCGATTCATAATAGGCCAACTGAAATCCCCTCCCTCCTTTTTTTGTGCCTCTGCGCCCCGCAGGAATACTTCTAAGTAACTTTACGGGTTTTAGGTGTTGGGTATTAGGTATTAGGTTAATGAAATCAAACCTTTATACTGACACGGAACTTAATCGGACTCAGTCCCGCGCAAGCGGGACGGTTCTCGTACTCGTAATCGTACTCGAAAAAATTAAAAGCTGATTACGCGCACGAGTACGCGCACGAGTAGGAATTAGTAGAGCGGATAAGCGATAGCGCATCCGCCAAATGCCTTTGAGTTCACAGTTCACGGTTTAAAAAGGCTCAGTGCCTCAGTGCCTCAGTGCCTCAGTGCCTTTAATTACTTATAGGCTCGGTCCCGGACGCACGGCCCGGGGGGAATACTTCCAAGCAGCTTCATCGTACGCGCCCTTCACGGAAATTCATTCAGAACTTAACGTTAACGTTGACTTTTATTTAAATTCATCGTTAATATCACTTTTTTTATTAGTCCATTTTTATCAACCCGGGTTTATTCAATTGAAAAAATCAGAAGGAGAAGACACCAATGGCACAACAGATTGCAGACAGACGGGACATTGATTTTGTGCTCTATGAGCAGTTTGAAATTGAGAACCTGACGCAGCATGAGCGCTATAGCGACATGAACCGAAAGATGTTTGACATGATCCTTACTGAGGCGAGGAATTTTGCCATCAAGGAGGTCTTGCCGCTAAATGAGGAAGGCGACCGGGTGGGCCTGGTTTTTGAGAACAATCAGGTGAAGGTGCCGGAAAGTTTTCACCGCGCCTATAAGCTGATGCGCGAGGGCGAATGGATCGCCATGACCGAGGATCCGGAAATCGGGGGGCAGGGAATGCCGCATTCCATCGCCCAGGCAGCGGCTGAGTATATCGTGGGCGCAGATTTTTCCTTCAGCGCATTCGGATATGCCACCCACGGGGCGGCCAAAATGATCGAAATTTTCGGCACGGATAAGCAGAAGGAAATGTTTCTGGGTAAAATGTATTCCGGCCAGTGGACCGGTACCATGGTCCTGACAGAGCCGGAGGCCGGCTCTGACGTCGGCAACTTGACCACCACTGCTGTGAAAAATGATGACGGCACGTATTCCATCAACGGCAATAAAATATTTATCACCGCCGGTGAGCATGATCTGGCGGAAAATATCGTCCATCCGGTGCTGGCCCGGATTGAGGGGGCGCCCGCCGGTACCAAGGGGATTTCGCTTTTCATCGTGCCGAAGGTCTGGGTCAATGTGGACGGATCTTTAGGCGCGCCCAATGACGTGGTCTGCACGGGAATTGAGGAGAAACTGGGCATTCATGCCAGCCCCACCTGCCAGCTGGCATTCGGGGGCAAGGGCAACTGCCGGGGGCTGCTTTTAGGTGAAGAGAACAAAGGCATGAAGGTGATGTTTCATATGATGAACGAGGCCCGGCTGGGGGTCGGGGCCTTGGGGCTCTTTAATGCCTCAAACGCCTATCTGTATGCCTTAAATTACGCGCGGGAGCGCGTCCAGGGACGGGATCTGGCTGAAGCCCTCAATCCGGATGCGGAATCCGTGGCCATTATCAAACATCCGGATGTCCGGCGGATGCTCATGTGGATGAAAGCCCATACCGAAGGCATGCGAAGCTTTATCCACTACATTGCCAGCCTTTTTGATCAGCAGGTGCTGGCGGAGAGTGAAGAAGAAAAGCAGAACCTGGAAGACTACATCAGCCTGCTTACCCCGGTGATTAAATCCTACTGCACGGACCGCGGGTTCGAGGTCACCGTGCTGGCCATGCAGACATATGGCGGATACGGCTATACCCGGGATTATCCGGTGGAACGCCTGATGCGCGATTCCAAAATCAACTCCATCTATGAAGGCACCAACGGCATTCAGGCCATGGATCTTCTGGCGCGCAAGCTCGGCATGAAAAAGGGCGGGGTGTTTTTGAATTTTCTGGGCGAGATGCAGAAAACCATCGCCACAGCCAAAGAAACCGACGGGTTGGCCGATCTGGCCGCCGGACTCGAGGAATCGAGCAATCGGCTGGGCAGCGTGGCCATGCATATTGGCAAAACCGCCATGTCGCCGGATTTTAAGGTAGCGTTTTCCTATGCCACCGATTTTTTAAACGTCATGGGCGATGTCGTCATGGGGTGGATGCTTTTGTGGCGGGCTACGGTGGCCGCGCCAAAGCTGGCTAAGATTTTGGGCGATGCCGAGGGCGAGGCCCGGCTGGAGAAAATCAATAAAAATAAAAACGCGGCTTTTTACGAGGGTCAGATCAAATCCGCTGAATATTTTATTCAAACCCAGCTGCCTATTGCACAGGGAAAAATGGCGTCTATCGAGGCCAACTGCAGCGCGGTGGTTGATATCCCGGCGGCGGCCTTCGGGGGTTAGCGGTTTTTCCAAGGAACTGATCGTACTCAGTCCCGCGCAAGCGGGACGGTTCTCGTGCTCGTACTCGTACTCTGAGAATTTAAAAGCCGATTACGAGAACGAGAACGAGTACGAATAAAAACGTTATTTTCTGCAAAAATCCCCCGCTGGAGGAATAAAGAGATTTTTACAAGACCATAAATGCTTGGGCGGGGGTTGCGCCCCGCCCCACCGGTCCTATATTTAAACCTGGCTATGACTATTCGGGAGAATTTCGGGAGGCCCAATGAATCAGTTATCAGACAGGTTAAAATTATACCGGCAGGCAATCCTGCTCGCTCAGATCACCGTTTTCTATAATCTTCTTGAAGGCGTGGTATCGGTGATGCTGGGCCTGGGCGGTGAAACCCTTTCCTTGTTCGGATTCGGTCTTGATTCGTTTGTCGAGGTCATTTCAGGCATTGGCATCTGGCATATGGTCAAGCGGATGCAGCGGCATCCGGATGAAAATCCGGATCGGTTTGAACAGCTTGCGCTTCGGATCACCGGCAGCGCATTTTTTATTCTGGCGGCCGGCTTGGTTGTGACAGCCGGTTTTAACCTGTATACCGGCCATCAACCGGAAACCACCGTCTGGGGCATCGTCATTTCACTGATTTCGATATTAACGATGTGGGCCCTGATTTATTTCAAGGTCCGGGTCGGCCGGCAGCTTGACTCAGATGCCATTCTCGCCGATGCAGAGTGCACAAAAACGTGCCTGTATCTATCATTTATTCTTTTGCTGGCAAGCACCGGCTATGAGTTGACGGGGATTGGCGGCATCGATGCCATCGGGGCGATCGCGCTCTCTGTGTTTTCCTACAGGGAAGGCCGGGAGGCGTTTGAGAAGGCGTCCGGCAAGGTTTGCTGCGGCGGGAAGGGGTAGCGGGAAGTTTGATTTGGCGGCAAAAAAGCGGATTCTGAGAAATGCTTATTCATCGGCGTCCCCATCCAGTAGCTTTTCAGCTTCTTC
>DATGCF010000211.1:0-2466 GCA_035312245.1 Desulfosalsimonadaceae bacterium
TAAGATTAAGACGGGGGCTTTACCCCCAGAGGTCGCTTGCCGCCTGTTCCAGCCCGAGCGAAACAAGTTTGCTTTTAGCAGGTTTTCCGGTTTCCCAGTCCCAGTTGGAGACTTTGTAGAAATCCTTTAGCATGAGATCCATGTCCGGTTCGATGCCGGCGGTGGCACCCTCGGGCAGGGCTTTTGCAGCGATTGCCGGAATCCGGTCATCCGCGCGCGTCACCCCGAGCCGGTTGTTGATCGCCCGCTTGAGGTTAAGAGACCTTTCCCCCAGATCCAGAAGGTCCATGGCGGAAAATTCGGTGCCGGTGATGTCGGATAGGAGCTGGGCGATCATGGCGGCCGGTATGGGAGAGAACTGGCAAAGCGTAAAATTGTTGTAGATTTCGCAGAAATGTAGAACTTTTGCGGAAAACGCGCCTTTCTGGTTTGGATCGTTTTTGTCGGTAAATGTAATGCCCAGATCCAGGCCGATTTCATTTCCCGGCACATCAAAGCTGTAGAAACTTCCCTTCAAATGGCAGGCGCCGCGCGGGCCCACCGCATAGGTCAGCGCCGCCCCCTGGTAGGCCCGGGGATCGTGCATGGGAATTTCCAGGCCTTTGACGTGGGCGGCCTCCTCCGGGTCAATCCCCCATGCTTCGGCCATCTGCTTCACCCCGCCGGCCAGGGTCTTGCCGATGCCTTCCTGGTTGATGATCATTTCCAAAAGCGATAAGAGCGCCGCACTGTCTCCCCATTTGATTTCCATGCCGGCGGATTCTTTTGTAAGCACGCCCTTTTCATACAAGTGCATGGCAAATGCGATGCAGGCGCCCGCGGAGATGGTGTCGATGCCGTGCTGGTTACACAGGTGGTTGGCCCGGACCACGGAATCGATATCATCATTCAGGCAAAGCGGGCCGAACGCGGCCACGGTTTCATATTCCGGGCCGTCCACGGTTTTAATCTCTTCGCTGAAATTTTTGATCACCCGGCCGCATCCGATGGGGCACCCCGCGCAGGCATAATTGACCATCTGATAGCGGTTCCGGAAGGCAGGGCCGTTTAGCTTGGATGCCGGAAAAATGCTTTTGGTGTAATACTTTGTGGGCACATCCCCCAGGCGCATGCCCAGATCCATGTACAGGTTGGTGCCGTATAATTTGTAGGCATTGGTGTTGGCATGGTTTTTAATGCAGTCCCGCGCCTCACTGATATGGGTTTTTAACCGCTGCGGATTGGCAAGGTTGGCCTTTTTCCGGCCGGAGACGCACAGGGCCTTTAAATTCTTGGCGCCCATCAAAGCCCCCATGCCGCAGCGGCCGGCCGCCCGGCCCTCGTCGTTCATAATATTTGAATAGTTGACCCGGGCTTCCCCACCCTTTCCGATGCAGGCAACGGAGGAGCGGTCCCCGGTTTCCGCCTTGATTTTCGTCTGGGTTTCGTAGATGTCGCCCTGTCCCCAGAGATGGGCGGCATCCCGGATTTCCGCGCCGTCTTCGGTGACGTTTATGTAGACCGGATGTTCCGCTTTTCCGGTAATCAGGATGCCGTCATAGCCCGTGCCTTTCAGCCGCTGGGGGAACTTGCCGCCGGTGGTTGCCTCGCCCCACAACCCGGTGCCCGGCGATATGCCGCACACCACGGCGCGGCTCACCATGGGCACGTTTGAGCCCGTAAAGGGGCCTGTGGCAAATATGAGGGGATTGTCCGGGGACAGCGGGTCCATTCCGGGTTCCGTATAATCGTAGACAAACCGCGCGCCCAGGGCGGCCCCGCCGATATAGGCGGCCCGGTCGGCTTCGGAAACCGGCAGTTCCTCGATTTTTTGATTCGTCAGGTCCACCTTTAAAAATTTACCGAAATAACCTTTCATTGCTACCTCCAGATGTCGGAATTCATGTCCAGCAGGGTGCCGTCATAGGCATTGATAAACACATCATGAAGCTGCTCGCGGGTCAGATCGAACCAGCCGAAATAAAACGCCGGATCCGTCGGCGTCTGCGCCAGGATATAGTCCATGTGCTTGTCCAGATCCGCCCGGGAAACGCCGGCATCCGCCAGGGAAACCGGCAGATTGAGGGCTTTCATGAGCTCCCGGAGCTTTTCCACAAGGGCGGCGAGGCTGTTTTCATCCGACTGCCGGTCCCTTACCCCCAGCATATCGCAGAGCTTCAAATACCGGTCCGTGGTTTTTGAATAGATCTGGAGCTCATAGGAGAGAAATAGGAGGACCATCATGCCGTGGTGGATGTGGAAAAGGCCGCCGATGGTATGGCCGAGGGCGTGCGAGATGCCGGACCCCCCGTTTGCCAGCGGGATGCCCGCCATCATGGCCGCCTGCTGCATTTTCATCCGGGCCATCATGTCATCGCCATCGTTGTAAGCCCGGGGCAGCCATTCAAAAATCATTTCTATGGCTTTCTGGGCGATCGCCTGGTTTAATTCATCGGATTTCGGGGCCATGAACCCGTCCACGGCATG